>DAOUBA010000196.1:0-9755 GCA_034432855.1 Anaerolineae bacterium | reverse complement strand
ACCAAGGGCACGAAGGGCACACAAAGGACACGAAGGAATTCCTTTATTTCCTTTGTGTGACTTTGTGTCCTTCGTGGTGAATTTTCTTGCCCAACGTGCAAGGATTTCATTCTCAAGGTACTAATTAGTTTCCGGTACAAAACGCCGTAGGAGGGCTCTCCAGCCCGAAATCGGTGTCAGAGACGCCTCTTACCGTAGTTTTGTACCGGAATCTAATTATATAACAGTTCGCCTGAGTTGAGAAGCCATCGCGCCGCAGATTGGTAACCAAATCGTAACCGCTTCGCAACGTGCGGGTGTCGCTTTCTGTGGTATGCTATACTCGGAATGGAAAAGATGGTACAGGACACAGAACATCCCCCAGTTGCGGTATTCCAGCGGTTGCGGCGCGTCTCGCGGCAGATCGCATACCGCAGTCATTGGGGATCGGCGATGACGCGGCGCTGGCGATTGTTGCTGCGTCGGCTCGGCGGTTACGGCAAGGCTGCGGACGTGGGCCAGAAGCGGGCCGGGACAGCAGACATGTGACAAGGGCGGGCAGAGGACGGGGACCCTGTGGTGACAGTCTGGTTCGAGAGAATCAAGGCGTGTGTGGGTTGGAGTCCGACCGACCGCGAGCGGATTGTCAGACTGCGCGACTGTTTGGATTCCGATCTCGACGCGATCATCGAGAGTCTCGGTGAGCAACTGGCCCAACTCAAGGGCACGCAGCCGTTGATGGCCAACGCGCGTTTCGTCCGCCGCCTGCACGGCGTGCTCCGCGAATGGCTGACCGGGCTGCTCGACGGCGCGTTCGACGAAGAGCACGTACAGGCGCGTTTGAGATTCGGGCAGCGGATGGCCGAGGCCGACCTGACATTCGAGGACCTGATCCTGCTGGAGGCACTGGCGCGGAAGCAACTCGCGGAGTTAGCCAGGAAGCGGCTCAACGGGCACTCGCGGACAATCTCGTCCACGCTCCACACTCTAGAGAAGTCACTGTGTCTCGACCTGGCGCTGGTGCACGGCGGTTATCTCCAGGTGCGCGACGCCCAGATGGAACGGGAATTGCTGGATCGTTTCCTCACCATCACCGGTTTTAGCCGCACGTTGTACGAAAACCTGGCGGAGACGCGCGAGCAGAACGGTGAAGGCTAAACAGTAGCCAGAGGAGAGAGGCCGGGCGCGAACGAGCCCGGCCTTTTGTTTGATCCGATATCCACCCTGGGCCCGGCGCCCTTCACGCACCGGGGGGCCCCGCAGCCGATGTTCACCCAGGACCCGCATGCGCCCGCCGGGCTCTACCGCGCTCAATAGAACAGCCGCCGGATGGCGTAACGCAGAATATCGGCAAAGGGATCGCTCCCGTTGATTGCGATGGCCAGCGCCACCACCGCCAGCGCCAGCCACACGGCCGGCAGATGGAACACCACGCGAAATGCAATGCCCAGGCGATTCATCTCACACCTCTCGTGCCACTTGATGGGTTATCCTCTCTGTCTGCTTACATGCGGCTGATGGCCGTTTTGTTCATTGCGGCCCAGGCCCTTCTTACGCAAATCCAATGCGCCGCTAGTGTGGCTCTAATGCGTAGGCGGTACAATTGTGTAAAAAGCGTAAAACGTAAGGACGTTCATTGCCGGACAATCACGTTTCACGTTTTACGTTTCACGCATCACGTCATCACGGGGGTAACACGTATGGATCTCAACAAGTTCACACAGAAAGCACAAGAAGCCGTTATCGGCGCACAGTCGCTGGCGAGCGAATACAGCCACGGCCAGATCGAGCCGGAGCACCTGCTCCTGGCCCTTTTGCGTCAATCCGAAGGCATCGTGCCGCAAATCGTGCAGAAACTGGAGGCCAGCCCGGCTGAAATGGCGCTGGCGCTGGAGCGGATGTTGCAGGGGAAGCCGAAAGTCTACGGCGCGACGACCCAGGTGGGGCTTTCGCGCGAGTTGGGGCGGGCGCTAGAGAAGGCGGAAAAGATCGCCCAGCGCATGCGCGACGAATACGTCAGCGCCGAACACTTGCTGCTCGCGCTCACCGGCGCGGAGGGCGGCGAGGCGGGGCGCTTTTTGGCCGCGCACGGCGTCACCGAAGATGCCATCTTGCGCGCGCTCACCGCCATTCGCGGTAGCCAGCGCGTCACCAGTCCGACACCGGAGGCTACCTACCAGGCACTCGAAAAGTACGGGCGTGATCTCACGCAACTGGCGCGGCAGGGGAAACTCGACCCCGTCATCGGGCGCGACGACGAGATCCGCCGCGTGATGCAGATCCTCAGCCGGCGCACCAAGAACAATCCCGTGCTCGTGGGCGACGCCGGTGTGGGCAAGACTGCCATTGCCGAGGGACTGGCGCAGCGCATCGTGCGCGGCGACGTGCCGGAGGGCCTCAAGAACAAGCGCATCGTCGCACTCGACCTGGGGGCACTCGTCGCCGGAGCCAAGTATCGCGGCGAATTCGAGGAGCGCCTCAAGGCCGTGCTCAAGGAAGTGACCGATTCGGCTGGCGAGATCATCCTGTTCATTGACGAACTGCACACCGTCGTTGGCGCCGGGGCCGCCGAGGGCGCGATGGACGCCAGCAACATGCTCAAGCCGATGCTGGCGCGCGGCGAACTCCACGCCATCGGCGCAACGACGCTCGACGAATACCGCAAGTACATCGAAAAAGACGCCGCGCTGGAACGGCGCTTCCAGCCGGTCTATGTAGACGAGCCGTCGGTCGAGGATACCATCAGCATCCTGCGCGGCCTCAAGGAACGCTACGAAGTGCATCACGGCGTGCGCATCCAGGATGCCGCCTGTATCGCCGCGGCCACGCTCAGCCACCGCTACATTGCCGACCGGCATCTGCCGGATAAGGCGATTGACCTGGTGGATGAAGCGGCCAGCCGGTTGCGCATGGAGATTGACTCCAAGCCGGCCGAGTTGGACGAGGTGGACCGTCGCATCATGCAGTTAGAGATCGAGCGCGAGGCCTTGAAGAAGGAAAGAGACAAGGCCAGCAAGGAACGGCTGAGCGCCCTCGAGAAAGAACTGGCCGACCTGCGCGAGCAGAGTGAAACGTTGCGTGCCCGTTGGGAGCAGGAAAAGGCCGCTATCCAGGCCATCCGCAATACCAAGGAGCAGGCCGAGCAGGTGCGTCATCAGATCGAAGAGGCGCAGCGGGCGATGGACTATGCCCGCGCGTCGGAACTGCAATATGGGACGCTGGTCACTCTGGAGAAACAGTTGCGCGAGCAGGAGGAGCGGCTGCGCCAGTTACAGGGAGAGCGGGCGCTGCTCAAGGAGGAGGTCGGGCCGGAGGACGTGGCCGAGGTCGTGGCCGAATGGACCGGTATCCCAGTCGCCAAATTGCTCGAAGGCGAACTGGACAAACTCTTGCGCATGGAGGACGCGCTCCATCGGCGCGTGGTGGGGCAAGACGAGGCTGTACGGGCGGTCTCGAACGCCGTGCGGCGGGCGCGCGCGGGGTTGCAGGACCCCAACCGACCCATCGGCTCCTTCATCTTCCTGGGGCCCACCGGCGTGGGCAAGACCGAACTGGCGCGGGCGCTGGCCGAGTTCCTCTTCGATACCGAGGAGGCCATGGTGCGCATTGACATGAGCGAGTACCAGGAGCGGCACACGGTCAGCCGACTCATCGGTGCGCCGCCCGGCTACGTGGGCTACGAGGAGGGCGGCCAGTTGACCGAGGCCGTGCGCCGCCGCCCGTATAGCGTCGTGCTCTTCGACGAGATCGAAAAGGCGCACCTCGAAGTCTTTAACACGCTCTTGCAATTGCTCGACGAGGGCCGCCTGACCGACGGTCACGGGCGCACGGTGGATTTCAAGAATACCATCGTCATCATGACCTCGAACGTCGGCAGCCGCTGGATCAAGGAGTTGGGCGTCGAGGCGGCGCGGGAGAGAGTGTTAGAGGAACTGGATCACACCTTCCGCCCCGAGTTCCTCAACCGCATTGACGAGATCATCCTGTTCCGTAACCTGACGAGGGAGGATCTCCTGCAAATCGTGGACATCCAGGTACGCCACCTGCGCAACCTGTTGGCCGAGCGGCACATTGGGTTGGAACTGACCGACGCCGCTCGCCGGCACCTGGCGGGTGCCGGCTTCGATCCGGTGTATGGCGCGCGGCCACTGAAGCGCGTCATCCAGCGCGAGGTGCAGGACCCACTGGCGCTGGCCCTCTTGCGCGGCGAGTTCAAGGAGGGTGACACGGTGCGGGTGGATGCGCGGGACGGGGCGGTGGTGTTCGAGAAATGAAAGCAGACCTGCCAGGGTCCCCAAACCTGGCAGGTCTGTGGAATCAGAGGCACATATACACGTCGAACGCGCTGACACGCTGCCAGTCTTGTGAAGGAGTTCACGGAAGCGGGCCAGTTTAGATCACAAATTGACCAATTGGCGCTGGCCCTCCGACAACGAAGCCCGCACCGATACAAGGCCGCGGTAGCGGCATCAGCGTTCATGCAATGTTAGCCGGGACTGTTTGAGCAGAGAACCTCCACTTTGCTTTGTCTGTAGCCTGACCTTGTTCCTGCCATTGCTCCACTGAATCCGAACAGGGCACGCTGTCTAGGTACAACGTATCCGGACAGAAATCTTGACCATTCTGCCACTGGATACTCCCCAAGAAAGGCTTGACAGTATTGAATAGACTCAAGTCTTTCAGTTCGGTGAATATCCCGATGTCCAAGTAGGGCTTCACGTCAAATAGCCTGACTTCATCGTTGGTGAAAAGCAAAGTGAGTGTGTAGTCAGGATTAGGCTTGACCGCTCTCACTCTGGGGTTCATCAATCCCTCCTACTTCAAGGGGTCAATCTTGAACACGTTCTCGCCTCGGCTGGCAAGTTCCCAATCGGCCATCAGTTCCTCTTGGTGTATCTCGATCCACGCTTGGACTAACCTCAGTTTGTTGGGCTTCAGTTCGCCTTCCAACACCTCGCCTCCTGGTATGGCGATCACCGCCTCTTGTTCCTGGTATTTGACGTGAATGTGCGGTGTGTGATGTCGCCGCTGATCGAAGTAGTACATCGAAACGATAATCCCATAGAACATCGCGATGATTGCCATAATTCACCTCTTCTCACCTCGGCGCGACCGGCTAATAAATTGTATCATGCCCAGATGGAGCGCGCAAGCGCCCGCAGACTATTCCCTGCTCACGCGGACCCTCAAGCGCGTCATCCAGCGCGAGGTGCAGGACCCGTTGGCGCTGGCCCTCCTGCACGGCGAGTTCAAGGAGGGTGACACGGTGCGGGTGGATGCGCGGGACGGGGCGGTGGTGTTCGAGAAATGATGGGCGAAAGGGCACTGCAGGATCCGTCAACCTGCCAGATAGTCGTCAATCTCCCTGGCTGCCTGCATCCCCTCGGAGACGCCTTGCACCACCGTGGCGCCACCGTTGACCAGGTCGCCCGCCGCAAAGACGCCCGTCAGGCTGGTGGCGGATGAGCTGTTCTTGGTCTCGATCAGGCCGCTGCTGGTGAAGAGGACACCCGGCAGCGCCTCCCGCAGTGCGTCCGGCACGCCCTGTCCCAGCGCTTCGACCACCAGGCCGACGCGCAGTACACTCTCGCTGTCGGGCACTTCCACCGGCCGCCGCCGGCCCGATTCGTCCGGTGCCCCCAACTCCGTGCGCTGGATGCGCAGGCCGGTCAGATTGCCGTCGTGGTCGGTCTCGTAGCCTACGGGCTGCGTGAGCAGCAGCAGGTGCACGCCGCTCTCCAACAGCGCCGCGCGCTCCTTGGGCCAGGCGGGCATCTCGCCGAAGGAGCGGCGGTACACCAGGTAGACGTCGGTGGCGCCCAGTTTGCGGGCGGTAACCGCCGCATCCACGGCCGTGTTGCCGCCGCCCAGCACGGCCACTCTGTCGGGGATCGTGGTGAGCGCCCCACTCTTAGCCTGCCGCAGAAAGGTCAGCGCGTCCACGACGCCGTCGGCCTCACCCAACGAGGCGGATTGGGACAGGCCCACAGCGAGCAAGACGGCGTCGTACTCGCGCCGCAAATCGTCCAATGCCACGTTCTCGCCCAGCGCCTGCCCGAACCGCACCTCGATACGGCCCGCTTCCACAGCCGGCTTCAGGATGGCCGCGATCTCGTCGCCCGCCTCGCCATAGCGGTCGGCGGGGATGATGCAATCGGGCATGCCGCCCAACTTCTGCCCGCGCTCGAAGATCGTGACCCGGTGACCCAATTCCAGCAACCGGATCGCCCCGGCCACCCCTGCCGGTCCGCCGCCGACCACTGCCACCCGCTTACCCGACGGGCGCTCCGGCAGCCGCACGCCAGTCAATCCCTCGCGGCGGGCAATGCGGCTGACCACCAGTTGGATGTCGCGGATGGCGACGGGGTTCAGGCAAAAGATGTTTTCCAGACAGCTGCCCTCGCACTGCACTTCGGAGGGGCAGACGTAGGCGCACATCTCCGGCAGGACGTTGCGCTCGCGGAGCACGTCGTAGGCCCGCGCAATGTCGCCGGCGGCGAAGGCCCGGATGAAGGCAGGCACGTCCACGTGGGCCGGGCAACCGGCAGTGCAGGTGGCTTGCTCGCAATCGCGGCAGCGGCGCGCCTCTTCCTGCAAGCGGTCGAGCGCGAAACGCCGCGCCAGGCGGTACTGCGGCCCATAGACCTCGCTATCGCGCACCACACAGCCGGTCTTGCCGCCATCACGCATGATCTGCGTGCAGGCGGAGCAGGTGACACAGGTTTTGGCCGGATCCATCCGCCCGGTCTCCATCACGTCCCTGGGCGTATCGGGGTAGGCGAACGCGCCGCGCCCGACGCCCAGGATCGTCGCCCCGCCGCTGTTGATGACCCCAGCCGCGACGTAGGGCATCAAGTGCCGCAGCCAGGTGTAACCGGAGCCGACTACCGGCAGGTCGGGAAACGCCTCCTGAATCTGCCGCGTGATGGACTGGAAGCGATGGAGCCCGGTGAGCGGATGCTCGTCCGGCACCGAAAAGCCCTTGACCGGAAAGTCGTAGGGCCGGCCAATGTGCGGGTTGAAGTAGGGGTTGCCGATCGTGACGTTGAGGAGCGGGATTCCGATCTCGCGCAACAACCGCACCAGTTCGAGCGGCTCCGTAAGGTCGGGAATCATCCCGTCCTCTTTATCCACGCCGAAGCCGTAGGGGTAGGGGATAGCATCGTAGGCGTTCATGCGGGTGGTGATGAATATCCCCGGCACCTCCGCCTTGATGCGGGCCAGCGACTCGCGCAGCAGGCGCGTGCGATTTTCGAAGGAGCCGCCATAGCGGCCCGGGCGCGTGAACGAGGCCAGCAGTTCAGAAACCAGGTAGCGGTGGCAACTCTTGACGTCCACGCCATCAAAGCCCGCCTCCGCCGCCAGCCTGGCCGCCTCGACGTAGGTATCCTGCAGGCGGTCGAGGTACTCGTCCGTGACCACGGGGTAGTCGTCGGGCAGGTTGTGCTGTGGATCGAGGATGGGGCTGCGGTGGGCGATCAGTGGCCGGGGCAACCCGGTGGGCTTGGAGTAGCGCCCGGAATGGGTCAACTGGACGACGAGAATCACGTCCCAGCCAAAGGCCTCGCGCGCCGCCCGGCGCGTCGCCTCGACCAGTTCGCGGAATGCGCCGACGTTGCCGGCGTGCAGCCACAATTGGCCGGGGTTGGAGCGCGCCTCCTCGAGCATCGCCGTTGCCTCGAACCAGATCAGGCCAAAGCCGCCAGCGGCGTAACGCCGATAGCGGCGAAAGGTCAGTTCCCCTGGCGAGCCGTCGGGATGTGCGTCGAACCCTTCCATCGGCTGGACGGAGAAGCGGTTGGGCATGCGTCGGCCGGCGATGGTCAGTGGGGTGGAGAGCACCGACACATCCTCATCAACAGGCATCCGCAGGCCCAGCCGCTCAAGTTCCGCGCGCAGTTGTTCCAGGTTTTTCAGGTGAAATCGCCGATGCTTCGACTCTGCCACGAACTTCTCCGGATGTGGGATTGGCAGATCAGGCGTTGCGTAAAGATCAGTCATAGATTTTCCCGCTGCGGAAACCGGCCCAGGCGGTCTCGAACCAGGCATCGGTCACAGGAATGGGACGGCGGGGCACCCACTCGTTGTACACCCGGCCATCGGGGCCGGCGACTGTCTCCAGCACCCGCTCGCGAAAGGTCGGCTCCTCCAACGCGATGCGCCATTCATCACCCAGTTTCTCGTGAATGCGCTCGCCGCCGGGATCGAGCACGATACACGACCCGCGGCTGCCCACGCCGCTCCGCAGCGCGAACAGGATCGCCTCCAGGTAGACCGCGTGCGCAAAGCACAACTGGCGGTTGCGCAGTGCCTCGGTCAGCCCGGCCGGCCCCTCGTATGCACAGCCGGATCGCTCGATGCGCTCGAACTGTGCCCACGCCTCGACGACGGCCCCGGGCAATTCCGCCAGCGAGCGGATGTGCGCGCCGGCCCGCGTCATCCGCGCCTGGAACGCCTCGCGCTCTGCCTGCCATGTCGAGCCGGCCCCGGCACAGCGAGCGATCCAGGCCCGCAACTCGCTCATCGCCCGCGCCGCCGCCTTTTCCACTGCATCCCGCGATACGCTCCAATCGGCGTAACGATTGGCAATGAACTCGGCAGCACGGAAGCCGCCCACCTGCCCCGAGTTGAGCGCCGCTCCACCCGGCCGATAGACGCCGTGCGAGCCGTTCACCTCGCCGACGGGAAACAGGTGCCGGATGTTGAGCGATTCCCACCAGTGATTCGCGGCCAGCCCACCGTTGTTGTGCTGCGCACAGACGGCGATCTCTAGCGGCTCGGCAGTGAGGTCTATGCCGTGATCGGCGTACAATTCGATGGCGGCGGGGTTCATCTTGCGCAGGCGCGCGATGGGCGTCTCCAACAGCGCCTCGGAGCGGGTCAGATAGGCGCGTGCCTCCTGGCTCAGGTCGTCGAAACGGAACCCGTCAGGGTTGGCGCGAAAATCGAGAAAGACCCGTCGTCCCCTTAGCACCGTTTCGACGTAGACCAGGATGTCTATCAGCGACGAGCCGCCGATGACCTTGCGCGCGTCGAAGGGCCACTGGTAGCCCTTGAGAAAGACCATCGAGTTCATCTCGCCCGCAGAGGCAAAGTACTCGCGCAGGAATTCGCGCGCATCGCTCACGCCATCGGGGGCGGTGCTGATAAAACGCGGGATGACCTGCATATACGTGCCGGAGACGTTCCAGCGGAACTTGATCGAGGCCAGGCCGTACTGCGATTCCGGCAGGCTCTGCGCCTTGGCCCCGGCCAGCAGCGCCAGGCCGATGCCGCCGGTGTGCACCTCGGGGTAGACGCTGGTCTTGTACAGCCCACCGGGGCCGCCCACGGCAAAGACCACATTCTCCGCGCCATAGACCTCCAGGTCGCCGTTCGCATCGAGTGCGATCGCGCCGGCGGCACGCTTTTGCTCCCCTGTGCCAACGGTCAACAGATGCACCACATTCCGCCCCGCGCGCACTTCGATCCCCAACCCCTGCACCCGGCGGATGAGCGCACGGCACATCTCGCGCGAAGTGTACGGCCCGATGGAGGTGGCCCGCTGAAGGGGGTCGTGATCGGTCTTGTAGCCCACGAACTGGCCGTAGGCGTCGCGTGGGAAGGGCACGCCCAGGTTGACCAGGTGGCTGAACGCCCGCACCGAACCCGCCGCCTCGACCAGCGCCAGGTCGCCGTGCATACTGCCGCCAGCAAAATACGTCTCTGCCATCGCCACGGGTGAATCGGCGTCCGCGCCGTACAGCCCCAGTTTGTAGTAGGTCTGCTTATCGCTG
>DAOUBA010000195.1:0-1831 GCA_034432855.1 Anaerolineae bacterium | reverse complement strand
CACTGACCGCTGTGATTTGAGTCTCTTTCAACTGGGTCTGAACCTGCTCGAACATTTCCTGAATGAGCATCTACCTATCCTTGTGGGGTTTCAGATGCCCCATCTGGTAGAAAGTGTCCGGTAGTGAACAGTAGTATAATGGAATTGAGATGAACACTGCGGCAAGTAGCGAACCGCGCATCGTCGCTCTGAAAGTGACCAACGATAGCATCATCGCGCAACTCGCCGACGGGCGCACCATTAGCGTGCCGCTTGCCTGGTCATGGCGTCTATCCGAAGCAACGCCAGAACAGCGGAGCAACTTTGAGATTATGGGGAACGGGCAGGGCATTCACTGGCCGGATCTTGACGAGGACATTAGCGCATGGGGAATGCTGTATGGAATACCGGCCCGTCGCCCGAAACGCGCCGTACAACCCCAACGTCGCAAGATGCCGGCAGCAACCCAACGTGTCAAACTGGCGACCTGATGCTATAGCGGTCGTCCGACAAGCCGTTGCTGTGGATGTTAAGAGCATAGACAGGGCGAAGAAGGTTGGAGGTATCACATGGGGGAAGTAATTGCACAGACCACAACGCCACTTACTTTGCCACGGCTGGAAGCCCTGGTCGAAAGTATCGTCGAACGAAAGTTAGTGGAACTGCTCGGGGACCCCGATCAAGGGCTCGAACTGAAACCGCGCGTAAAAGCAAAACTGCGACGCTCGCTTGAATCGCTGCAGCGTGGTGAGCGTGGAATTCCCGCCCACCAAGTCGCCGCCGAACTAGGGCTGGAATGGTAGAGCCATACGCGGTCGAATTTGAGCCTGAAGCGCGTGATGGCCTGCGCCGGTTGAGAAAGCCCAATGCTCAGCGGGTGTTGGACAAGATCAAGTGGCTTGCCGAGAACTGTGATGTAGTGTCGCACGTTGCGTTGACTGGCGAGTTCAAAGGCTTGTTCAAACTTCGCGTTGGAGATTATCGTGTTCTGTACTCTATCGTCCGTCGCGACAGGTTGATCGTCATTCACCTGATCGGCCATCGCCGGGGTATCTATGAGCGACGGCGATAGACACGGGATACTGGTAAACGAACCTCCCGAAGGTGGCCGACACCGTCGGTTGAGCCTTCGGGAGGTTTTCTATTCTTCAGGAATATGGAGGAACTCGGGTGGAACGTGCTTTGCCATGAACACCGCCTCGTCGGCACGGTAGAACTCGACTCCGGCGGCGTGCGCTTCGGCAGCGCGCACGGTGAGCACGATCGGCTGTTCGTCGTGGCGCGCGCCCACATGCAGCGCCGTCTCCACGTCGGGCGAGAGGTGCACGTACTGGCGCTCCATCGGCCTCAGCCCCTCGCGGCGGATCGCCTCCAGCGCAGCGGGGGACGTGCCGTGATAGAGCAGGGCCGGCGGCGCGCACGGCGCATAGACCACCGGCTGCGCCAACGAGTGGCCGTAGCGGGCGCGGATGTACCCCTCCTTCACCTCGAAGCGGCGCTTACCGTCGGCGGAGCCTTGCTCGACAATCTCCATCACGTCGGCGCGAGTAGCCCAGCGAAAGTTAGGCAGCCCATGCAGGATCTCCATCACCTCCGCCAGCGACGCCCACCCCTCCTCATCCAACGGCAACGCAAACCGCTCCGGCTGATGGCGCAGGATGAGGGCGAGAAATTTACTTAGTTTAACGAGGCGGCGTTGGTCAGCCATAACTCCTGGACACTGTAGAGTCTCGTAAAGTCATACCCCCTAGCATCAGGTTTGCACGCAAGTTTGATATACGCACAACTGAATTCCGCGCATAGCTCCTGAGACCCTGAATGGGCTCAACTGGCGGCCAAATCAGCCCAAATC
>DAOUBA010000194.1:0-3172 GCA_034432855.1 Anaerolineae bacterium | reverse complement strand
TCCGGCACTTTCTGCGCGGATTTGGGCTGATTTGGCCGCCAGTTGAGCCCATTCAGGGTCTCAGGAGCTATGCGCGGAATTCAGTTGTGCGTATATCAAACTTGCGTGCAAACCTGATGCTAGGTCCGGGGGGATGTTGGGAAACCTGCCCACTCGCCGAAGGACGGGGTGACCTGATCGAGCGCGGCTCGGACCGCTTCCGGCTCGCCCGGCAGATTGACAATGAGTGTATGGCCGCGCCGTCCCGCGACAAATGGTTCCTGGCACACGGGACGCTCGGTGATCGCGCGAGCCGCCTGGACGGCGCTATCGCGGGGTGCAGGCCCCGCCTCGCCGAGGGTGAAGATGAGATCGAGGCCCACGTCGTCGCTCCAGACCAGGAGCGTGCCCTGGATGACGTTGCGGCGCTGCTGCACCATCGCTTCCAGTTCCACCTGGGCGGCGGGCACGTGCGCTCTCACCCACTCGCCGACGAGGGGAGCACACTCATCCTCGCACGTGCCCCAGTAGATGGGATTGCTCACCGTGAGGATACCGACGCGAAGTGCCACCCGTCATTCACCGTTCGTCTGCTCATCCAGTCCCACCAGGCGTGCCCACTCACCGTGAATGCCCTCCTCCGTCACTCCGTAGTAGACGCGCAATCTCCCGTCCTCACGCTGCGCCAGATCGTAGCGCACCTGGCCGGCGTGCTCACGCCGCCTGAGCAGCGCAATATCGCCGCGCCACTCGACCTTGGCCGCGTCCACGGGATTCTCTTCGGCCTGGGAAATCGCATAGTGCCATAGCCGCCGCGCCGACTTGCGGGTGACGTTTTGCACGATGTTGCCGTTGCGCAGGTCGCGCATCGTGTGATAAACGGTGCCCTTGCGCTCGACCGTCTCGATGATCTCGACCCCCGTGCGCGGCGGCTCGATACGGCCGGTGGGCCCTTCCGCCAGGACAGGCATCGCTCCACCCCGCCGCTTCATCAGATTGACAATTTCGTCGCGTACGGCCTGGTTGGTCTCAGATTCATTGCGGACGTAAATCTTGTTATCGTCCACAGCGTACGGAGGATCGTCGCCGCGCGGCACGACGACTCGCACCACCTTCACCTCCTGCGTCTCCTGCACATCCACGGTGACCTCGAGCGGTGGAGTGATGCGGCGCTCGATCTCCGCCTCCAGGCGTTTGACCAGCCGGACAGGCTCGTGCACCCCGACCGGCCGTTCCTGAGGATTGGCGCTGATGCCGACGTAGAGTGTGCCGCCGTTGGTGTTGGCAAACGCGCAAATGTCCGCCAGGATCGCCGCCAGGTGCCCGCCTCGCTTGGCGTACCCAATGTGAAAATCCTGCACGATGGTGGGGCCTTCTTCACGCGTCACCTGGATGTAATCCACCGGCGCTTTCGTGGCGCGATAGGGCCGCGTGCGGGCAAAGTCATTGCCCAAAAAGACCTCGCGCAGCGCGGCGAAACTGACTTCGGGCAAGAGCACCTCCGTCACCCGATCTCCGACGCCCAGATTCTTGGGATCACGAGGGGCGCGGGTAAGACGGTGGGCATCAGAGCCCTGGATGCAGTGCATACGGCGGGGGTATTCGGGGCGGGAGCCGTCGAAGAAGCGCGCGGTGGCGCGCCGGCTTTTGCTCTCCAGATCGGTCACTTCCAGCGCATGCAGGTGGGGGTCCTGCGTGTAGGCGATGCGCGTCTGGCCGCCAAAGCCCAAGCCACGCATGGCCACGCCGTGGGTCGAGTTGGCGTGGGCGGCGATGACGATGCCGCCAGCCTCGTCAATGACCTGGTAGGCAGTCAACACATCTGCCGTCGCCCCGACCTCGCTGGAGCCAGCGTCGAGTTTTTCGAGCGGGACGTTGAGCCGGCGCAAGAGGAACTCGAGTTCGCGCACGTCTGTATCGGGAGGAAAGAGGCCGAGGATGTGAAAGCCCAGGGTGGCGGTGAACTCGAATCCCGGCAGGACGAGGATCTTCTCCCGCAGGCGGCGATACTCCTTGAGCCGCTTTTCTTCCTCCTTGCGTAGCCGCCCGAGTTGCTCCAGCAACTCCAATTGGCGGATCTCTTCCAACATCGCCCGGTAGCCGGCCACGGTGTTGTGATCAGTGAAGGCGATGATGTCGAGCCCCTTCTGCTCGGCGGCCTTGAGGATGTCCAGATACGTAACGCCCGGCTCCAGATATTCCGCAGAGACAGGGGTGTGCAGGTGCAGGTCAATCCGCCTCCACGCCAGTTTGCGTGACCCCATTTTCCGTTTTCTCATGGGTTGATCAGATCGGATACTACCGCCAGCAACTCGGACGGACGGAAGGGCTTGAGCAAGAACCGGTCGGCGCCGCAGGCCAGACACTCCTCCGCACGATCCATCCCAGAGACCATCACCACGGCCACAGACTTGAGGGCCTCGTCGGCCCGCAGTTCTCGCAACACGGAGAGCGTGTCTCGCCGCCCGGCATGTACGTCCATCAGCACCAGCACGGGCTTTGTCTGGCGCGCGGTCGGGAGTACTGCGTCGGGCGAAGTCACTACTACTGCCTGATAGCCCTCCAACTCGAGCACCGTCTTGAGCAGCCCGGTGAAGGTTTTATCGTCGTCCACAACTAGAACGTTTTTCACGGCGTACCTTGCCCCATGCTATTTTCCGTCTGGAACGAGAGCAGTGTTGATCACGTCATCTACCCGTTCGGCCAGCACAAATTCGAGGCTCCGACGCACCTCAGCGGGCACGTCTTCCAGGTCCTTTTCGTTCTGGCGGGGTATAATGACCGTCTTGAGTCCGGCGCGATGAGCCGCCAGCACTTTTTCCTTGATCCCCCCTACGGGAAGCACCTGGCCGCGCAGCGTGATCTCGCCAGTCATGCCCACGTCATCCCGTACCCGTCGGCCGGTCAGGAGTGAAGCCAACGCAGCGGCCATCGTGACCCCGGCCGAGGGGCCGTCTTTCGGTTCTGCGCCCGCCGGGACGTGCAGGTGAATGTCCGTCTTCTCGAAGATGTCTTCTGGGATGCCCAATTCACCGGCCTTGGCGCGCACGTAACTGAGCGCTGCCTGCGCCGATTCTTTCATCACGTCGCCCAACTGCCCGGTGACCATGAACCCCTTGCTGCCGGGCATCTTGGTCGCCTCGAAGAACATCAGTTCGCCGCCGCCGACGGTGACCCCCAGGCCGGTGGCGAC
>DAOUBA010000193.1:0-2401 GCA_034432855.1 Anaerolineae bacterium | reverse complement strand
GCCAATGCTGCCCGCCGCTCCATCTCCGTGAGGCCGCGAGCCGCCAGCACCTCATGGCGTTGACCGTTGAGCAGCCGCTCACGGAAAGCAGAATCGGTGAGGGCCGTCCAGATCAATTCGTCAATTCTGCGCATTGGCATCCTGCTCCGTCGCTGCTAACCCGGATTGCTACCACCACCAACCATCGGGCTTGTCATCTGCGCGCCTTTCATCGCTCATCCTCCTGATTCGAATTTGAATTTAAAATAGCACAGCTCTCTGAACGAACCTCTGAACAAACACGAGGCTACCCGGTGGCAGCCTCGTGTAGTGTAGATTCCGGATGACCCGGTGTTCCTGCTCTGCTGAACATCGGGTTGTTAGGTCTAGTCAGCAGCAATCCGTTCAGCTAACTTTCTCGTCTCGATTGCCGGTTCGATGCCCAATTCCTGCCGGAGAATCACGCGACATTGCTCGTACTGTGCCAATGCCTCTGGGCGCCGACCAGCTTTTACGTAGCAATGCATGATGCGCCGATGGACGTCCTCGCGCAGTTCGTCCACCGCCAACGCCCGCCTGTACCAGTCAATCGCTCCCTCGAACTCTTTGCGCACCTCGTGGCACTGCCCGATGCCGATCAGCGCTTCGATGTACATCTCCCGCAGCGTCTCGCGCTTGGGCACACACCACAGGCGCTCCACCTCGGGCAGGAAATCCCCACGGTAGAGCGCTGCCGCCCGCCGCCACAGATCTTCGGCTTGCCAGTCACCGGGTGGGAGGAGTCGCGCCCGTTCGATCAATGATTCGAACTCCTCGACGTCGAACCAGTAGTCCACATCGCCCAGCCGATAGCGCCCCTCGTCCAGCACCACGGCATCGGCGCCGAGTGCGCGGCGCATTCGGTAGAGCGTGGTGTGGAAACTCTCGATCACCTTTTTTGCCGGCAAATCGGGCCAGAATACCGTCCCGATGGCGTCGCGCTCCAGTGGCCCGTACAGGAGGATGTAGAAGAACAGTTCTTTGGCCATGGCCGCCTGCCATTCGGATGGCGAGACCACGCGCCCGTCGCGGACGACCCGCCCCTCGCCCAGGGCGTAGATTTCCAGGCGTCCCCCTGCGCTTTCCACTGCTTCCTCAGAAACACGCTCTTGCTCCTCCCTGAAGGCTCGCATCTGCTTGATCTTGGCGACGAGATCACGACAGCCGGCCACGCCTTCGGCGATGCCGAATGCCAACAGGTCGCCGGCGTGGCGCCCTTCCACCGCGGCAAACTGGCATGTGCCGATCTCGTCCGCCAGGGCCAGTGCCCGGCGCAACTCTGCGATTGCCCGCCCCTTATCTCCGGCCAGGAAATGGGCCTTGGCCAACAGAAAGCGGGCGCGGGCCCACTCGCGTCGCGCCTGGCGTTGCTCCAGGAAACGGGCGCCTTCGGAGAGAAGTTGCAGGCCGGCCTCGACCTCTCCGCTCTCGGCGAGCGTGATCCCTTCGGCTACCGGCAATGCTCCCCGTTTCTCGAACTCCAGACCCCTTTGTTCGGCCAACCGGCGTGCCTGGGCAAGGAGGTCAAGGGCTTTGGGATAATCTTCCTGCCAGCGATGCATGTCCGTCTGCGCGACCAGTATGTAGAATGCCAGCCTTGGCTCACTCTCCCGCGCGATCTGCCAACCTGCTTCGTACAGGGGGACAGCACGTTCGTAGGCCCCCAGATCGCGGTAGAAATCGGCCATCCCTATGGAGGTGTATGCCTGTAACTGCGAGTCATCTGCACCCCGCGCTGCCGACAGCGCTTCCTCGTATAGGGCCAGTGCCTCGCGATACTCTCCACGCGCGTAATGAAGCCAGCCCAGGTTGTTCAGCACCCCGGATAAGAGTTTAGGTGCCCCTAGCCGGCGTGCGATGGCCAGGGCTTCACTCACGCAAGCGATTGATTCGTCCGAGTGCCCCATATCGGCGAGGGCAGTCCCCAGATCTTGGAGCGAATTCACTACATCATAGCTGCTGCCAACTTGTCGAAACAACGCCAGCGCACCACGTAGTTGAGCGACTCCTTCAGCAAGGCGTCCAAGTCCGACATGGGCCCTCCCAATCAACCGTTGCGTTCGTGCTCGTCTCACCGTTTCTGCTTCTTCCCCCATCATCTCTAGCGCAACGCGTGCCTCGGCAATCGCATCCTCGTAGCGTCCTTCGAACAGCGCGATCGCCGCGCGCTGATCGTGTATCCTGTCGAGAAGCGGGGCCAGGTCGGGTCGGGCAGTCAGCCCGGCCTCGGCGTAAGCCAGTGCCTGCCGCGCCCCGGCGTAGTCGTAACGATCGGTGAGCACGCGGCTCTGATATAATGCCAGCCGTGGCGCCTGGATGCGCGCTTCCTCAGGCAGCGCCTCCGTCCAGTGCAGGATCGTCTCCACCCGCCCACGTGTGAACC
>DAOUBA010000192.1:0-4758 GCA_034432855.1 Anaerolineae bacterium | reverse complement strand
CTGCGGCCATTGGTCGGCCTTCGCCGACCTGCTCCTTGCTGCACCACCGGGCAGTGTCGGCGCAGGCCGACACCTGGCGCGAAGCGCCTAAATAGGGCGATTTCAATCGGCCCTGAATAGTTACGCCCAGGCAATGATCCCCTTCACGCTGACGCTGCCCACCTGGGTACTGATGGCTTCGAGTTGCAGGAAGAGGTGCAGGTCATCCTGCCCACCGAGTTTTCTCGCTACACCTCCGTGTTTTTGCAGTGGTGCCCTGTTGGACGCTCCTATAACTGCATCCACATGATTGCCGAATGTCCGGCGGAGGCGGCGCCGCCGTCGTTGCTCGTGGTGGGGCCGGGCAATGTCGAAGAGGTGGAAATCCATGGACAGCCCGCCGCACTGGTGCATGGGGACTGGAATGCTGACTCACAGCGGTATGACCCTTATCTCCAGTTGAGCCTGATGTGGGAACGGGGTGGTGTTACCTACTCTCTGTTCGCTCTGGACGTGCAGGCGGATGACCTGATCCGGATGGCTGAATCCATGCCGGTCGTGGAGACCGACCAATGCGCCCGTGCTCAGTCGTATCCTGAACCCACGCCGATGACCGTCGCCGAAGCCCAGGTACTGGTTCCCTTTGTGCTGCCAACGTGGGCTCCCGAGGGTTTCATGCAGGTCTTTTCATTCTGCCCAGAACGGCGCGCTGGCGTACTTGAAGCCGCCGTCAGGCAGGAGCGCGACGATGGTGCCACGCCCCACTTCGTGCGCCACCTGCAGCGCAGCGGCCACCGCCGCCCCCGCCGAGATTCCCACGAACAGCCCTTCCGTGCGCGCCAGACGGCGTGCCATCTCCTGCGCCTCCTCCGCATCCGCGAAAACCAGCCGGCTCACGAGTGTGGGGTCGTAGATGGCCGGGGGCGTGGTCGTCAGGAGGTGCTTCAACCCATCTATGCCCTTCTGCGCACCATTGGGCTGTACACCGATGAGTTGTACACCGGGATTACGTTCCCGTAGGTAGCGCCCCACTCCCATCATCGTCCCCGTGGTGCCCATACCGGCCACAAAATGGGTAATCCGTCCGCCCGTCTGCTGCCAGATTTCGGGGCCGGTGGTGACATAGTGGGCCAACGGGTTGGCCGGGTTGTCGTACTGGTCGGCGTAAAAGTAACGCTCCGGATGAGCCGCCGCCATTTCCTGCGCCAATTGCCGCGCGCCGTCGGTGCCCGCTGCGGGGTCCGTAAAAGTGAGCCGCGCACCGTAGGCGCGCAGGATGTGTATCCGTTCGGGGGTCACGTCCGCGGGTAACGTCAGTTCGACGGGGAAACCCAGCGCGGCACCCAACATTGCGTAGGCGATGCCGGTATTGCCGGAGGTGGCGTCGAGCAGGGTCTTGCCGGAGAGGGCCCCGGTACGTAGCGCCTCGCGGACGATGAAGAGGGCCGCGCGATCCTTGACCGAGCCACCGGGGTTGAAACTTTCGAGCTTGACGTACAGAGCGACAGTGGGCGGCAAACCCGCAGTCACGCGGTTCAGGTGGATCAACGGAGTGTGCCCGATCAGGGAAGGAATTGGGGATCGGCGATCAGGAGTCAGGGATTGGGACGTGCGTGGATATACCCGGATTCTTTCGTGATGCCGGTGGAAACCCCGTTGGCATTCTATGACAGGATGTGTCTGGATCATCTGCCCTCCCAGGTTCCCAGGCCAGGGAAACGAAAAGCCAACCTCGCCTCTTGGCGAAGCGCCTCACGGTAGCCGTGCGAGGGCGCCGTCGCCCGGGCCCGGTTGGCCTGGGAATCGGGATGCCGGCCCGGAGCCTAGGCGTTCAACGCCCTCGCTCTGGACAGATGCAGATAAGACCCCGATACATCCCTATCGCCTTCATACGCATAGGATTTTAACTGCAGAGCGCCATTTTGTCAAACGCGCCCGAAATGCGGGGCGCGCTGCGGAGAACACTATAACACCTTACTGGCGCTCGCGTTCTTTCAGGACCTGTTCCAGTTCCTTGCGGCCAAACAGTGGTGGCCTGGTCACGGTTTCCTCAGCCTGTTCCTCACCGCCGCCCGCGTTGCCGCCCACCACTGCTGGCGCCGAAAGCAGCCGTCGCACCTGACGGGCGCCGCAGGCCGGGCATGGTGGCGCGCCTTCCTCCTCGGCCGCCTGCAACGTGCGGAAGCGACGGCTGAAGATGTGTCCACACGCCGGACAGCGATATTCATAGATCGGCATAGCCAGATACCTCCGTCAGGGCACAGGGGTCAGTTGCCCGGTATTTAGGTCGAACTCCCATTTCTGTCCATCGAATTCGGATAAGAGCAACCGGCCTGGCACATTCCAGGCGACGTAGCCAAAAATGGGCGCGTCGGATTCCAAGAGTACCACAGGCTCAAACCCGGGCAGATCAATCCGGACGACGTAGGACCTGGAGGACATGAAAGGACACCAGGATTCAGATATACCCTGCAAGTACACTAGGGATTGTTCGTCTGGCGACCAGGCGATAGGGCCGACCATGGCGTCCGGCACGGCTGCCGGGGCGCGAGCGATCTCGCCCTCATTGGGGTCCCAAATCACCAGTTCTTGTCCCTGCCAGGTTGCAAGCCTTGTCCCATCCGGCGAGAGCGGGCCACTGCCCAGATAGGATTTCTCCTGGTTCAGCACGTCGAAGCGAAGGTAGGGGCGTTCCCACCATTCGGGGCAACCGTCCGGCACCCCTTCCCGCGCGTTGGTGTAGTAAAAGTAGCGGCTGTTGGATGACCAGAATAGACCGGCAAGACCGGCGGCACCCAGGCCGCCACAGGACAACAGTTGTGTATCAATGACCATCTCGTCTCCGGTATCCACACGGATGAGCCTCAATTGCTCATACGACTCTTCGTCCATTGCGATGACACGGACGCAATCATAGATCACAACCTCGGCCTGCCACTGACCATCGGGTGAAAGGTACGGCCCCAATGTCCTGGGTTGGCTGGCGGCAACGACAGTCGCCACAATGTCGGGCGTCGGCCCGGGCGTAGAGGTCGCCGTTGGTGCGACGGGATGAGTCGGGGTTGCCGTCGGCGTGGCGGTGGGAATGGCCGTTTCCGTTGGAATAGCCGGGCTTGCGGTTGGAGATGTGGCACGGGAACTGCAACCGACGACTGAGCAGATAAGTGCCAGAAGCAAGAATAGCCGTGTCCCTCTCATAGGTCCTACTCCATCTCGAAACTCTTTCCCTGTGTCGGGATCACCAGTTGGCGCGCCCCCATTTCTTTCAAGCCCTCCGCCAGGGCTGCTGCCGGCTCCGGATCGCCGTGCACGACGAAGGTACGCTTCAGCGAACAGGCAATGGGTTTTACCCAGTCCAGCAACCCCTTACGGTCGGCGTGGGCGCTGTAGCCGTGAATGACCTCGACGCGGGCACGCAGGGGGAACTCTTCGCCAAAGATACGCACCACCGACTGCCGCTCGGCCAGCCGCCGCCCCAACGTATGGGGCGCCTGCCAGCCGACGATCAGCACAGCGTTGCCTGCGTCGGTGATCGTATGCTTGAGGTGATGCTGCACCCGACCGGCCTCGCACATCCCCGACGCGCTGATGATGACCGCCGGGCCACGCAGATCGTTGAGCGCCTTGGAATCCTCCACGCTGCGGACGTAGTGCAGCCGGTCGAAGCCGAAGGGATCGGGGTGGCGGTCGTGGGCGATGAACGTCCGCAGTTCCTCGTCGTAACATTCGGGGTGCAGGCGAAAGATCTCGGTCGCGTTGACGGCCAACGGGCTATCCACAAAAACAGGCACATCGGGTAGTTTGCCTGCGCTGGCCAGCCGGTGCAGGCTGTAGACAATCTCTTGCGTGCGCCCCACGGCAAAGGCCGGGATGACGACCTTACCGCCGTGGCTGCAGGTTTCGCCGATCACCTCGAGTAACCACTGCTCGGCCTCTTCGTATGTAGGGTGCAATTGATCACCGTAGGTGCTCTCGATAATGAGCGCGTCTGCCTGCGGTGCAGGGGTGGGGTCGCGCAGGATCGGCATCCTATTGCGCCCCAGATCCCCACTAAAGAGCAGCCGCGTCGTCTTACGTCCTTCCTCGATCTCGAGCAGGACGATGGCCGAGCCGAGGATGTGCCCGGCGTCGAGGAAAGTGCATTGCACCCCCGGCGCGACGGTGATGGGCCGGTTATAGCCCACGCTCACAAAGTGCCGCAGGCTGGCAATAGCGTCCGCCTGCGTATAGATCGGCTTGAACGGCGGCAACCCCTGCCTGGCGCGCTTTTCGTTCACATAAGCCACGTCGTTCTCCTGGATGGCGCCCGAATCCTGGAGCATCGCCGCGCACAGGTCGCGGGTCGCTGATGTACAATAGACCGGGCCGCCGAAGCCGGTACGCACTAGGTTGGGAATGTTGCCCGAATGATCAATGTGGGCGTGAGAAAGCACCAGCGCGTCTATACTCGCGGCATCGAAGGGGAGGTGGCGGTTGCGTTCGAACATCTCCTGCCGCTTGCCCTGAAACAGCCCGCACTCCAGCAGGATGCGGCTGCCGTTGGCCGAGATGAGGTATTGTGAACCGGTGACGGTCTGTGCGGCGCCAAGGAATTGGATTTCCATTGTGTGCAGGCTCCTCAAGTTAGGGATTGGTGATTGGGGATTAGTGATTGGGGATTAGTACCTTGAGAATGAAATCCTTGCACGTTGGGCAAGAAAATTCACCACGAAGGACACAAAGTCACACAAAGGAAATAAAGGAATTCCTTCGTGTCCTTTGTGTGCCCTTCGTGCCCTT
>DAOUBA010000191.1:0-16804 GCA_034432855.1 Anaerolineae bacterium | reverse complement strand
GGCGACAAGTGGCAGGTCGTGGGATACGCAGCGGTGGCGTACACGGATTGAGGACACACGGGAGGACGCTCAATGCCGCTTTCACCCGAGGACAGACAGATGCTCTTAAAACTGGCGCATGAAACGATCGCGCTGGCGACGCAGGGGAAAAAGCCGCCAACAATTAATCTTAACGAGGTTTCGGAGGCTTTGCGGCGCGACGGAGCCAGTTTCGTCACACTGACCGAGCACGGTAACCTGCGTGGCTGCATCGGCTCGCTGGAAGCGCGGCGCCCGCTAATATTGGACGTGCGCGAGAACGCGCTTGCCGCCGCCTTTCAGGACCCCCGCTTCCCGCCCGTGCGCGCCAACGAGGTGGATGACCTGCACATCGAGATCTCGGTGCTGAGCACCCCGCAGCGGCTGGATTACGACGGCCCCGATGACCTCATCGCCAGGCTGCGCCCCGGTGTGGACGGCGTGGTGATCGAACGCGGCTGGAACCGCGCCACCTTCCTGCCGCAGGTGTGGGAAAAACTGCCCGATCCCCACGAGTTCTTGCAGCACCTGTGCCTCAAGGCCCATCTCCCGCCCGATGCCTATCGCCGCGGGGACCTCGACGTGTACACCTACCAGGTGGAGATGTTCGAGGAGTAGGAACGTTCAATTGAATGTCCCTACTCGACAACGATCTCGATCCAACGGTCCCCGCTCGCCGGTAGCACCTCGAAGAACGTATTCCCCACCTTCAGCGGGATCGGATTGCCCTGCTCGTCGGTCAGCGTCAGCATATCCCACCGCTTCCACCGTTGCCAGAACCCGTCAATCCGCACCCCATCGCGGAAGATGATGGCGCGGTTCGAGTCCCACAGCGCGAACTGAATGGAGAGCGCGCCGCTGTGGGGGTCCTCGATGATATTGGTGTTCCACTGCGGCACGTAGAGGATGACCACATTGGCCACGGCGAGTTGCTTCCCATCGAGCGCGTCGGTGTGCGGGCTGCCATCGGACCAGCGCAGGTAGCGCCCGCTGGCCGGGTCGTAGCGCCAGTCCGTATCGAGGCTGCGCCAGGGAATGCGGATACGAGAAGCGGGTGTCCCCGTCACCGTGGGGTGCTCGGAAAAGACCATTCCCTCCAGGCCGGCCTGCCGCCCGCTGATGCCGTGTGCTTCCGCCCAGGCGCGCACCCGCGCCGGATCGGTGTAGCCGGTGTGCTCCAACGGCACGTTGCGGCTATAGTCGCGGTAGAAAGGATCGGGCGCAATCTGCTCCGGCAGGCTGTAGGAGGCAATCCGATTGGGGTAGAGGTCCGAGTTGCGCATGATCTCCGCCACCCCATCGCTGAACCCCCAGCAGGCCAGCACGGCCTTGTAGATCGCCGGCAGTTCCAGGTCAATCAACCGGCCACTGCGTGTCGGCCCCACCCGCTGTGGGTCTTTGCCCAGGTAGATCGCCGTCCAACGGCTGGCGAACCAACCCTCGTTATAGTGCTCGTAGATGATGTCGGCGCTGTTGATGCCGGCCTGAGGCCGCACGTACTGCGGCGGCCAGTTGGAAATCTTGATCGCCACCGGCACCCGGTTCAACACGCTGGGGTCCGGCACGACCTCGCCGGTGAGCGGATTGACGTTTTCGGGAAACGGTGTGGGGGTCGGGGTGAACGCCGGGGTCGGTGTGGGCGTGGGGAGCGGGGTAGCGGTCGGGAACGGAGTCGCCGTTGGGGCCGGGGTGCGGGTCGGCGTGGGGGTCGCCACCGCCGATCCACCGCCACAACCGCCCAGCGCGCCCGGAATGAGCGTCAGCACTGCCAGCCCAACTGTGATCCAGACCAATGCACGTGGCCCTCTCCTGTGCTCTGTGTGGCTCATACGCTTCACCTCCGCGCAGAGTGTCTGCAACGCGGCTTATTATAGCACAGGCAAGGAAGCGGGCAACCGCTTTTCAGCGGCACCGTGCAATGGTATACTTTGAACCTGAAGATTTGCAGCGCGCCGGGTAACCACCGGACAAAAGAAATGGCCCGGCAGGAGTTACATCCTGACCGGGCCTTTGGATTGCGAACCTGTGTCTTGGCGTCTTACTTCTTGATGAGGGAGTAGATCACACCGCCGATCGCGCCGCCGATGGCACCGCCCACGATCCCTCCGATCAGGCCCAGGATCAGCCCAATAAACGCAGCATCCTGGAAAATGACGGCGATGAGGTTGCTCACCAACGCGCCAACCGCCCCAGCGATTGCGCCGGCAACAGCCCCGCCCAGTGCCCCCTCGGCAATCTCCACCTTGCCGGCGGAGAAGTGGACGTACAGGGCTCCGGCGACCACGGCGATCAAGGGGCCCACCCACGAGAAGAGGCAGCCGAGAAACGGGATGATGCTCACGAGAATCCCGAAGACGGCTCCTGCCGCTGCCCCGATCAACCCTGCTCTCAGGGCTATAGACGTATTCACTTTCATTTCGAGTCTCCTTTCTGTGCTATGAACACCAGGCCATTACGTTGACATCATTATAATGCCATTTATGTGACTGGCGCAACAGTGTAATCTACAGATAAGAACACGTGCCGAATGCGAAAGTTACGCTCAGGGCAGGGGCGATCTCCGGATCGCCCCACGCCGACACCACTCACAGGCACGGCAGCGGGGGCGTAGTGACGCCGTGCCCGTACACGAAGCACAAAAGATGTACGGACGAGGCTCGCCTCGCCCGTACTCAAGGATATTCGCCTCCGACACAAAGTCGGTGTACAATAGAAGCGTGCCTGAACAAGCATGGTTCATCCCCGGTCGGCTGCAGCCGCCGGAAGGCCCCCTGGCCCGCTACCGACCGGCTCAACCGGTCGGGGCAATAGGGCTGTACGTGCAGCGTCTCACCCGGCCCAGCGACCTGGTGGTGGACCTGTTCTGTCAGGGACCGGCGGCCATACGAGAGATCATCGCAGCCGGCCGCCGCGCACTCGGGCTCAGCGTGAATCCCCTGTTGCTCCTCGCCGCCCGCATGGGCCTGAGCCGCCCCGACGTTGCAGCGCTCCGCGCCGCCTTCACTCGTCTGGCTGATAGCCCCAAGGGCGACCTCACCCTGCAGCGCCACCTGACCTCGCTCTACTGCTCCGCCTGTCCCACCTGCAAGGCGCCCGGAGTCGCCGTGTGGTTTGCCTGGGACCGCGATGGCGGATATTCTTTTAGAAAGGCGGTGCGCTGTCCCCAGTGTACCGGTGTACAGGAAGGGGACGCGGATGACCAGGACATCCAAACCGCCCGCCGTCTTCCGCCGCGTGGCCTGGCCTACTACTATGCGCTGGACCGGGCGGCTCCATCGGGCCACCCGGCGCGGGAGCGCACCGCCGAGTTGCTCGAACTCTATACGCCGCGCAATCTCTCGGCGCTGATGGACCTGGCGCTGCGGCTCGAAGGGCTGGAGGCCGATCGGGAGGTCAAGATCGCGCTGGCTGCCACACTCCTGGACTGCTGCGACGTCTGCGCCAGCCTCGATCATTACGGTGAACCACCCCACCGCCCACGCACCCTGCGCATCCCCCCACTATACCTGGAACGCAACGTCTGGCTGTGCTTCGAGGAATGCTTCTCGCGGCTGCTGGCCGAACCCCCTGCCCCTTTGCGCCCGGTCACCGACGTCGCTGCACTAGTGAGGGGTGAGGCGCAAGGGTACGCGCTGGCCAGCCACGCGGCCCGCGACGTGCAAAAGGTCGTTCAACCGGCCAGTGTCGCCCTCATCGTCGCCGACCCGCCCCGGCCCGACGCCGTCTTTTGGGCGCTTGCGGCGCTGTGGGCCTGCTGGCTGTGGGATACACCCGCCGCTCACGCCATGCGCCCCTTCCTGCGCCGCCGCCGCTTCGACTGGGAGTGGCACTGGCGCGTGCTGCGCATGGCGCTGAATGCCGCCGGACCGCCGTTGACCGCCGACGGCCACCTAGTTACGTTCTTTTACGAACACGATGTTGCGCTGCTCGAATCGGTCGCGCTGGCCGCCAGCGGCGCGGGCTATACCCTGGCAGGCTGGGGCTATAGCCCCGAAGCGGGCTACCGGCTGGTCTGGCGCTGGCAGGGTGTGCAGCCCTCACCCCCGGCGGATACGCAGACGCTGGAACAGGCCCTGATGGCTGCGGCGGCAGAGGCGGCCGTGAACGGCCTGCGGGCGCGTGGGGAACCGGCAGCCTGGCCGCTCGTGCACGCGAGCGTGTACGCAGAACTGGCCCGGCGCGGGCTGCTGGCGCAGGCGGCGGCGCTCCCAGAGGGCAACACACCGCCGTTCGCGTTCACCACCGGCGCAGTGCGCCGCGCGCTCGAAGCGTCCCCGCTCGTGCGGCTCGCCGACCACGACGAAGGCGCGTTGTGGTGGCTGGCAGATATGCGCCTGGACGCCAGACCCGCGGTGAGCCGCGCCGAACCGCCGTTGGCCGACCGGGTTGAGGCCCGGGTACGAGACCTGCTCCTGCAACGGGCCTGGAATCCCGAGGACCTCGTTAATGCCGTCTACGCCGGTTTCCCCGGCCCGCTCACGCCGGACCTGGCGCTCGTCCTGGCCTGCGTGGATTCGTATGGCGTGCCAGAAGGCGGAACGTTGCGCCTGCGCCTCGAAGACGAGCCCGCGCAGCGCGCCGCCGAACTGAAGGCGCTACGCCAGGACCTGAAAACCCTGGGTAAACGGTTAGGGTTCAAGGTGAAGCGCAAAGCCGGATGGGATGTGCGCTGGTTGGAGGGAGGTCAGGAGGTGTACGTCTTCACCGTCTCGCCCACGGCTGCCCTGGGAGACTATCTGCTCAACGATCGGGCAGTTGACGAAGGTGCGCAACGTTGCCTGGTGCTCCCCGGCGGACGGGCGCAATTGGTCACCTTCAAGTTACAGCGCGACCCGCGCCTACGCCGAGCCGTGGAGCAAGACGGGTGGCAATTCATCAAGTTCCGCCATCTGCGGCGGCTGCTGGCCGAGGAGAAACTGGACCGCTACGCGTTCAAGACCGTGCTGGGGCTCGACCCCATCGTCGAACGCGAGGCCGCACAGATACCGCTATTCTGACAAAGGAGTGCACCGATGAAGAGAGGTTACCTGATCGCCCTGGGTGTGTTGATGCTGATATCGCTTGCGCTCAACATCGCTAATGCTCTGTGGTCGCTGTACACCCGGCAGATTACCCTGACCGTTCTCGCCGGCGCCCGCACCACCGTCGCCGCTATCGGTGACGAGACCCTTTCGTACACCTTCGAAATAAGCCGGGAGATCCCCATCGCAGCCAGCGTTCCCATCAGCAAGTCGGTCGTCGTGCCCATCCGCGCCACGATCCCCGTCTCGACGGTCGTCATCATCCCGGTGAACGCCGGCATCCTGGGCACCTTCGACCTGGACGTGCCCATCCGCACGATGATCCCCGTGAACCTGGACGTGACCGTGCCGCTCAGCGAGACGGTAGAGATTGCCACCACGGTGCCGGTGAATCTGGACGTGCCCATCCGGATTCCCATCGCCGAAACGCCGCTGGCGGGTTACCTGGAGAACCTGGACGCGGCGCTGGCGCAGGTCGAAGGGAGGCTGAAGAACCCTCAACACGGACATTGACGAATGAGAGCAACTGCTGTATCATCTTGGTCAAAATATTAGCCAAGATGGAGGCCAAGATGATCGCCATTGTGCCCGTGAGCGAAGCCAAGCAGCGCATCCGGGAGTTGGTGGAAGAAACCCGGCGAGACGGGAGTGTCTTCTATATCGCCCGCTACGGTCGCCCTCAGGCTGTGTTATTGGGGGCCAGCCAATACGAGGCGCTCATTGCCCGGATCAACGATCTGGAGGAACGCTTGGCGCAAGCGATGTTGATACTCAACGAGAGGGAAGAAGGGCCACTCATGGTGCCAACGCCGGAAGGTGGATGGCGAGCCTTCGAGTCGGAAAAACCCCTGAGCCCGGAGTTGCGTCAAACTTTACGCGAGGCCGCGCGCATCGCCTGGGAGCGGCGGCACTGGACGCGGGAAATGCTCGCCGAAGCGGGGGAGCGTGAGTTAGAAAGGGCGCGGGCCGATGCCATCGCGCGAGGTGTTGCGATTGGAGATGAGCGAGAAGCAGCCATAGGTGACTGACTTCGCTGTTTCTGTACGTGCTCCGTGGCGATGTGCCGCCTGGGTAAATGGGTATGGCTACTCTCGATTCCTGGCACGCCCGTTGCCTGGACTGGCAGGAGCGCGATTTGGAAGGGACGCTGGCCTGCTTTACCTTCCTCGCCGACGTGACGGCGCTGGCCGCGGATTGCCGCTTTGCCGGCGACGACGAGACACTGGTGGCCCGCTACGACGGCCTGCCCTTCGCCGCCATCTCGTTCTACGGTGAGGACGCGACGCGGATCGCGGCGTTGACCCGCCAATTGCTCGCCCCCGGCGAAGAGTTCTGGTGCCTGGTGGGCCAGGAGCAGTGGCCGTTCGTGCAGGCAGCCTACCGCGTACTGGAAGTACATCAGGAATGCCAGATGCTCTTTCGCGGCGACCCGGCAGCACTCGACCCCGGCGCAGCGTGTCTCTTGGGGCCGGCGGACCTGCCAGAAATGATGGCATTGGCTCAAAGCGAGGGGATGATGGCCTTCGAGCGCGATCCGTTGGCGCGCGGGCCGTGGTTTGGCGTGCGGCGGGACGGTGTACTGGTGGCCCAGGGCGGCACGCACTTTATGACGGGCCGCGTCGCCGAACTCGGCAACATCGTCACGGCGCGCGAGCACCGCAGGCGCGGATATGCTTCACAGGTCGTAGCAGCATTGGTGCGAGCGCACCATGCACAGGGGAGAACGGTCTTTCTCCAGGTCCTGAAGGACAATACACCTGGCATCACTTGCTATGAGCGGCTGGGATTTGAGCGGCTGCGCACGATGGTCCTGGCGCGCTGCCGGTTGGAGACGGACGGCCTTGGGCATTCGTAACCTTTACCGGGGTTGGGGGTTATTCACACCGGAAGGTGACAATGTCCAAAGGTATGGTCGTGATTGACGAGGAGCGCTGCAAGGGCTGCGGCCTGTGCGTAGAGGTCTGCCGGGCGCACGTCCTGCGGCTGGCGCAAGGCCGCTTCAACCAGAAAGGCCACCGTCCGGTCGAAGTGAACGGCACTGAAACCTGTACCGGCTGTGCTGCCTGCGCGGTCATCTGCCCCGACGTGGTCTTTACCGTATACCGGCGCAAGGGCTACACCGCAGCCTGAGGAGCACGAACGTATGGCGAAAGAACTGCTGGAAGGGAACATTGCCATCGCCGAGGCTTCCGTACGGGCAGGGGTCGAAGCCTACTTTGGCTACCCCATCACACCCCAGAGCGAGATACTGGAACATCTGGCCAAGAGGTTGCCCGAAGAGGGACGTGTCTTTATCCAGGCCGAAAGCGAGGTGGCTTCGATCAACATGGTCTACGGCGCGGCCTGCGCCGGGGCGCGGGCGATGACTTCCTCCTCCGGCCCCGGCATCAGTCTGATGCAAGAGGGCTTTTCTTACATCGCCTGCTCCGAAGTGCCGGCCGTCATCATCAACGTGATGCGCGGTGGCCCGGGCCTGGGCAACGTGCATCCCTCGCAGGCGGATTATTTCCAGGCAGTCAAGACCGCCGGCCACGGCGATTTTCATCCTCTCGTCCTGGCCCCCGCCAGCGTCCAGGAGGCGATTGACTGCACCGTGTTGGCATTCGACCTGGCCGACCGGTATCGCACCATTGGCATGGTCGTCCTGGACGGCGCTCTCGGTCAGACGATGGAGCCGGCGGAACTGCCGCCGATGCGCCCCATGCGCCGTCCGGAGGAGCGGCCCGACTGGGCGCTCACCGGCGCTCAGGGCCGCGAACCGCGCTTCATCACATCGCTCTACCTGGAGGCCGACGTGATGGAAGCGGTCAACCTGCGCCTGCAGGCCAAATTGCGCGAGATTGCCGCGAACGAGGTGCGCTGGAAAGAGTACGACACCGCCGACGCCGACTTTTTGCTGGTGGCATTTGGCATCATGGGCCGCGTCTGTCAGACGGCGGCGCGCGAGGCGCGCAAGAAAGGACTGCAGGTGGGCCTGCTGCGCCCGATCACGCTATGGCCGTTCCCTAGCGCGCGCCTGGCCGAATTGTCCGCGAGCGTGCGCGGGATACTGGTGGTGGAGATGAACGCCGGTCAGATGCTCGAAGACGTGCGGCTGGCGGTTGAAGGCCGCTGCCCGGTGCGCTTTTACGGGCGGTTAGGCGGCGCCGTCCCGTTCCCCGACGAGGTGCTGGCGGAGATCGAACGGCTCGCTCTCGAAGAGCGATCAGGAATCGATGAGCTGTCCCATCCCTGATCCCTAATCCCTAATCCTAATCCCCAATCACCAACCACCAATCCCCAACCTGATACCTGGGATGATGAGCAGATGACAACTATCGCGGTTCCTACAGACATGGAGTTGGTCTACAAACGCCCGGAGAGCCTGACCGCTACGCACACCCACTATTGTCCTGGCTGCACGCACGGCATCATTCACCGCCTCATCGCCGAGGTGCTCGACGAGTTGGGGGTGCGTGAGCGCACGGTGGGCATCGCGCCGGTAGGTTGTGCGGTGCTGGCCTACTACTACCTCAATGTGGACATGGCCGAAGCAGCACATGGCCGCGCTCCGGCCATGGCGACCGGCATCAAGCGCGTCAGCCCGGACAAAGTTGTTTTTACCTATCAAGGGGATGGCGACCTGGCAGCCATCGGCACGTCGGAGATCGTGCACACGGCCAACCGCGGCGAGCCGATCACCACGATCTTTGTCAACAACGCCGTCTATGGCATGACCGGCGGACAAATGGCGCCGACGACGTTGCCCGGACAGGTGACCACCTCGTCTCCAGCAGGGCGTGACGTCGAGACGGATGGCTTTCCGATAAAGATGGCCGAGTTGCTGGCCGTGTTGCCAGGGGCGGCCTATGTTACCCGCCAGGCGGTGTTCGACGTGCCCGGCATCCGCCGCACCAAGAAGGCCATCAAACTCGCTTTCCAGACACAACTGGAGGGACTGGGCTTTTCATTGGTCGAGATTCTCTCTACGTGCAGCACTAACTGGCACATGGGGCCATTAGAGGCAATGGAATGGGGTAAGAAGCACATGGTGGGCTATTACCCGCTCGGCGATACGAAGATAACAGGCGGGGTCAGGGCGCTTATGGAGGCAAAGTAATGCTGGGACAAGGAGTGGTTCCCAATCACCAATCGCCCATCACCAACCATTCGACCCAGCACGAGATCATCATCTCCGGCTTCGGCGGGCAGGGGGCACTGTTTGCCGGGCAACTGCTGGCTTATGCCGCGATGGAGCAGCGCTTACACGTGACCTGGCTCCCCTCCTACGGCCCGGAAATGCGCGGCGGCAAGGCACGCTGCACGGTAATCGTCTCCAATGAAGAGATCGGCTCGCCGATCGTGCGCCGGCCCAACGCCGCTGCTGTGCTCAACATCCCCTCGATGGAGGCGTTCGAGCCAGAGGTCAAGCCCGGCGGGGTGCTGGTGGTGAACAGTTCCCTGGTGCCAAAGAAAAGTGAACGCCGCGACATCCGCGCCATCTATGTCCCGGCGAGCGACCTGGCAACCGAACTGGGCAACGTGCGCCTGGCGAACGTCGTTTGTCTGGGAACGCTGGTACAGGCCACCGGTGTCGTGCCGCTGGAAGTGGTCGAACGGGCGCTCGATAAAAATCTACCGGAGCGCCACCGCAGCCTGCTGGGGCTGAATCTGGAGGCGTTACGCAGAGGCGCGGCGTTGGTATAGGCGAGCGTGGAACAGGCTTTCGAGCCTGTCAGCAGACTGGAAAGGCTGCTCCACGCCTGACTTGGGAGCAGTGCGGTGATCCTGCCGGACAGTGAACAAACTCAGCCTGTGGGGCAAGCGCAGCCCGAAGCAAGACCGTGCAGCACCGGGTGGAGGCGGCGCACCCTCGTCGTCGTGATGGGGACGCTCATAGCCGCAGTTTCCTTGATCGTCCTCGGCCTCACGTTCGTGCGCGCGTCCGGCTGGCACTACTACTTCAGCGACCGTCTGCTGGACACAGACTCCCACGCACGCATCGAGGCGATCCGCGACGAGGTGAGAGCCAGCGGCAAGGCACCGGAGGCGCTGCGCTCGCTGGACGCGGCGTTGACGCCCGGCGTCGACGCGACCGCCGTGCGGCTGCACCTCGTCAACGCCCAGGAGGCGTTGGAAGCGACCGGTGACGCCGGCCTGACGCGCGCTGCGCAGGAGTTGCGGGAGATCATCCTGGAGATCCGCCCAGAACCGGGTGCAGCAACGCCGTAGCGTGCTTTCCACAGTGCGTAGGAGGACGAGATGGATGTCAAATTCGGTCTGGCATTGAGCGGCGGCGGGGCCAAGGGCATCGCCCACATCGGCGTGCTCAAGGTGCTCGAAGAGATCCATATGCCGGTGCACGTGTTGGCCGGCACGAGTATGGGCGGCGTGATCGCGGCCCTCTACGCCGCCGGACGCACGGCGGCCGAGATCGAGCAACTGGCCCGCTCGCTGCGCCTGCTCGACATTGCCCAGCGCGACCGTTCCGGCATGGGGCTGATCGGCCAGGGCAAGATGGCAGCACTCATGCGCCGGGCGCTTGGCGGCGACCTGACCTTTGACCAACTGAAATTGCCCCTGGCGCTCGTGGGGGTGGATTTGCAGACAGGCGAGGAGGTCGTCATCCGTGAGGGGCCTGTCGTCGAGGCGGTGCTGGCGACGACCGCCGTCCCTATTCTCTTCCCGCCGGTAGAGTGGCGTGGTCGGCTACTCGTGGATGGCGGCGTTCTCAACCCTGTCCCTTTCGACGTCGTGCGCGCGTTGGGCGCCGAGCGGGTCATTGCAGTGTACACCACGCATGACCTGGCCGGGCGGCCAGGCGATGAACCGCTCCGCGAGGGGCGTGGGGCGGAAGCCATCATCCGCCTGTTCCTGCACCGCGCCCACTGGGCGCCGCTGGTTGACGTGGCGGAGCGCAGTGCCGCCATTACGGCCCGGAGGTTGGTCGAACAACGGCTGCGGCATGCACCGCCCGACGTGATGATCCATGTCCTGTTCAGCGGAGTGGGGTTGCTCGACCTGGATCAAGTGGACTTGGCTATGCAGGCCGGCGAGGAGGCCGCACGACGACACCTGGCGGAGTTGATCGCGCTGCGCGACGCACCGGCGCCGAGCCGCCTGGCGCGTTGGTGGCAGGCAATGAAGAAGAAATTCGGTGCGCAGTGACGGCCTCATCCGTCTGGCGGCTCAAGTCGCTCCGAGCGAGGGGGTGAAATGTATAGTAAAGTCATCGTACCACTAGACGGCTCGCAGTTGGCCGAGGGCATCCTGCCCCACGTCACGGAACTGATTCGAGATCGGGGCAGTCAGGTCTACCTGCTCTCGGTCGCGCCGTTGGCCCTGGGCACACTGCCCGCTGTCGTAGACATTCCTCTGCATCCCATCAGCGTTCGGGAAGAAGAGCAGCGCGTCGAGCGGGAATTGACCGAGTACCTGCAGGGTGTCGCAAGGCGGCTGGAGCCGGTTGCCGCCGGCGTGCAGGTCAGCGTGCGCTTTGGGCGGCAGGCCGACGAGATCCTCGACTTTGCCGCCGAGGTCAAGGCGGATTTGATTGCCATGTCCTCGCACGGGCGCTCCGGCATCGGGCGCTGGGTCTTTGGCAGCGTCGCCGAACGAGTACTGCGCGGCGCAACCTGCCCGGTGCTATTGGTACGCCCCGGCGCGGCCCAGCCTGCCACTGCGTACCAGCGCATCGTGGTGCCGCTCGACGGCTCCGAGTTGGCAGAGCAGGTGCTCCCCTACATGATGGCCCTCATTCACCCTCCGGCCTTCCCCCTGGAGGGGGGACAGAGGGGGGTCACGCGGGTGTTTCTGGTTTCGGTGCTAACGCCTGGGCTGGGCGAACGCACGGTGGCGCTGTTGACCAGTTACCCGCCGGGCCTGCGGCTCGCCACCCCCGCGCTCCAACAGGCCGAGGTCCAACTGCAGGCTTATCTGCGCAGCGTCGCTGCCGCCTTGCGCGAGCGGGGCGCCATGGTGCACACCGTCATCCGGCAGGGCGCGCCGGCCGACGAGATCCTCGCCTATGCCGCCGAGGTCGAGGCAGACCTGATCTGCATGACGACGCATGGGCTTTCCGGCGTCAGCCGATGGGTATACGGCAACGTAGCGGGCAAATTGCTGCAAGGCGCGCGCTGCCCGGTGCTGTTGGTGAGACCGAGGCCGGAGCAGGAAGGAGGCAGAGTATGAACATCGGCATCCCGAAGGAACGCCGAGACCTGGAACGGCGAGTCGGGCTGACCCCCTATGGGGTAGATTTGCTCACCCGGGCCGGACACACCTGTTACGTCGAGCACGAGGCCGGGGTGGGAGCCGGCTTTGTGGATTACGACTACGAGCGGGCCGGCGCGCACATCGTCTACTCCGGCGAGGAGGTCTATGGCCGGGCCGACCTGGTGCTCAAGGTGCTGCGGCCCATCCCCGAGGAACTGGACTGGCTGCACGAAGGGCAGATCATCGCCGGCTTCCTGCACCTGGCCGCCGCCCGCCCGCGGACGCTCAAGACCTTCCTCGAAAAGCGCATCACCGCCATCGCCTACGAGACCATCCAGGAGGATGACGGCAGCCTGCCGGTGTTGAAGACGATGAGCGAGGTGGCCGGGCGCATGGCCCCGCAGTTAGCGGCCACCTTCCTCCAAAGCAATTACGGCGGGCGAGGCGTCATCCTGAGCGGCGTGCCGGGCGTGCCGCCGGTCGCCGTCGCCATCCTGGGCGGTGGGGTGCTGGGCACCAATGCCGCGCGCACCTTCCTGGGGGCCGGCGCCACGGTGTACGTCCTCGACCGCAGTCTGGAGCGGCTGCGCCAGATTGACCGGGAGTTCGGTGGCCGCGTCACCACGATGGTCTCTTACCCCTTCAACATCGCCCGCGTGGCGCGCTTCGCCGAGGTGCTGATCGGCGCGATCCTGGTGCCCGGAGCGCGCCCACCCATCATCGTCAGCCGCGAAATCGTGCGCTCGATGAAACGGGGGACAGTCATCCTGGATTTCAGCATTGATCAGGGAGGGTGTGTAGAGACCAGCCGTCCAACCACATTGCGTGATCCAGTCTATGTCGAAGAGGGCGTGGTGCACTTTTGCGTCCCCAACGTGCCGGGGGCGGTGCCGCGCACGGCGACTCACGCTTTCAACAACGCCGTCTGGCCGCACGTGCGCCGCCTGGCCGAAGTCGGGTTGGAGCAGGCATTGGAGGAGATTCCGGCCCTGGCGCGAGGGCTCGCCACCAAAGATGGCCGTATCGTCAGCGAGCCGCTGGCCGCCGCCTACTACGCCGGGCGAGAGGGATAGCCATGTCCTGGATGCAGACCTACGAGAGCCGCGTGACGACGGCGGACGAAGCCGTGCGGGCGATCAAGTCGGGCGACCGCGTCTTCCTGACCGGCAATTGCAGCGTGCCGCGCGTGCTGATCGAGGCGCTAGTGCGACGCGCGCCCGAACTGGAGAACGTGGAAATCTGCCACTCGCTGACGATGGGCAGCAGCGATTACGTCGCGCCGGAGATGGCCGGTCACCTCCGCGCCAACGCGCTCTTCATCGGCCCCAACGTGCGCCAGGCGGTGCAGGAGGGCCGCGCCGATTTCACCCCTGTGCTCCTCTCCGAGTTCACGCTGCTCTTCAAGCACGGCATCCTGCCGTTAGACGTCGCGCTTGTGCACCTCTCGCCACCCGACGAACACGGCTTTTGCTCCTACAGCATCGAGACCGGGCTGACCAAGACGCCGGCCGAGTCGGCCCGCACGATCATCGCCCAGGTCAACCCCAGGATGCCGCGTTGCCTGGGCGATAGTTTCATCCACGTCAGCCGGCTGGCCCACATCGTCCCGGTGGACGAGCCGCTCCTGGAGCGTCCGATGGTCGAGGGCAGCCTCACCGACGTGCACGTGCGCATCGCCGAATACATTGCCGACCTGATCCCCGACGGCGCCACGATGCAGATGGGCATCGGCGAGATTCCCGACGCCGTGTTGCGCTTTTTGCACAACAAGCGGGACCTGGGGGTGCACACCGAGGTGCTCTCTGACGGCGTGATCGAGTTGGTCGAAGCGGGCGTCGTCACCAACGCCCGCAAGACGTTGCACACGGGCAAGATCGTCGCCGGGCTCTTGCTGGGGACGAAGGCCCTCTACACCTGGGCGCACGATAACCCGATCCTCGAAATGCGGCGCATCGAGTACGTCAACGACCCCTTCATCATCGCCCAGAATTACCGTCAGGTAGCAATCAACTCGGCCATCGAGGTGGATCTGACCGGTCAGGTGTGCGCCGATTCCATCGGCCACAAACTCTATAGCGGCGTGGGTGGACAATTGGATTTCATCTACGGCGCGTCGCGCTCCGAGGGCGGAGTGCCGATCATCGCGCTGCCCAGCACGGTGCAGGGCAAGGGGATCAGCCGGATCGTGCCGATGCTCAGACCGGGCGCGGGCGTCACCACCACGCGCAACCATGTCCACTACGTCGTCACCGAGCACGGCGTTGCCGACCTCTATGGCAAGACGATCCGTCAGCGGGCGCAGGCGCTCATCGCCATCGCTGCGCCCGAATTCCGCGAGGAGTTGACGCGAGCGGCGAAGGAGTTGAACTATATCTAGGCGGTTGACAGCCCTACACGACCTCCCGCAGGCCCTTTGCCAGCGGGAGGTTCTTTGTTATAATGGCCCGCGAGGCAGGCGAAGTGTGAGCAGCGAGCGACTCTATCGTATTGAAGGCATCGTCATCCGCCGGCGCGACCAGGGCGAGGCCGACCGCGTCTTGACGCTTTGTACACCTCAGGGCAAGATCGAAGTGCTTGCCAAAGGTGTACGCAAGGTGCGTAGCCGCAAGGCCGGTCACGTCGAGCTCTTTTGTCGCTCCAACTTTGTCGTCTCGCGGGTGCCGCACTCGTGGGACATCATCAGCCAGGCCGAGACGGTCGAGCCGCATGCGCTCTTGCGCGAGGACCTCACACGAGGCGCTTATGCCCGTTACATTGTCGAACTGCTCGACCGTTTCTTTGCGCAGGAAGAAGGAGGGGCAGCGCTCTTCGACCTGCTCGATCACGCGCTCACCTGGCTGTGCGAGGACCGCGATCTCGACCTGGTGGTCCGTTTCTACGAGCAGCAACTACTGGGACTGGCAGGCTTTCGACCGGAGTTGTTCCGTTGTGTAGGCGAGCACGCTGCTCCATTCGCCCTGCATCCACGACAATCGCAGGAAGAACGGCAGCCTTATGGGCTCGACCCAGAACGCGGGGGGGCGCTGTGTCCGCAGTGCTACGAGGCCGGCAAGGCCCTGCGGGCCGTTGTGCCGCTCTCACCTGCCGCTCTGTGGTTCCTGGAAGAATGCCAGCGCGGCCCCTACACCCGTCTGCGCGGGCGGCGATTCGCCCCGGCGCTGCACGCCGAGGCCGAGCGGGCGATGCAACACTATATCACCTACCATCTCGAGCAGGGGGTGCGTAGCAGCGCGTTCCTGCGGCAGTTGAGGCGGGAGGCGAAGTGAAAGCGACCTCACTCATTGACCACGCACTTCTCAGCCTGGAAGGGCTATCCGTCGGCGATGCATTCGGCGAGTTGTTCTTCTCGACCTCACCATCGCCGCTGGTCACGCGCCGGTTGCCGCCGGGCCCCTGGCCCTGGACGGACGACACCCACATGGCACTCTCCGTCGTGGAAGTGCTCAGAACACACGGCCACATTGACCAAGATGCCCTGGCATGGCTGTTTGTAGCACGCTTCCGGCAGGACCACTACCGGGGCTATGCCGGTGGCGCCGTCCACTTGCTAAACCGGCTCGCCCACGGCGAGGATTGGCGTCAGGTTGCGCCATCCCTGTTCGGTAGCGGCTCTTATGGCAACGGCGCGGCGATGCGCGCTGCGCCCATCGGTGGCTTCTTCGACGGCGACCCGGCCCGCGCCGCCGCCGAGGCCCAACGGTCTGCCGTCGTCACTCATGCCCATCCCGAGGGGCAGGCTGGCGCGATTGCCGTGGCCGTCGCCGCCGCGCTTGCTGCTGACCCGGCCCACCCCCGGGAGCGCGAGTTTCTCCAGGCGGTGCTCCCCTTCGTTCCCGATGGCATCACGCGCCGGAGAATCGAAAGCGCCCTCGACATACCGGGTGACGCTCACCGGGAGGCAGTTCGGCGACTGGGAACGGGGGCGAACGTGTCCGCGCAGGACACCGTGCCGTTCTGTCTGTGGTGTGCCGCTTACCACCTCGACGACTTTGCGGAAGCCCTGTGGTGGACCGCAGGCGGACTGGGCGACTGCGACACGACCTGCGCCATCGTCGGCGGGATCGTCGCCCTATCTGCGCCTCAGGTGCCGCCAGCCTGGGTCGAGCGGCGAGAACCCTTGCCCATAGGCTTCAACCGAAGCTGAACTCCTGCCAGACAGCGCGCGTCCTGCACCCGGCGGCGCGTGGCGCTTGTTTCCGTTGCACGCTGGTGCTATAATGCCGGCAGATTCCGGCCCAAGAGACCACCAGTACCTTGAGAAATGAATCCTTGCACGTTGGGCAAGAAAATTCACCACGAAGGAAATAAAGGAATTGGGTCGTGTCCTTTGTGTGCCCTTCGTGCCCTTGGTGGTTTTGGGTTCCGGCTCGTCCGGGTTAGGGATACCACAAGGATTTTCAGTACAATCGCATGGTTAGCCGCCATCTGGCTCATCTTGCTTCGCGATCCATAGCGCGGCCTCTAGCCGCAACCCAATCGAATACCGATTGACCGCGCCGCCGTGAACCGGCGGCGCTGGAAGCGTTTCTCTCCTGGAAGAAACCCCGCCAGCACCGGCTCTTTCAGGCCGG
>DAOUBA010000190.1:0-5944 GCA_034432855.1 Anaerolineae bacterium | reverse complement strand
AGCTGCATCACGACCCGCTCGCTACGGTGCGCGACTTGGTCAGGCAGCATGCCGCCCGCCGATCTGCTCTTGCATCTGTTTCTGAGCAGTCACCGCTAATAAGTGATGGTTAGACGGCCAGGGGCTGGGAGCGCTTTTCTAATGCTAATTTAGTAGAAAACTATGGACTTTATTACGGTGCTGTGGTATGCTTGTGATACATTTGGCACCACTACACGGACGTGCCGTTGCTCGTCCTCGCGCTTGTCCACGTGGTCATTGCCGTGTGGGGACGGTCGAGGATACGCAAAGAGAGGAGTTGTGGGGAATGAGGTGGGGTGGTTTGTTGGTTTGTTTGTTGATTGGTTCGTTGGTGGCCTGTGATGGACCGCGGGTTTCTCCGGTGACGGAGGGCGATGTGACGCAGTTGCCCGCGGTGGAGATCCGCGAGTACCAGGGACAGAGTAACTATTCAGCCTGCCTATGCAGTGCAGTGCGGACCACAGTCTGCACGAACCAGGTGCGGCAAGTGCCGGCCACTGGGACACCGGCAACTCGCTCATAGCTGTCCAAGCCCGCTGGACTATCGCCGGACCGTGGTCCGGCGAGCGCGGCCGGCGGACACAGGCTGAAGGGATACCTTGGGGAAAAGGAGCGCCGGAATCCCTATTCCGGCGCTCCGATTTTACCGCACAAGACCGCTGCACTCGCGGCGGTTGATTACCCCCTGTTCTTTGCCGCCTTGTGTTTTCTACGCTATAATATCACGTTGTCTCGGCGATGGAAGAACGCCTTCAGAAAATACTGGCCCGCGCGGGATTCGGCTCGCGCCGCGCCTGTGAGGAACTGATCCGACAGGGGCGTGTGACGGTCAACGGCCAGGTGGCCCGGATCGGCCAGAAGGCCGATCCTGACCGCGACCGCATCGCCGTGGATGGGAGCCCGCTGCGGCTGAAGCAATCGCACACGTACATCGCGCTCCACAAGCCGCGTGGCGTCCTCTCCGACGAGGGTGACGGCACGGGCCGCGTGCCTATGGCGCGTGACCTCCTGCCCCTGTCCGAACATCTCTTCCCTGTCGGGCGGTTGGACCTGCGCAGCGAGGGGCTGCTCCTGTTTACCGACGACGGCGAGTTGGCCGACCGGCTCACCCATCCGCGCTACGAGCACGAGAAGGAGTACCACGCTCTCGTGGAAGGTGTCCCCGGCGAGGAGACCTTGCGCAAGTGGCGGCGCGGCGTGTTCCTGGACGGCAGCAGAACCGCGCCCGCCGAGGTTTCTGTGCTCCGTCGTGAGGGAAACCAGACCTGGCTGCGGATCGTGCTCTATGAGGGGCGCAAGCGCCAGATCCGCCGCGTGGCAGCCATGCTGGGGCACCCTGTGCACCGGCTGATCCGCGTCCGCATCGGGCCGGTGCATCTTGGCAACCTCAAGCCCGGCGAGTGGCGCCACCTCACCGAACGCGAACTGCGCGAACTAGACAGGATCAAGAGGAAACCATAATGGACGAATCAGACGACAAGCGTAATGCACGCGCCTATGGCTGGCAGCGGCTGGCCACCGACTATCCATATTCCTATCGCATGTTCCGCGTCCGGCGCGATCAGGTGCGTTGGCCCGACGGCCACATCTCGCCCTATGCCTACGTCCAGGGTGTGAACGCGGTCTGGGTCGTGCCGGTGACCCCCGAAGGGCAGATCGTCCTCATCCGCCAGTTCCGCTACACGATGGACGACTGGTGCTGGGAAGTTCCCGCTGGCGGCTTTCACGATTTCGCGGGCGACCCGCTCGCCCTGGCGAAGAAGGAACTGGCCGAGGAAGTCGGAGGAGAGAGCGACGACCTGCTTTACGTGGGTTATTTCCGCCCCGGCGTCAGCACGATTGACGAGATCTGCCACATTGTGTTGGCCCGTAATGTCCGCCTGAACCATGCGCCACGCCGTGAGGCCGGCGAGATCATCGAAATACACGTGGTGCCGCCGGAGCGCGCATTCGAAATGGCGCGCAACGGCGAGATGGTGGACGGCCACAGTGCGCTGGCGCTCCTGCGCTGCGAGCCATTGATTGTCCCGGGCGCGCCGGTGGGACCACAGTCCGGCAACGCACGTGCAGTAAACAACCGGGGTCTGGTGAAGGAACCCATAAGGGGCTGACGGGCAAGTACTGCGAAACCTCGGGAATCGTGGCCCCCGCGTAGTCACTCAAAATCTCTATCTGGAGTAAGTTGGCAAACAGGAGGAAGAGGTGATGAAATACCGCACCTTTGGACGAACGGGCTTTCAGGTGAGCGAAATCGGTTTTGGCGGCTGGGGTATCGGCGGCTGGGGAGCGCGCGACGACAACGAGGCCCGTCGTGCCCTGGCCCGCGCCCTCGATCTGGGGGTCAATTTCTTTGACACCGCCCTCGGCTATGGCAACGGCCATAGCGAGCAGCTCATCGGCCAGGCGGTCAAAGGCTGCCGCGACAAGGTGATCATCACCAGCAAGATTCCCACCAAAACCTTCCGTTGGCCGGCCCTGCCCCACGAATCGGCGGCCGAGGTCTTTCCGGCCGACTGGGTGATCGAATGCACCGAAAAGAGCCTGCACAACCTGGGTACCGATTACCTGGACATCCAACTGCTCCACGCCTGGACGCCCCCCTGGATCAACCAGCTCGAGCATTGGTATGAGGGCCTGCGCAAACTCAAAGAACAGGGCAAAGTGCGCGCTTTTGGCGTCTCGGCCAATGACTGGGACCCCTATGGCCCGATCGAGTTGATCCAATCGGGCTTGATTGACGCCGTCGAGGTGATCTATAACATCTTTGAGCAACGTCCGGCCGATCAGCTCTTGCCTGCCGCGCTGGAACACAACGTCGGGATCATCGTCCGCGTGCCCTTTGAAGAGGGCCTGCTCACCGGCAAGATCACCCCCGGTTACCGTTTTCCAGAGGGGGATTGGCGCGCCGCCTGGGCCACGCCGGAGCGGATCGCCGAAGTCAACCGGCGGTTGGAAGCGCTCAAGGCCTTCCTGGATGCCGATACCCCCGACCTGGCCTCGCTGGCGCTCAAGTTTTGCCTGAACCACCCGGCCGTTTCGACGGTCATCCCCGGCATGCGCTGTGTAGCCCACGTCGAGGCCAACTGTGCCATCTCGGACAGCCCGCCGCTGCCGGAAACAGTGGTCGCCGAGTTGCGCAAGCATCGTTTTATTCACGGCTGGAGTTATCCGTGGAGCCAGGCCTGAGGCGATGTTGATCAACGAGCACACCGGCGAAACGCTGACCCGACTTGCGGTGATCTCGCTCGACCGTGAGCGGCGCGTGCTGGACGAAGTGCTGGCCTGTCCCTGGCAACCCTATTGAACGGAGGATGCAAATGTGGAACTTTACCTATCATAACCCCGTCAAGATTGTCTTTGGCAAGGGCACCATCTCAGAACTCGCCAACCTGGTGCCGCAGGATCAAAAGATTATGATGACCTACGGCGGAGGCTCGATCAAGCGTAACGGCGTCTATGACCAGGTGATGGCTGCGCTGAAGGGACGTGCGCTGGTCGAGTTCGGCGGCATCGAACCGAACCCGCGCTATGAGACGCTGATGCGGGCCGTCGAGCAGGTAAAAACCGAAGGCATTGGCTTCTTGCTTGCCGTCGGCGGCGGCTCGGTGCTGGACGGCACCAAGTTCATCGCGGCCGCTGCCAAATACACAGGAGATGACCCGTGGGATATTCTCGCCAAAGACGCGCCGGTCACTGCAGCACTGCCGCTCGGCGACGTGCTCACCCTGCCGGCTACCGGCTCCGAGATGAACGGCAATGCCGTCATCTCCCGCGAGTCCACCCGCGAGAAACTCTCCTTCTCCAGTCCCCACGTCTACCCGCGCTTCTCGATCCTCGACCCGGAGACGACTTACTCGCTCTCCGCGCGCCAGGTTGCCAATGGAATCGTGGACACGTTCGTCCACGTTGCCGAGCAATACCTGACCTACAGCGTGAATGCGCCGTTGCAGGATCGGCAGGCCGAGGCCATCTTGCTGACGCTCATCGAAGAGGCGCCCAAGGTCAAAGCCGATCCGCAGAACTATGACGTGCGCGCCAACCTGATGTGGTGTGCAACGCAGGCGCTCAACGGGCTGATCGGCTGCGGCGTGCCCCAGGATTGGGCGACCCATACCATCGGCCACGAATTGACCGCGCTGTTTGGCCTCGACCACGGCCAGACCCTGGCCATCGTCCTGCCCGCCGTCCTCAAGCACGAGCGGGTGCGCAAGGCCGGCAAACTGGTCCAATATGCGCAGCGCGTGTGGGACATCCAGGGCCTCGGCGATGAAGAGACGATTGATGCAGCAGTCGCCAAAACGGAGGAATTCTTCAACAGCGTCGGCAACCCCACCCGGTTGAGCGACTATGGGATCAAACTGGCCGATTGCCAGCCCATCGTGGAGCGGTTCAGGGCGCGGGGTTCACAGCTGGGTGAACACGAGGCCATCGGCGCGCAGGAAGTCGGCGAAATCCTCGCCCTCTGCGCATGAATGCGGAGCGCCGGAATGGGGATTCCGGCGCTCCCGGCGAAACCGACCCGGAGGTGGCTTGATGACCAGACAGTCGCACCTCGATCCGTCTCCCTTCTTTCTGGAGGGTGGCGCTACGGGGATTCTCTTGATTCACGGCTTTACCGGCTCGCCGCCGGAGATGCGCCTGTTGGGCGATTATCTCCACCGGCGCGGCTTCACCGTCTCGGCGCCGCTCCTGCCCGGCCACGGCACCAGCGTGCAGGATATGAATCGCTGCACATGGCGCGACTGGGTGGGACATGCCGGAGGGAAACTGGCCGACCTTCAGGCCCGCTGTGAGCGTGTCTTCGTCGGCGGCTTTTCGATGGGCTCGCTCATCGCGCTCTACCTGGCTGCCCATCATTCGGAACTGTCCGGGGTGATCCTGTATGCCCCGGCCACGCTGATCGCCGACCGGCGTCTGTATTTGACCCCCGTCCTCAAGTACCTGATCCCGGCGATGCCCAAGTCTGGCGAAAGCGACCTGACCGATCCCGAGGCGCACCTGCGCTTTTGGAGTTACGACGAGCATCCCCTCGCCGCCACGCACGAGTTGCTCAAGTTGAGCCATCGGGCGCGATGGCTGCTGCCTCGCGTGACCTGTCCGCTGCTCATCATGTACGGCATCCACGACCGGTCTATCCACCCGCGCAGCCCGCGCTACACCTACGAGCGGGCCGGCTCCGCCGACAAGGAACTGGTCGCGTTCACCAACTCCGGTCATGGCCTCGTCGTGGATAGCGAGTGGGAAGCCGTCGCCCGCAAGACCTTCGAGTTCATCGAGGCGCACCATGAGTGAACCGCCACTCCACCCGGAGGTCGTCGTCGGCGCGCTGCTGGTAGATGGAGAGGGACGTGTCTTCGTGGCCCGCTTCAGCAAGGTGCCGGGCCATTATGCCGTGCCCGGCGGTCACATTGACTACGGCGAGACGGCGGCCCAGGCGCTGGCGCGCGAGTTGCGCGAAGAGACCGGCCTGACGCCGACCTGCTTCCGCCTGTTTCTGGTCCACGACCGCATCCGCCCGCCGTACTACAAGGATGGCCGGCGCCACCTGGTTTACCTGGACTTCCTGGTGGAAGGTTGGGAAGGTGTGCTGCAACTGGACGGCGGGGAGCTCTCCGACGGGCGGTGGCTACCGCCGGAAGAAGCACTGGCTTTACCGCTGACCGTCACCACCCGCTGCCTGGTGGCGCACTATACCCAGGTTGGCCGCGATGGCGCGGCCTGCTATCTACCGGACGACACGCTGGACCGGTGAGGGATGGCTCTCGGGCGCATGTAAATCTTGGGGGGGCGAACGTTGATTGAGCGCCGCCGTGTGCTCAAAGCACACGGCTGAGCCAAACGAAAGCCCTGCCGGGCTTATTTTCAGCCCCCGAAGGGGGCTTTTGCCTGTTCAGCCCGGTGCTTTAGCGCCGGGCACGAGACA
>DAOUBA010000189.1:0-17576 GCA_034432855.1 Anaerolineae bacterium | reverse complement strand
AGCGCCGCCGGTTTACGGCGGCGCGACCCCAGCCGCCGGTTTACGGCGGCGCGACCCCGTCGGCCCCCGGCGCACGCAGCGGCCTAAAGCGCCGCTGCTGGGGTACCTTCCCAGCGCCGCCGGTTTACGGCGGCGCGACCCCCGTCGGTTCACGGCAGAGCGTTTACCAGTACTCCACCGCCACTACCTTCCCCCGCGCCCTCAACTCGCCCGCCAACTCCTCCACTGCCACCTTCCGCAGCGGGATGCCGTCCGCCGCCTGCTGCGGGTTCACCGCCAGCCCCACGATAAAGCGGATGACATCGGCGGCCAGCAACGTCCGCATCAACCGGGTTGCCCCGTCCTCCGGCCACCTGTTTGTGCTCGGTGATTGGCGATCCGCCATCCTCCGGCTCGCCGTTCGCAGCGTCACCAGCCCTTCCGTCACCAGGTCTACTCCCGCCAGCCGCGAGGTCGGCGGCACTTCTGCCCAGCCTTCCGGCGGACGCGGCTCCAGTTCCAGTGTAGCTCCCAACAGCCGGGCGGCGATCTGCGCCGTCGTATCGCCGCAGATGGTGCGCGTGCCCGGCGCGGCCATCAGCCGTGCCAGCGCCGCCGCGTCCCGTGCCGGGTCGGCCGGCGGCCCGGTCCAGACCGTCGCCGTACGTATGGGCCGCACGTGCATCGCCAGGATGGTCACGTCCTGCCGGGGCGGGTCGGGATGCAGGCGGCGGTACGTATGCACGAGCGCGCCCAAGAGTTGAGCAGCGTCGCAGTTCGTGTCGGTCCAACGTTTGACAGCGAGCGCGGTCTCGGCCCAACTCCAACCCCGGCCGCGCCGTTGCAGATAGCCCTCGCTGACCATTGCCAGGTGATCCCCCTCTTGCAGGCGGAAGCGGCAGGTGCGCACCAGATGCCCGCCTGTCTCTTCTTCCAGCACCGGCGGCAGGATCAACTGTCCGCGCTGAACCAGAAAGAGCGGCGGGGCGTCGCATTCCACCACCTCAGCCTCGCCTTCCGCAAGCACCTGCAGGATGGCAAAGGGCGTGTGCTCGCCGGGCGGCAGCGCGTCCAGCAGTGCTTCCGTCGCCCGGTCGAGCGGCGTATTTTGCTTCAGCAGGGAAATCGCCCGGTCTGCGATCCACCCGGCGCGGGCGCCGCCGGCGAGGATGGCGGAGAATCGTTCCTCGGTTTGAAAGGTTCTGACCACATCTGCGCACACTTCGGCACCGGCCCTGAGCAGGGTCTGGTGTGCGGTCTCGATCCACAGGCTCAATGTCCTCCCTCAAGCCTCACAACAGATCAGCCTCCTCAACGAGTTCCTGCACCTCGGCCAAAACTCGACCACATCTACTGGTCTTGCTCCCTCAGGGCTGAGATCATGAGCCTCAGGGTCTTCGTATGGGTGGCGATGCCAGACGCCTCCCACACAGTCACGAGCATAGAGTCGCTGTCGTCCCAGAACGAGAGTGAAATTCTGTGTCCCGGTCACCACGTTGACATACACCTGAAAAGTCTGGCCCCAGGGTCACACGCATTTTGATCGCGGCGGGGTTCTTGTCAATCGTCCGAATAGCCTGCACAAACGAGAACGCATGGGCTGCAGCGATGACCTTCTGCTCCCACTCATCAACTGTCTCAAGCATAGCCGGCCACCCCAAGCCCGGCAAGTTGCTCTCTCAACGTGGCGAGTCCTGTAACGGCCATTTCCCAGTCGCAGTAATCGGACTCTACCTCGAAATTATACCCTTGCTTCTCGACCACGCGTTGATCCCGGAATTCTTCGAAGGACATCCCATACTTGCAACGGAAGCGGCGGTCCATCAACTCGTAGCGGTTCATACGCCGCCGGATCTCACTGATCAGAATCTGCCGCATACTGAAGTCTACATCGGTTGCAGGCACTAATTGACTTGCAACCTTCAATGTATACGCCGTAATATCTCCCATCTCAATCCACCTCTTGCACCACCGCCCGCATCCCATCCACCCACACACCCCGATCCCCTTCACCGGCAAGAGCCAGCGCGAGTTCGGCAACCGTGGGCGCTTCCATCTTGAGCGTCGTGCGCCGTGAAATCTCCTGTAGACGATGCGCGTCGCCGCTGGCCACCAGCCCATAATGTGCCAATTGTGGGAAGCGGGCTCGCGCTTCTTCCGGGCCGACGAGCGGGGAAATCTCCACCCCGGCGATCTCCAGGCCAGGCGGGATAAAGCCCAGGTTGGCGATCACACTGTAGGCAGGTCGGTCTACATGAGCCAGGATGCTGACGCCGTTCAGAGCGCCCACTGCTCGAACGGCCTCCTCCAGAGAGAAGGAGGTCGAGGTCAACAACAGCCGGTCGTTGTACCCGATCGGCTCCCCCGCCGTATCGAGGACGACCTGTGCTCCAAACACGTCTTCCTTATTCTTCAAGTCCGGCAGGTGGGCGTACACCTCTTCCTGCCAGTGCGCCGCCTGCTCCAACGTATCGAACAGGCACAGCAGGTGCACCTCCTCGCGCGTCTGCAACTCCATCCCCGGCCAGACTATGATGTCGGTTCCCTGTGCTGCATTGACCACCGCGGCGGCGTTTTCCGCCGAGTTGTGATCGGTGATGGCGATCAGGCCCAGGCCCAACTCCTGCGCCCGTCCCACGATCAACTCGGGCAACATCTCCATCTCGGCGCAGGCAGAAAGAACTGTGTGAATGTGCAGGTCGGCGAGGAAGAATGCCACCAGAGCCACACCCCTCAGGGCGCAAAACGTGAGGTGTAAAACGTAAGGCGTAAAACGTAAGGGCGTAAATTACGCATTACGTTTTACGCATCACGTTTTAGCCGCCTGCATCGCCTGCCACACCAACTCGACGACGTCTAGCGCCCCTATGCGGATGCGGTTCTGGCGAGCCGCCTCTTGCAACGTGCGCTTGCACTGCTGGCAGGAGGAGACGACCTGGCGGGCGCCGGTAGCCTGTACCTGCGCCAACCGCTGCGCAGCCACGCCGCCAGTGACTGTGCGGTCGGCGATCTCCACGTCGCCGCCGCCGCCGCAGCAGAGCGCGTTCTCGCGGCTGGCCGCCATCTCGCGGAACTCGAGGCCTGGAATACGCGCCAGCACCTCACGCGGCGCGTCATAGACCCCGCTCTTGCGCCCCAGGTCGCAGGGGTCGTGATATGTCACCACGTCCTCGACCGCGCCCAGCGCCAATCCGTTGCCGGCGAGCAACTCGGCCAGGAACTCGGCGGCGTGTTGCAACTGGATGCCGGAGACGTCGGCGAATTCGGGATACAGGTGTGCCCAGGCGTAATAGCAGGATGGGCAGGTAAAGACGACCTTCTTGGCGCCCACTTTCCGCGCCTGCTTGACGTTGTGCCGGGCCAGCGCCGCTATACGCTCGTGCATGCCGGCGATGTGCAGGGGGTAACCACAGCACCACTCGTCGCCGCCCAACGTGGTGAACTCGACGTCGGCGCGCTCCAATACCTGTACCAGCGCCTGGGGGATGCTATAGACGCGGGGGTAGAAGGAACCGACGCAGCCGATAAAATACAGAACCTCGGCCTTTCTGCGTCGCGGCTCGACACCGCGTGGCTTGTGGTCGAGGTTCTGGCTCCAGACCTGACGGTTGGCATTGTCCTCGCCGGAGATGTTGTACTTGCCCGCCACCGTCTCTCCGAACGGGACCATCCCTTCGGGGACGTTGATCCCTTCGCCGATGGAGCGCTCCTTCAGCACGATCATCGCGTTCATCAGTTCGATGCCGCGCGGGCAGCGCACCTGGCACGATTTGCAGGTCGTGCAGAGCCAGAAGGTGCGGCTTTTCAAGACCTCGTCGCGCAGGCCCAACAGCACCATGCGCCACACCTGGCGTGGCGAATAGTCCATCGCAAATGCCGTCGGGCAAGTAGCGGAACACGTGCCGCATTGGATACAGGTGCGCAACTTTTCCAGTGGATCCACAGCCCCGACGAACGAACGGTCTAGTGTCGCACTGCCCAGATCAAGGACTTCTCGTGTCATCGAAATACCTCCTTAAAGGATGCAGGATGCAAGACGCAAGATACAAGGTGCAGGACGCAGGATTATCTTGCCTCTTGCCTCTTTCTTCTTGCCTCCTTGCCTCTTGCCTCTTTCTTCTTGCCTCTTGCTTCTTGCCCCTTGCCTCTTTCTTCTTGCAGCGCCCTTTCCCCCTCGGCGATGAATGCTGCCAGCCACCTGCGCACCTCGGGATGCGTCAGCGGTACATTATCCAACTCCTCTCGCAGATCACGGGTGTGAAACTCGAACTCACGCCCATCTACCCGGTGAACGTAGTGGAGATCACACGGGCTTCCCAGAATAACGGCCAGGAGCGTACTTGCGATGTCTCCCAAAGGAGCACGGTCAATGTGGCTGTGCTGAAAAGTCGCCTGAACCGTCGTACCCTTGCCCAACTGCGAAGTCACGGTCAGACCGCCATTGCAGTGCTCGGCAGCGGCCTTGAACAGGGGAATGCCCAACCCGACGTGGCGCGTGCTGCGCGTGGTGAAGAAGGGGTCAGAAATGCGCGCCAGTTGATCTTCGCTCATTCCCCGACCATTGTCTCGAATCGTAATCGTCAGTCGGTCGGCTATCAAGTCTTCCTCGACGATCACTTCGATCAGCGTGGCGCCTGCCTCCAACGAGTTCTGCATAGCATCGAGGACGTGCAGGCTCAGTTCGCGCATACGGGCCGTCCCAGACAGGCTAGAAAGCCTATCCCACGTGCTAATCCACTCCCGGCACACCCAACGCGGCGAGTTTGGAGACGACGGTGTAGGTGGTGAAGGGGGTTGCCAAGATGGGGATGCCTTCTTGTTCGGCTTTCTCCAGGGTGGCGGGGTCTATACTCATCCCTTCGGCAACGATAATGCCGGCCAGGTTAAGCAGACTGGCGACGGCCACGATATTGGGGTGGCCCTGCATGGTGACCCACACATTGCCTGCCTGGGCCTTGGCCATCGTGCAACTCAGCAGATCGGAGGCGTAGCCGCCCGTGACCTCCACATCGAGTTTTGTCGCCGCCGCCCGCACTTCCAACGACAGCTGGCGGCAGAGTTCTTGGAGTTTCATCTGGCCCACCTCTCTTCTATCCGAGGCGAGACGCTGCGAGCCGCAAGTGTAGCACAGAAAGCACGAAGTGTCAAAAGACAAAAGCCTTGCGCGGGGTTAGCGCTTGCGCAAGGCCAACATATAACGCAATCCAAGAATATGGGTGAGTGAGCAGTGCAACTCAGCGGATGACGGCCTCATAAAAGTTCCTGATTATGCGATGTATCCGGCGTACAGTGTACAACAGAATGTGGAATTGGGCAAATAGCAGCAGCACACTCAGTGTATCACGCGTCGCGCGGATTGGCAATCCGCCAACGAAGGGCACGCAGCCTCTACGCACTGCCGCGAGTCCGCGGCCGTTCCGTCTCACGCGAGCGCGGCAGTGGGATATACTCGACCGACGGACGCCGTTGCGCCGTCTGAGGATACAGCGCCATGAGGTAACTACTCAGCCATCCCTTCGGTGACCGCCATATATGGCAGAAAAGGCCAGAAACGGCGCGCAAGCGCCACATCTGGGATGCCTACCTATGGCTGGAAAGGGCGGTTTCAGCCGGTTTTGGTCATATATGGTGGTTAACTCGCAAATAGGCTGAGTAGTTACGCCATGAGGCGATAGACCTCTGGCAGCATATCGGTATTCACAGGAAGCCCCAACTCGCGGGCTTCCCGCACGGTAATCGGATAATCGTGCGTCCAGACCCCGCCCGACAACGTCGCCGCCAGCCGTTCTGCCTGCTCGCTATCCATCTTGTCACGCAGCAATTCGAAAACGGTGGCCTTGACCTGGCGGAGGGCTTTTTCGGCAATGTCCGCCATGATGATCGTATCGTCATCTATCTCGCTAATCGGCTTGCGTTCGAGCACTTTGAGCACCGAGGCCGCCGGATGCTGACCGAGTTGGGGATCAACGGGGCCTAACACAGCGTTCTCGTCCATCACGATCTCGTCCGCCGCCAGGGCGATCAGCGTGCCACCCGACATCGCATAGTGCGGCACGAACACGGTGACCTTGGCGGAATGCCTTCGTAATGCACAGGCAATCTGTTCCGCTGCCAGCACCAGGCCGCCCGGCGTGTGCAGGATCAGATCAATCGGCACGTCCCGGTCGGTCAGGTGAATCGCGCGCAGAACGGCTTCCGAATCCTCGATGCTGATATAGCGCACCAACGGGAAACCCAGTAGGCTCAAGGTCTCCTGACGGTGAATGAGCACGATCACGCGGCTGTTGCGTTGCCGCTCCAACCGTTCGATCAACCTGAGCCGCGCCATTTCCAGCATCTTCTGGCGGACGATTGGTTGCAAGGACGAGATGATAAAGAAAATCCAGAGGATCGAGAAGAAATCCATCGGCGCCTCTTACCAGGGAAAGTATTCGTCAACGTACACGCGGCGGATGTAGCGCCTGCGCGCCAACAGCGGCCCCAGCACCATGCCGACGACGAAACCGCCGACGTGCGCCCACCAGGCCACGCCCCCAAACGCCTGCATCCCGCTCACGATCGTCAGCAGACCGTTGAGCAATTGCGACACGAACCAGAGTCCGAGATACAACACCGCCGGGACCTCGATGAACCACGGCCAGAAGAACAGCGGCACCAGCGTGATCACCCGTGCAGAGGGGAAGAAAACGAGATAGGCCGCGAGCACACCGCTGATCGCACCGCTGGCCCCGATGGTGGGAAGCGGCGAATGGGGATTGAAGACGATGTGGACGATGGCAGCGACGACGCCGCAGAACAGGTAGAAGAGCAGATAGCGGCCGCTCCCCATCCGATCTTCCACGTTGTCGCCGAAAATGTAGAGCGCAAGCATGTTGCTGAAGAGATGCGCCCAGCCGCCATGCAGGAACATTGAGGTGAAGTAACTGTTCAGGCTACCGGCGTTCAGCGATTGAAATCGCCTCTTGAGGGCTCTTAGCCGGGCGTCCACCTACGTGGACGCTGCCGCAGCGACCGCGTAGGCGGTCGTCCGGCGCGTAGCGCCTTCCCAGGCGCGGTTTCAACCGCCTGCCTGAGCAGTTACGAGGTGAAAATAGTGAGCGCACCGGCAAGATTGAAATGAGCGAGCAGCCGCTGCGGGACGACACCCAGAACGGTCACCACAACCTCAGCCTGCTGCGGACCCAGGGAGAGCAAGAGGAGAAAACCCAAGACGTTCAGCCCGATCAACATCCAGTTGACAATGGGCAAAGACCGTGAGCGAATGGTATCCTGTAGCGGCAGCATGCTCCCTCCACTCCAGTCCCGTACTCAGCGCGTGGCGGCTCTACAGCGCCTCGTCCAACCGTTCCTGGTGCACCCTCAGCCAACGCCGGTATGCTTCTGCAATGCGCTCCAAATCGGACAACCGTACGGCGCAAACCTCGTATAACTCGTCAGGCCCCACCTCGTGGTAGAAATGCACCAACCGGTTGCGGTAACCAGCCAACACTCGCAAAAGGTCAGCCTCTTCCGAGGAAAGCACACCCTGGCTGCCCAACGCGGTAGCAATCTCCTTATACTCGCTCACGCCCAGGCCAAAGCCCTTTGCCAGGATGTGACGCCCCAGGTCGAACAACGCCTCTAACCCCCGACGGAGACACGAGTCGGCCGCCCACACGTTCCGCCGGTCGGCCAGGAACGCCGCCCGATCCGTCAGGGGCAGCGCACGAATCTCCTGGACCATCTGCGCGACCCAAGAGAGCCGGTCGCTCACCACTCGCTTGGAGAGCCGGCCTGGGGTCATTCCGCCTCTCCCAAGATGAGCGTCATACGCTCTCGCTCTAGGGGAGCCAGATCACCGGCCCGGCGCAGGATGTACAGTTCGTACTCGTCGGCTTCATAGTCGTCGTAGGCGTACAGACGCTCCCCGCGGATGACGTTGGCGGCCAGAAAGGGATCGGCGTCACCTAGAGAAACCAGGTCCACCCGCGCCACTCCCAGCAGATCCTCCAGGGCCAGCGCCAGGCGCACCTTGTCGTGGACGGAGTGGTGCACTCCAGCGGCCGGTTTCACGCCAATGTCCACATCTGCCGGATCAGGAGATAGATTGGCGCGCTTGCCTTCCAGCCATTCCCTCACCTCACAGGCCCGGCTGCCAAAGGCGTACAAGACATCTACCTGGAATTCCCGGCAAAGCCGCTCGCAGGCTTCCGCCCGTTCGCCCCGCGTCTGGATCATGTCTATCTCCCACCGCTCAAAATACGTACTCCCCGAAATCCTGCGCCAGTTCCACCGGGCCCTTGAAGGCCACACCCGCCTCCGCAAGCCAGCGCTCGTACTTCTGGGGAGAAGGCCGGTAATGGATCAACACCAGCCGCCCCACACTGGCACGGTGGGCAATCTCGCCAGCCTGTGCCGCGCTGGAATGGCCGAACGTGTTCCCGGCTGCCTCGTGGATCAAGATGTCAGCGTCGCGTGCCAGCGCCACCACCTCTTCGGTGGGCGAGGTATCGCTGGAATAGACCAACACCCTGGCGCTACGCCTGTTCTCGATGCGCAGGCCCAACGTAGGCACCAGGTGCTGCACCGGCGCAGCGGTGATACGGAACTCGTCGTCCTCCAGCACGGTGGCGCCTACCTCTTCGGCCACAACGTGGCGGGGCACCTCGAAGAGATCGGGCCATTCCTGCCAGCGGAACAAGTCCATCATCGCCGCGAACCGTTCCACCGCGTCTTGCAGGCCGTAGACGGGCAACGGCTCGCCGCGCCCCAATAGCCAAACGTTCATCAGCAACAAGGGAATACCAGACGTGTGATCGGGGTGGAAGTGGGTGATGATCAAGCCCAGCAGGCGCTCGAGCGTGAGGCCCGCCCGCCGGATGCGCACGATGGGACTGTCCCCACAGTCAATCAGGAAGAAGCCCTGCTCGCCCTCGACCGCCAGGTAGGTAGTGGCGTGTGCCTCGTTCGGCACTGCTGCCGCCGTTCCCAGGGCCACGACTCTAGCCAAGCGCATCAACCCCCAAAAGCCCGCAGCACCAACAGGGGCGTCACGTGGGCCTCGATGACGGCCGCCAATGCCAGCAACGGCAGAACGAGCGCCAGAAAGACCTTGACAAAGTCGGCCAGCGCCCATAGCCACCCTTTGCTGACCGTCATCCCTCGCGGCGGCGACATAAAGACCGCTCCCAGGCGCACGGCCAACGCTGTAGCAAGCACAGCAGCGGGGATCTCGAACACGCCGTGCGGCAATACACCGCTGACAAAGAAAAGCAGGGGGTCGAAGCCCAGGTGCCCGGCCTCGACGACCACGAAAAACACCACGGCAAACGGGAGCATCAGCAAGGCAATGGCCAGCGTGCCGAAGGAAAAGACCGCCAGCAACGCTCCGGCCGCCAGCACCCGCAGATTATGGACCAGGATGCCAAGCGGAGTGAACGAGAGGACACCGAGGTCCTGTGTTTGCGCGAACGACTCGGCAGAAATGCCCTCCTGTTGCACAAGCCTTGCCGGGAGCGGATAGCGCATCGCAAAGGAGTAGCCGATGTAAGCCGAGAACACTAGCGCAATCGTTACAATGATGATCGCCAACCTGGAACGACGCAGGATTGCCGGGATGTCGCGTCCGTACAGCCCCACCAATGTCCCCAGCCAGCGCAACCCTCGGGGCATCTTGTGCACGTCCAGACCGAAGAACCAGCGTTCCCCCCGCAAAAACCCGCGAAACGTGCGCCACGACGCGGCCAGGTTCAGTTCGTCAATCTCACGCCCCAGCAACCCTTCGCGGTTGAAGAGGTGGATGCCCATGCGCACCAGGGCAATGTCTACAACCACCAGGAAGAGCACGATCCACCACAGTACATCATAGTTGGCCCAGAACATGATCATAGCCTCGCCCTGGATCAGAAGCGCCATTGGGATGATGATGAAACTGGCGAGGAGGTTCGCCGCCCGCACACTCGTCGTTTGACTAGAGACCACCACGGCGCCGGTGACCATGACCAGTCCTTCTGCCGTCGTCAGCACGAGGACCAAGACCAGCAGGATCAACGGGGGGGCCCAACCCTCGAAGACGTACAACCCGATCAGGTAGACCGTGATGCCCAGGTAGGAGGCAGCCAGTGGCGGCACCAGCGCGGCAAGCGTCTTGCCCAGATAGAGTTGCGCATCCGTCAGGGGTGTGGCCAGGAGCGGCTCCAGACTGCGGCGCTCTTTTTCTCCCACGAAGGTCTCCAGCGCGATGATGAGCGAGAACGAGATCGGGAAAAAACCCACCACCATCAGCAGGAAGGGGATCAGACGTTCGCCGATGATCGGCGCGCCCCCGTACTTTTGGACCCAGTTCAACGCCGCATTGGCCACGAAACTCATCAGCGCGGGAAAGAAGAGCGTCAGCACCAAGATCGGCGCCACCATACGCCAGTCGCGCAGCGTATCCCGGATCTCGCGCCTCACCAACGTCCACACCAGGTGGAGCGCCTCGTCTGGCTTCTGCCTGTGTCCTACGATCGCCGTCACGTTTCAGCCTCCACGACCCGCAGGTAAACGTCCTCCAGGCTACGCGGCACCTCACTCAGGGTCACGACCCCTGCCCCGCGTGCAGCCAGCATCTGCAGCAAGAGCGGGTTGACCTTGTAGGGATCGGGAGTCGAATAACGCAGCCAGTGCTCTCCCTGCGCTTCGATCTTGGCCAGGTCTGCCAAGAGTTTAACCACGCCATCCCCAGGGGAATGGGTCAAGCGTAGTTCCATCAACGGTGGTCCGAGCATGCGCTGCTTTAACTCTGTAGGGGTGCCCAGGGCGATGATACGGCCGCGGCGGATGATGGCGATGCGGTCGGCCAGGGCCTCGGCCTCCGGCAGGTTGTGGGTGCAGATCACGATGGCGCGCCGGTGATGACGGAGGCTGCTCACGGCATCGCGTACCAGCCGGGCACTGTGGGGGTCCATCGCCGAAGTTGGCTCGTCCAGCAGCAAGACGGGGGGTTCGTGGAGCATCGCCCGCACCAGGGCGATCTTTTGGCGCATGCCTTTGGAGTACGTGCCGATACGCTGGTTCCAGGCCTCGAGCATCCCAAAGTGAGCCAGCAACTCTTTGGCCCGCCGCTCGCGCGTCTCGGCGTCCAGTCCCATCAGCCGCCCAAAAAAGTCCAGGTACTCCGAACCGCGCATGCGCAGGTACAGACCGGGGTGCTCGGTCAACACACCTACCCGCCGCCGCACCTCCTGCGGCTGTTCGGCCACGCTGTAGCCGGCCACACGGGCATCACCGGCCGTTGGGCGCAGGATCGCCGCGAGCATGCGCACGGTCGTCGTCTTGCCGGCGCCATTGGGGCCCAAGAGTGCCAGTATCTCCCCCGGCGCGACGGTCAGCGTGACCCCATCCACGGCGGTGAAATCGTCGAACTTTTTCGTCAGAGCGATCAACTCGATCATGAGGCCCGGCTCTAATAGTGATTATACCAACATTAGGCGCTCATGGCAACACACCGCAGACACTTCCGGCAGTGGCCCATAACGAAATTGCCGGGCGCCTTCCCGCCCGGCAACCCTCACTCTCGTTTACAGCAGGCCCTTCACACTATGAGCCCCGCTACCTCCGAGAGACCAGATAGACGTGAATGATCCGTTGTATCATCGTGAAGACGGAGAGCGTCGCCAGCGCCCAGACCATTACCACCGGCAGTCCCAACGCCGACAGGATACCGATGAGCAGGATACGCTCCATACGGGTCAGCAATCCGACTTTGCACTCCAGGCCCACGGCTTCGGCCCTGGCGCGGATGTAACTGATCATCATCGTTGCCACCAGAGAGATCAGCAACAGCCAGACCTGCACGGACGCGCCCTGGCGCAGATAGTGCGCCGTCAGCCCCAGGATCACTGCGGCGTCGGAGATACGGTCCATAGTCGAATCGAGAAAAGACCCAAAGACGCTCTGTTTGTTCAGCGCCCGCGCCAACAGCCCGTCCAATGCATCCACCGGCCCGACGATCAGCAGCAACAGGCCGCCCAGCGTGATGTGGCCCAGGCCGAAGACGACTCCCACGCCGATCTGCAACAGCATGCCCAGGATGGTCAGCGTGTTGGGATGGATACCCAGCCGGCCCGCAAGACGGGCCAGAGGCATCAAGAGGGTAGTCGCGTGAGTACGCGCCCAATCGCTCCACGACTCCCAACGCTTATGTTGCCCACGTTCGATCGACTGCACACTATCCATTATTCTGTCATCGTCCCGCTGATAAATGCTTCCACCTTCCTGCGTGCTTCGTCGTCGCTGAACTGTACCGGCGGCGACTTCATAAAGTATGCCGAGGGCTCGACGATTGCGCCGCTCAACCCGCGGTCGAGCGCCAGTTTACAGCAGCGCACCGCATCAATCACCACGCCGGCGGAGTTGGGGCTATCCCATACCTCCAACTTCACCTCCAACTTGAGCGGTACCTCGCCGAAGGTGGTGCCTTCCATCTGAATGTAGCAGAACTTGCGATCGGTCAGCCACGGCACATAGTCCGATGGGCCAACGTGGACGCTATCGGCGGGCAGTTCGTAATCCAACTGGCTGGTCACGGCGCTGGTCTTGGAGATCTTTTTGGACTCCAGCCGTTCACGTTCCAGCATATTGTAAAAGTCCATGTTGCCGCCAAAGTTGAGTTGATAGGTGCGGTCGAGGCGCACGCCGCGCTCGCGGAACAGGCGGGTCAGCACGCGATGGGTAATGGTAGCGCCGACCTGGCTCTTGATGTCGTCGCCGACGACCGGCAGGCCGCGCTCCTTGAAACGGCCCTGCCAGTATGCCTCACGGGCGATAAAGACCGGGACGCAGTTGACGAAACCGCAGCCGGCTTCGAGCACCTGCTCGACGTACCACTTGGTCGCCATCTCGCTGCCCACCGGCAGAAAACTCACCACGACATGGGTGCCCGTATCTTTGAGGATGCGCACAATGTCAGCCGTGGGCCCCGGCGCCCTTTCGATCACCTGCGCCAGGTACTTGCCCAGACCATCGTGCGTCATGCCCCGACTGACCGGCACCCCCAGTCGCGGAACGTCGGCGAACTTGATGGTATTGTTCGGCAGCTGCCAGATCGCCTCCGCCAAGTCGAGCCCCACCTTGTTCTTGTCAATGTCGAACGCAGCAGTGAACTCGATATCGCGCACGTGGTAGCCGCCCAGGTTCACGTGCATCAGCCCCGGCACGAACGCATCGTCCGGCGCATCTCTGTAAAAGTGCACCCCCTGGACCAATGAACAGGCACAGTTGCCCACACCGATGATCGCCACACGCACCTTGTTACGCTTTGCCATTGCTATCTTGACAACCTCCGCGATAAGTTTGTTGACCCTCTTGGACAGCACTCGTCAGCAGTTCCATGAACTCGGCCTGACGGCGCTGGATCTCGGGTAGATTGAGGGAGTAATAGACCTCACGGCCCGCCCGCCGGACCTGCACCAGACCGGTGACGCGCAGCGGGCGCAGATGGAAAGAAACCAGCGGTTGACTGATACGTAACGCACGCGCCAGTTCGGTTACGGTCATCTCGCGGCTGGTCGCCAGCGCCAAGAGGATGCGCAGACGCAAGATGTCTTTGAGGATGTAGAAATGTCGCGCCATCTCGCGCAATTGTCTCTCGCGCACCGGCGCCGTCTGAGCCGCCATCTCACCTCCAATCCATAAAGGATCCTTTCATAAAAAACCGCTTATATATTACCCAAAAAAGGCAAACCTGTCAAGAGGGCATTCTCCTGCTACCAGGGTTGTTGCAAAGTCGAGCAACGACGTGGTGGCAGACTTTCCAGTCTGCCTACACGGGCTGGAAAGCCCGTGCCACGTGCCCTGTCAAGAGACTTTGCAACAACCCTGTCCTGCTACCGGGTCGAGCCTGGAGGTGGCCGCAGGCTTTCCGGCCTTCTTGTGCACGGGCTAGAAAGCCCGTAAGCCTCTTGTCAGACTTGACCAGGGGGCGTTCGTTCCCACGCTCGGATCACCTATGTGGAATGCCCAACCTTGTCAAACGACCTGAATCGGGTATAATACGGATGGATTCGGGGCGTGGCGCAGTTTGGTTTAGCGCGCACGGTTCGGGACCGTGAGGTCGGCGGTTCAAATCCGCCCGCCCCGACAGACGAAAACCCCACCCTCAATGGGTGGGGTTTTTGCTTCAGGGGAACACCTTTGAGACTCACACATCCAGATTCCGCACTTCCTTCGCGTGCGTCTGGATGAAGCGGCGACGAGGTGGAACACTATCGCCCATCAACATGTCGAAAGTCCTATCGGCTTCTGCGGCATCCTCGATCGTCACCTGCAAGAGCGTGCGCTTCTCTGGATTCATCGTCGTCTCCCACAACTGCTCCGGATTCATCTCGCCCAGCCCCTTGTACCGTTGGACGTTGACCTTTTGATCCTTCAGCCCTTTGAGGATGCTCTCCTTCTCGGCCTCGGAATAGGCGTAAAGGGTCTGCTTACCGGTGGTGATACAATAGAGCGGCGGCTGGGCGATGAAGAGGTGGCCTTCCTCGATCAAGGGCTGCATATAACGGAAGAAGAAGGTGAGGAGCAGCGTGCGGATGTGCGCCCCATCTACGTCGGCGTCGGTCATCACGACCACACGGCTGTAGCGCAGGTTACTGATGTCGAACTGATCGCCGATGCCGGTGCCCAGCGCAGAGATGAGCGCCTGGACCTCTTTACTGCTGAGGATCTTGTCCAGCCGGGCACGCTCGGTGTTGAGGATTTTACCCCGTAAGGGCAGGATGGCCTGAAAGTGGCGGTCGCGGCCCTGTTTCGCGCTCCCACCAGCACTATCGCCCTCCACGATGAACAATTCGGTCTTGTTCGGGTCGCGCTCGGAGCAATCCGCCAGTTTCCCCGGCAGCGTGAGACTCTCGAGTGCGCTCTTACGGATCACGAGGTCGCGCGCCTGGCGCGCCGCCACGCGCGCCCGCGACGAGGTCAGGCACTTTTGCACGATGCGTCTAGCGGCCTGCGAGTCCCGCTCCAGGAACTCGCCCAACGCCGCCACCACCACGTTCTCGACCATCGCCTTGACCTCGGCGTTCATCAATTTGACTTTGGTCTGGCTCTCGAACTGCGGGTCGGGATGCTTGACGCTGACGATGGCGGTGAGCCCCTCGCGCACGTCGTCGCCGGAGAAATTCTCGTCCTTCTCCTTGAGCAGGCCAGCCTTGCGGGCGTAATCGTTGATCGTGCGTGTAAGCCCGGAGCGCAGCCCCGTCAGGTGCGTGCCGCCGTCTACGGTGTGGATGGTGTTGGCGAAGGAGTAGGCCGACTCGGCGTAGGCGTCGGTGTACTGTAATGCTATCTCGATTCCCACACCATTGATCTGCTGCTCGGCGTGCACTACGTCGTGCAACACATCGCGGTTGCGGTTGAGGTAGCGCACGAACGAGCGGATGCCCCCCTCGAAGTAGAACGTCGCCTGCTGCGGGAAGGGTTTGGCCCGCTCGTCCACCAGGCGGATGGTGACGCCGCGGGTGACAAAGGCCATCTCGCGCATGCGTTGGGCCAGCGTGTCGAAGCGATAGTCCACGTCCTTGAAGATGGTGGGGTCGAAGCGGAAGGTGATCCGCGTGCCCTGCCCTTGCGCCTTGCCGACCTTTTCGACCGGGCCGGTGGGCACGCCGCGCTCGTAACGCTGCCGGTGGCGCTTGCCGTCGCGGGGATCGTCCACCACCGCCTCCATCCACTCGGAGAGAGCATTGACCGCCGAGACACCCACGCCGTGCAGACCGCCGGAGACCTTGTAGCCGCCACCGCCGAACTTGGCCCCGGCGTGCAGCGTGGTCAGCACCAATTGAAGCGTCGAGATCTTTTTCTCCGGATGTGGTGCGGTAGGGATACCGCGCCCGTTATCAATGACCGAGACGCTCGAATCGGGATGGATGATGACCCCGATGTGGTCGCAAGCGCCGGCAAGCGCCTCGTCAATCGAATTGTCTACCACCTCGTACACCAGGTGATGCAGCGCCTTGACGTCGGTGCCGCCGACGTACATGCCGGGCCTGCGGCGCACCGCCTCCAGGCCCTCCAAGACCTGCACGTCCGCCGCTTCGTATTGCATGGTTCCGTTGACCTGTTCCGCTTCTTTTGCCATTCCGATTCCTACCTCAACGACTTTTGCGCTGTGGAAAGCGCGGCTACAGAAACCACAATTGTAGCGGTTTCTTACCGCGCACTCAACTCCTCGCTGCCTGGCACATGCGGCAAGTACCTGACCCGCTCCTGATAGAACACGAACGTGGCCGCCATCAGACCGGTGGCGACGCAGCCGTTACCCAGAATGCCGATCGCCAGCAGCCACGAGTCACCGGGCGGGAGCGACCAGGCATACCCCAGCCCGCTGTAGACCACCACCACGAGCAACAATAGCCACACGACGGAGGGAAACTGCAATTGGAACAACAGGATGCTCTCCCAGATGGCCCGCAGCAGCCCGCGCCCGCCCAATATCACACCGTGGACGACGAACAGCAAATGCAGCGCGACATAAGCGATCAGCCCTACGCCGAGCATCCAGGCCAGGATACCCAGAGACTGGGCAATCGCGCTGACCATCCCAACCAGCAGAGCCCACAACGGGGCAAAAACCGCCAGGGCTCCCAGCAGGACAGCAGCGAACAGCAGGACGCGGACGAGTCCTCCCACACAGCCAACAGGCGCGATTTCCGGCTGCGCCCCTGCTGGGGCCGACTCACCATGGGCTGCTGTAACGGCGACGCAACGGGCCAGCCCGTTCAGGTACAGAAAGCCTAGCAACAGACCGGCAGGGATCAGCAGCAGGACCCATCCCACCAGCACCAACGCATCCCCGATAGGAAGTGCGCTTGGTGGGTCCAGCGGCGAGAGCATCCCCGGCGTGTGCTGCGCCAACAGGCTCGGCACCTGCAGCAGCGGCAGCACAGCCAGAAGTGAAAGCAGGTTGAATTTCTCGCCGAACTGCTGCAATAACTCCGCTGCCTGTGCTAATTGATAGCCCGTCTGGGGATCGGGGGCGCGCTGCGCCCTCAGAAACGCCGTGAACCCTTGTAACAGCGGCGCAATAGACAGCCGGGGCCCCAGCCACAACAACAGGTCTACGAGCACCGGCAGCGCGATTAGCCACGGATTCCGATTAAGTATTTGGAAGCCGGCTGTCAGGCAGCCGATCACGCTCAACGGCTGTGCGGATCGCTCTTCTGCTTTCGCACCCATCGGGGGCCATTTTACCACAGGTTGGGAGAGTGGTCTAGCATCATCTTTGCACAGACTTTTTATTCGCATAACTGATTCTGAGGTGCGACGCTCGCGTCAATCTCTCGACGGCGCGACGCGGGTCACAACCCCGCCGCCTGCGCCGCGTGGATCACAATCCACGCGGGCCGGGCACCGGCCCGACCGCCGCCGGATTGTGATCCGGCGGGCGCGTGATCCGGCGGGCACCGGGACGACACACGGAATCCAGTTATGCGTATATCACACTCGCGTGCCAACGGGCGCATGTAGCACTTGGGGGGGAAGTGCTGACTGTCTCGTGCCCGGCGCTAAAGCACCGGGCTGAACAGGCAAAAGCCCCCTTCGGGGGCTGAAAATAAGCCCGGCAGGGCTTTCGTTTGGCT
>DAOUBA010000188.1:0-15611 GCA_034432855.1 Anaerolineae bacterium | reverse complement strand
CCGGCCCTCTTCTCCGCCCGGCTGCTGAGCGACACGACGCGCTACGTGATGCTCAGCCTGCTCGCCCTGGGACTGAGCGCGGGCGCGCTGCTCTGGCTGATTGCCCGCGAGCGCGGCCGCTTCTGGCGGTGCAGGCGCTTCTATCTGCTGACGCTCGCCCTCGTGGCAGTGCTCGCCTTCCCGTTGTTCGCACGCTACCGGCCCGCGGTCGAAGTGCCGCCCGGCGCCGAACTGCGCGTCGTTGAGAGACCGGGTTGGATAGCAGGGGCGGTCAAATGGTGCCAGGCCGCAGCGGAAATCAGCGAGTGCCAATACGAGCCACTGGGCTGGGCCGACGCGCAGACGCTCGTCTACCGCCGGTGGTGCGGCGGCCATCATACCGAGGCAGGATGGCAACCCGGCAGCCCCCAGCCGCCGCAAGCCTACCACCTGGACACGGGCAGGGTCACGCCGTTCGCCGGCCACATCGAGCGCCTCTCAAGCGAGCCCGCCTCCCGCCTGGCCGCCGTCCACGACCACCGCCCCGGACGATATGCCAGCGCGCTCATCTCTCCCGACGGGGAGTGGATCGCCTTCACCGTCCAGCACATCTACGGGCCGGAGGACCTGATCCTCGTAGCGAGCGAATGAGAAAAGAAGCCAACGCCCAAGTGCCCAGGCTACTCCTGGTTGACGACGAACCTGCCATCACCGAGAACCTGGCCCCCTTTCTGCAACGGGCCGGTTTCGAGGTGACGGTCGCCGCTGACGGCGAAGAGGCCCTCCGGGCGGCCGCCCGTGTCCGACCCGACCTGATCGTGCTGGACGTGCTGATGCCCCGCCTGGACGGGCGCGAAGCGCTGCGCCGCCTGCGTCGCGCGGGCGACTGGACTCCCGTCATCCTTCTCACCCAGGTCGGCGAATCCACCGAACGGGCCATGGCGCTGGAAGAAGGGGCCGACGATTATCTCAACAAACCCTTCGACCCATACGAACTGGTGGCCCGCATCCGCGCCGTGTTGCGCCGCGCCCGCCCAGGCCGTCCTCCGCTGACCGCCGCCCGCTCCCTGACCAGCGGCCCCCTGCGCCTGGACCGCCTCTCCCGCCGCGTCTATCTGGAGGGACAGGAATTGACGCTCACCCCCAAAGCCGTCGCCCTGCTGGAATACATGATGACCCACCCCGACGAACTCCTGAGCCGGGAACGGCTGCTGGATGCCGTCTGGGGCTGGGACTATCCTGTAGGCACGCGCACGGTGGATACACGCATCGCCGAACTGCGTCGGGCGCTGGACGACGACGCTACCCGGCCTTGCTACATCGAGACCGTGCCCGGTCAGGGCTACCGCTTCATCGCGCCGGTGGAGGCAGAGATGTGAAATGGCGTGACCTGCTCGTCCTACTACCGCTGGGACTGGGGCTGGTAACTGCGTTATTCCTCCGTTATCGGGGAACGACCCCCATCTTCTACATGCGGGCCGACGCCGCTACCCTGGCCATACTCGCCGGCCTCACCCTCTCCCTCCTGCTTGCGGCCGGATGGGCAGTCCGCCATCTCCTGGAGCACACGCGCCAAGCCTCGCTGCGGCTCTCTCAAGCCCAGGCCGCCGACGACCGCCGGCGCTTCCTGCAACGCCTGGACCACGAACTCAAGAACCCCCTCACCGCCCTACGCGCCGCCCTCGCCAACCTGACCGAAGCCCCAACAAATGCCGTGCGGCGTGAGGCACTGGCCGGTATCGAGACCCAGGCCGTGCGCCTCAGCCGCCTGGTCGCCGACCTGCGCAAACTGGCCGACCTGGAAACCCGTCCCATCGAACACGCCCCCGTAGACGTAACCACCCTGCTGGAGGAGGCCCTGGCACTGGCTCAGGAGAGACCGGAGGCAGCGGAACGCCGTTTGACCCTCAGCCTCCCCCGCGCCCCCTGGCCCCTGCCGGCGGTCGCCGGCGACCGTGACCTGCTGTTCCTGGCCGTGCACAACCTGCTGGATAACGCTCTCAAGTTCACCCGCCCCGGCGACACGGTGGAAATTCGCGCCTTCGAGGATGGGGCCACGGTCATAATCGAAGTGGCGGATACGGGGCTGGGCATCCCGGAAGACGAAGTGCCTCACGTGTGGGAGGAGTTGTACCGCGGACAAGGAGCGCGCGGAACGGCGGGCAGCGGATTGGGCCTCGCACTGGTGCGGGCCATCGCCTTGCGCCACGGTGGGCAGGTGCATCTACGCAGTCGCGTCGGGCAGGGCACGGTTGTCACCCTTCGTCTACCCACGCGGTGATGTGACCGGGCAGCACCCCTCTGTTTCAGAACCGTGACACCCATACCATACACCTGTAACACCGGCGTGTTATTGTAGTCCCGGAGGTTTATAATGAACACGCAAATGGTTCTGCCAAGATTGACCAACCTGCTTATTGTGCTCACCCTTTCCCTGTCCCTCGCCGCCTGTGGCACGCTGGAATTAGGGATCGAGCGCACGTCCCGCCCCACACTGGTACCAGCGCGGCTCGACAGTCCTTCTACACCGGTCGTTCCTCCGACGCTCGCTCTCCCGGCGTCTCCTCAATGGCGCCTGCTCTACCGCCTGGCAGCCGAAGGGCAACTCTGGCTCGCCACGCCCGACGGTAGCCAGGCCCGCCTGGCCGCGGAACTGCCCGACACCGCCGCCGGTCGTGTTCTGGGCTCCCGTTACCTGGCCTATATCCTGGACACCCGCCTCTACGTGCTGGACCCGGCAACTGGCGAAGCGCGCCAGGTGCTGGACTTTGCCGAGCGGGGAATGGAACAGGGCTTGGACGTGGCCTTGTGCTGGTCCCGGGGTGGCGAAAGCCTGGCCTATGCCGCAGCCTATGAGAGCAGCGACGGCAGCCGCCGCGTGGAACTGGGCCTGGTGAACGGCTACGAGCAGCGCACGATCACCACCATCGAGGCCCGCCCGGCGGGACCCACCCCCACCGCACCGCCGATGCCGCCCGCTCCGCCGGAACCCGGCTTTGCCAACCTGCACCTTCTGGGCTATGATATCCTGGCCGACTTGCTCATCGCCGTACCGGTGGGAGGTCAGGAGCGCTACAGCGGCATCTGGGTAGTGAGCGCCCGCAACGGCGATCGCGTAAAGACTATCCCGCTCTACGACATCGGGCAGATTGCAGCGCTGGCTCTATCCCCCGACGCGACGCGCCTGGCCGTCGCACGGGCCGGGAGCGATGGCTCTCCCTCTCGTCTGGACCTGTATTCCATCGCCGGAGAATCCACGGTGCCCGAGACCTACAACCTGCCGTTTCAGGCTTACGCCGTAGACCTGCGCTGGTCCCCAGATGGCGAGTCATTGGCCTTCCTGCTGAACGTGGGAGAGCCAGGCCTGGAAGCAAGCCCGACCGCCGCGCTATGGGTGATGGATGTAAGCGACCATTCGCTCCGCCAGGTCCTGGCACTGGAAAGCCCCGAGGCGCGGCTGATCGGCTGGGCGCCTGAGCCGGCCAGTCACCTGCTGATTGCCCGGCTGGAGGGCTTTTCCCGTGAGGTTCGCTACCAACTGGTGGACGTCGCTACCGGCACTGTCGCCGACCTGCCCCTGCCATCCACTGCCGATGTGCTGGGCTGGGTCAAACTCACCGAGGCTCAGGAAACCCCCGCGTCGTCTGAACTCTCTCCCGGCCTCGTCTTCGGCACCGGCACGGGGCTGTGGCAAGTCGAGGAGGACGGACAGCCCCGGCAAATTCTGAACCGCTCCGATGTCGTTCTCTCACCCGATGGCACCCAGGCGATCTACACTACCCCTGATTCCGACCTCTGGCTGATAGACCTGACCACCAGCGAGGAGCGCAACCTGACCAGCATGCCCGACCGGATGGAGTGCTGTCCTCAGTGGTGGCCCGCCCGTCCAGACACGATCGTCTTTGGCTCCTGGCCCCAAGACGCCGACCCGGGCCCCAGCACCGGATTCTTGACCATAATCGAGGCGGACGGCAGTGACTACCGCGTCCTGAGCGAGAGCCTGTCCAATGCTCCGCCCGCCCCGGCGCCGGACGGCCAGACCATCGCCTACGACGAGGGCGGAACGGCCTATCTCTATCGCCAGGACACCGGCCCTGTCCCTTTCGATCCCACGGCCTATGGGCTGCCTGTCCACAGAATCGGCAGCCCGGCCTGGTCTCCTGACGGAAGGCGTCTGGCCTGGATAGTGGGCGGCGATTTCGGCCAGGGGTGGCGGATCGGCCTGGGGGTGTTCGACCTGGAAGCCCGGACAGCCCGACTTCTGCACCCCTTCGAGCCTCGTGGCGTCGGCGGCTGGCCCGGCGCAGCGGTCTGGAGCCCGGATGGGGAATGGCTGGCCTATGCCATCTGGCCGGCCGCTGACCCCAACGAAGAGGGGATATGCGTCTTTCGCGCCAACGGGGAAGAGGAGCATTGCCTGGGAACAGGCGGTGGTCCCGTGTGGAGCCCGGACGGGCGACAACTGGCGTTCCGCCGCGATTCCGCCCTCTGGCTGGCCGAAGCGGGAACGTGGGACCTCCTGCAGGTCGTGGACGACGCGTGGCCAGTGGCCTGGCTGAAGTAACCGTTCGACGCACTCTATCGCCGCTACATCACCGCCGTCCACTGTTACCGCTATACCCACACCGGAATGCGGAGCGAGGCCGAGGACTTTACAGCGCAAACATTTCTGGCGGCACCGGAAGGACTGAAGGGCTACCGCGGACACGGCTCGTTCGCCGCCTGGCTCTTCGGCATCGCTCGCCGCAAGTGCGCCGCCCACCACCGTCGCCACACCAACCCTGGCGCACACCCCTGCCAGGGGGACAACTCGCACCCCGTGTGACCTCATCCGGTCGCCACTCGTCTTATAACTATAGAACACACAGGAGTTGCTGCCATCATTGACGATCTGGATGCCACTTTCGAGAGACTGTTTCACCAGCACGAGCGGCCGATCTGCGCCTACCTGGCCCGGCTGACCGGCGACGTGGCCCGCGCCCAGGAACTGACGCAGGAAACCTTTATCCGCGCGTACCGGGCGCTCGCACGGGGCAAGTGCTGGGACAACTCGCGAGCCTGGCTCTACCGCGTCGCCTCCCGGCTGGCAACCGACGATTACCGCCGCCGCAAGTTGCTCCAATGGCTACCGCTCTCGGATGTGGAGCACGACCCCGTACCGGCAGTCGAAGCCTCCGTTGTTGGCCGTCTGGACGTGCAGGCCGCGCTGAACCAGTTGCCACTCCGGTATCGTATCCCGCTGATGCTCTACGTCTATGCGGGGTGTACGGTAGCGGAAATCGCCGAAGCGCTCGAGTTGAGTGAAAGCGCCGTCAAGATGCGCCTGAGCCGGGCGCGCGAAATGTTCCGCCGCGCTTATGGGGAGGAAGACGGATGAACGAGCACCATGCGATCCGCCGCCTGCTGGCATTGCGCCCCGCCGACCGGAGCCCAGAGGAGCACACACGGGTCGAACGACACCTGCTCTCCTGTCCCGACTGCGCGGCCACTGCCCGCATCTACGCCCGGCAAGACCGCCTGATTGGCGGCGCATCACCCGTTGGACTCACACCGGCGCAGCGGGAGCAACTCCTCTCGCGTATCCCACGAGAAAGGAGGCGACTCGAAATGAAAGCCAGACTGTCCATTGCCCTTGGCGTAACCGCGACCGTTGCTGCGATTGCCGCGCTCGCTCTGAGCGTGCGTGCACTGCTCCCGCCGAGCAGTCAGCCTACGCAGAGTACACCGGCCGGCCCGTCCACAACAACCGTCCCCGCGACGCCCTCCGGCACAGCTACGGCGACGCGCACCCCCACGCCAGCCCCCACGGCGTCACTGCCGACACCCCCGTCGGACATGGTCCTCTTCCGGGGCATCTCTGCTTACGACGGTACCCGGCGTTTCACCCTGACCTACTCGCCGGCGATCTGGCAGATGGATTGGGAACGCGGCGGCCTTGTCCATCAGACCACCGGCTGCATCCTCTTCCCCGAATCCGGGGGGATGGGATTGGGGCCCGAATGGACCTGCACCGACGACCTGGCAACGGTGGGAGATTGGAACTTTGAGCGGCACACCTGCACGCAGACGGGGCGGAGCGTACCGGGACTCGTCTCCTACGGAGTGACTGCGGATGAGGCCTACTTCCTGTTCACCGCAGGCATCGGCGACCTGGATCAGGCCGCCTTTGACCGGTGCCGCGCCGACGTCGAAACCGTCCTGGCAACCTTTACGCCGCTGGAACCGCTGACCGGCGAATTCGCCGCCCTCCGCGCCGCCCTGGACGTCTACGAGCCCCCTGTGGCGCCGACACGAGCCGCCTGGGCACTGGCAACCGATGTCGCTCGCTGGCTCTCGCAGGGCCACGACCCCGCTGACCTGTCGGCTGTCCTGCGCACACTTCCCAAACTGGACACCTGTAATCCACAGACCACGCTGCTGGACCTCAACGGCGACGGCCGGCGCGACGTCGTCCTCCAGCCCGACCTGATGGGCCTCCCCGTCATCGCCTACATCGCCCAGGAGAACGGAGGCTTCGCCGGCATCCCCCTGTCCGATACCTTTGGAGAGCCGACACCGACGATGGACAGCGGTGTCTCTGTACAGGAACTCACCGGCGATCTGCTGCCTGAAACCATCGTCACCTACACCGTCTCCGGCGGAAGCATGGGGACCGAACTGCTATATCTCTTCCGTTGCCGTGGCCCCAATGATTGCCCTCTGGTCTTTCAGGCGCACCTGATCAGTTGGGCAGGGCCGTCCTCCTGGGCACTGGAACCCGACCCGACCCATCCCGACCGGCAGCAGATTGTGTTGACCTACCCACACCTGTGGCTGGATAGCGGTTTTGACCACAAGATGCTCAACCACCCCCTGGGGCGGCAGGCCTGGCGCTGGGACGCGGACGTAGGCCGCTTTGTGCTGGCCGAAAAGACGGTGGATATGGAACAGAGCGGTTGGGGACCGGAAGGGATGCCGATCACCACCGAAGACCGGCTGCGCTGGTACACCAACGAGGGCGAGGTCGCCTTCCGCGCCGGGGAGTACGAGACGGCGCTGGAGTGGTACGACCGGGCCGCCGCGCTGGCAGCTGCGGAGAACTGGGCGCCCATGCGCGACCAGCCCGACTGGCGAGCCTATCTCCGTTTCCGCCGCGCCGAGACGCTCGCCCTGCTCGGTCGTTCCGGTGAGGCCCTGCCGGAAATGCAGGCAGTCGCCGCCGAGTATGCCGACAACCTCCTGGGCGAACTGGCCGCCGCCTTCCTTGACGGCTACGGCAACGGTCGCGCCGACGATGCCGCCGCGCGCGGCGTGGCGAGCATGCAACAGATGAGCGCCCGCGTGTACACCTACTTCTACAATGAGGGCTGCCAGGTGCTCTGCTTCCCGATCCACGCCTACGGTCTGCTCTATCCCGGCGCCGGGCTGGCCGCCTACCTCAATGCCCACCCGGAATGGATCGGCGATGCCGAAGGACTGGCATCGGCTCTGCGAGAGGTCGGCTTCGCTGTCGAAAGCGTCCGGTTCGAGAACACCGACGATACTCCGAACGGCATCGCTGTGATTGTGCTCCGCCTGCCCGATGCCCCGAACGCTGGAGGCGAATTGGTGGAATGGAGACTCGTCCGCTCCGCGGGGCGATGGCAGGTGGCGCCCGCGCCCACCCCGGAATGGCCGCGCGTCAGGCTTGTCTCGCCACCGAATGTCACGGGGTGATCCTTACCAAAGACGCCGAGGAACTCGCCCTGTGGGTTGATGACGGTGGCTTCGTTGCGCAGCCCCGCATCCGTCGAGATCACATACCCCACCGCCAGGTGCGCGCCGGTTTCGCGGGCCAGGTCGCGCAAGCCAAGTCTGTCTTCCTCTTGCGGATCGAACGGCATGGCGCCCTCGGGCCAGACGACGAGGTTCGCCCCTTGCGCGGCGGCTTCGCGGGTCTGCGCGACCATCCGCGCCGAAAGCGCGGCGACCTTGTCATCCAACCCACTGAATGCGGCGATAATCGCCGACGCCCCCGGCTGCACCGGCGACTTGGACGGCGGGGGCGATGGGCTGGCGGAAGAGCAGAAGGCTGAGCAGTGTCCAAGCCGCCAGCGTCGCGCCCGCACCGATGAGCCAGCGGCGCACCGTCACAGTTGGCAGCGATGGCGTTTCGGCCCCCTGTGGCCCGCGCCGGTCGTAGAGCGCCAGTGCGCCCAATCCCAGCGCATAGTTGACCAGCATGATCAGCCAGTATAACCCGTCCGATGTTGCTGAGTGATTGGGTTTTCATAAGATCCTCCACCAGCCGGGTTTGTAGGGCAAGTTAGCAACTCGCCAGTGCCAACTTGCCAGATGCTACTGGGGGTCAGCCCATTGAAGGGAGCGGCTTTCGAGCCATTATCTCGTGCCAGACACGTGGGACCTCAGTAATACCCAGATCATCCAGCGCCTGAATGAGGGCGCCGCTTTTCTCCGCAAGCGGTATCCTTTCTCCACCCACAAGATCTGCAAAAACACCGTAGATAAACCTGGGGTATCTGGCAATGCTCTCGAGTGCAGTTCTAGACATCTGGACGGTCTTTTTTGCCTCATAGACCACCGAAAGCCCGGCAGCGGTTATCATTTGCCTGTATTCTTCGGGAGTATGAATGATCAGTCCCTTGCTCTCCCTGTTGCGTTTTCCCCCAAGTATCGAGAAAGCCCTTGCTTTCCATTTGCCTATCAGCATCGCAGAGAGTTCCAGAGCCGCCGTCGTAAACGCGCTGTTGTAGGTAAAGAGCCCGCCGGGCTTGAGAATCCTGGTGATGGATAGAAGGACATTCTGCTTGTCTTCTTCTTCAATTTCGTGGAGCGCATCGTGGATACTCACATAGTCCACGCCTTCTGGCGGAATGCGTCCGACGAGCAGCCTGTCCAAGTCCTGTGCTCTTCCTTCCACGAATTCGACGGCACAATACGGAGTCGAAGGGGTATCCCTACTCGCACTTTCCACCGCAAAGTGGTCCGGGTCAATGCCGATGACCGTTCCTCGCTTTCCCTTCTCCTGGCAAAGGGCGCTCACCTCCTGGGATACAAGCCCTGTCCCGCTGGCAACATCAACCTGGAAAAACGGAGACGGCAGGCAGGAGAACGCCTTCAAGAGCAGTCCCCTGTTTGCATCCCTATACGCTTCGTCTCTGGCGAACGCAATAAAGTTATAGTTCTCGGACTGGGCGATCTGATTTGCCAACATTTCTAGCCTCCCTCCAAAAGCACCTGGCCCCCGGGCGACCGACTTCGCGATGCCCCCTAGGGCGACATTGCCAACAGCACACCCAGTTGCGTGACCGCAAACGCCCCCACCAACCGGTACATCCCCGTCCGTTCATAGAGCACGTCAGCCTGGTGCCAGTGGAACCACCAGTGCACGAGGACGGCGCTCCAGAGAAGAAACGCCAGCCCGACGCCGATGGAGCGCAGCCCCCAATGGCGCAGCACGATTTCCACGCCCAGGAAGGCAAACCCCGCCAGCGTCGCCAACGTCGCCAGGAGCAACCCGTTGCGCTTGCCGATGGTCAGCGTCAATGTTCGGTCGCCGCGCCGCTGGTCCTCCTCCATCTGGTAGAATTGCGTGATCGGGTACCAGGCCGCAAGAAGGCAGAAAAAGGCCGCCACCACGCTGGGGATGGGGGGGACGAGTGGTCGGTTCAACGCCGCCCAGCCGGAATAGACGGTCATCGCCCCGTAACCGCTGGCGCTGATCAGCATATCCGCTCCCGGCCGACTCTTCATGCGGAACGGCGGCGCCGAGTAGAGGACCGACATCACAAAGCAGATCAGGTAGGCTGCGACGAAGCGCGCGCTGATGAACAGCGCGATGACCAGCCCGATGGCCATCACGATCAGAGCGAAAGGGGCCAACAGGCGCGGCGGCCTGGGAGGATTGTGCAGGAAGGCGATGTCCCCTTCGTCTTTGTCGAAGGCGCTGTTGAGCGCAAGCGTCCCCCCGCTGCCCAGCACCGCCCAGGAAAGCGCCGCCAGCCCCCAGCGGGCCAGCGCGTCGGCGGTCAAGTGCAACCCGTTGGCCAGCAAGAATCCTACCGACATCTGGGCAATCACGATCGGCGCGCCGGCCAGGCGCAGGTGCAGCACGTAGGGCGCCCACTTGGGGGGCAGAATACGGGTGAGCCATTGACGCATCGCTGACCTCCGTGTAGAATCAGGGATAGGAGCATTATACCTGACTTGAGCCGTATGGCAATCTCTTCTCGAGAGATATAACCCGCCGGAAAGCGCCGGGTTACGGCCCGCTTTCGCTCGTGACCCCATCCGGCCGTCGTTCGTCCTACTCGATAGAACGTACAGGAGTTGCCCCATCGCCACTGACGACCTCGACGCGGCTGAGACGTTGTTCTACAGATACGATATGGGCCGAGGACGTCACGGGACTCTGCGAGGCGGATACGCGGAACCTCACCACAGGCCAGGAGATCGAACTGTGGGTGCTCCTCCATCGCGTCCTCGCCGCCCAGCAGCAGGGCGACGTATACGCCATCACCGTCGAGCCGACCGCCACCGGCTACCAGGTGATCCGACTCCCGGGGCCTCAGGTCACTCAATCGGAACAGGGCACGCCGCTACCCAAAGAGACCCTGCCCCCCGTTACCGTGCGCTTTGTGGACACCGCCGGGCGCGAGATTGACCATCTCCCCAAGACACCCCCCTGGGTCGCCATACCCACTACCCGAGAGGCCATCACGGTGACCGGAACGGTGGTGGACAACGCCGCCAGCGCGCAGGTCGTCACCTTGCAGGATGCCGACGGCACAACCTGGTCCATCCCCTGGCTGGACGGCACCATCGTGCGCTACGCCGACGGGAGCCCGGCAAAGTTCTGGGACATTACACCGGGGGTGCCTCTCGAAGTGACGGGCTTTCGGAGCATAGAGGCCACAACCCCCAACACGCTTGCCGCCATTCGTGTGATCCTCCTGGATCTGACCGGCGAATTCGCCGCTCTCTGTCCACCTGCCCTTTCGCCGACAACAAAGTGGGAGTGCCAGAAAAACAGTCTGTCCACCCGCACGTGCATACCCGCTTCTTCGTCCGAGGCAGGGTGGGTGTGCTACGAAGACCTCAAGTACGGTTTCGCCCTGGCGTATCCGACAAACTGGCGGGCCTCCATCTCCATTGATGAGGGTTTTTCTAATGGGATAACCATCATCAGGCGGCATTCATTTGCAGGCCCGCAGGGTGCTCTTGACGTGGATATCTGGCCAATGTCCACACCAGATTTCAGAGCATGGCTGGAGGAGTTTTGCGCGAGAGAGCCGTGTCCGGCAGTGGAGCCGAATGCCGAAGTGGCTGGGTATCCTGCAATGATTTTTACCGATGATCCAGCAGCGATCAGCCCTATGCTTACCGTCCTTGTCGGCAACGGGGCATATGGCTATCGCCTGTGGTTCACACTGCAGTGCGACGAGGAACAAGTCACAATTATGCGCCAGATAATAGACTCCTTCCGTTTCTCCGCAGAGATAGTCCCGGCGAAGATTCCAGATACCCTGTGGGAAGAGGTCCGGCGCGCCTATGGGCCACCCAGATGTGCCAGCGATAACTGATGGTCCGTCATCCGACGTAATTACCTCCCCAGCTGCCCACCGCTGTGCGCTGATTGAAAATCAGCCTCCGTAGGCAAAACTGCGCCGGGAATCGACCTACGCCTACGCTCCCGGTCGGCGCAGGCCGACCGGAGGCCGAAGGCCTGTGGCGGGCGACTTTAGCACGCAGGCCGTTACAGCGGGGAGCAGATGGTAGCGGCGGTGCGGCAGGTAGCGGGCGGGGAGGTGCTGTTGAGCAAGAAATCCGTGCCGTCGTCACCCATTGGCTGCAAATTGACATGAATGGCCGGAAAATTTTCGTGAAATTCGTGGCAAAAGACTTGTGTTTGGTCCCAGCTCGTCCAGGTGAGGAGAGTTTCTGCGACAAAAAATTCCGGTTTTCCATGATGACAAACCGCCGAAAGTTTGGTAGGATGATCTTGTCGGGCGGCATACCCGACAGGACAACGGCCCTTGAAGCGCCGCAACCCGTTCAGGCCGGGGGAAATCCAGGCGGGCGCATCTTGAGAAGTACGCGCGAGAGGGTGGCAACTGCGGGCAATGGCCCGGCGGGGAGGGGCCTGTATCACGGGGGAACTCCCGGCGTCTCATCCACGAGACGGAGGTGCGGCGGCGCCCGCGCCGCGACGCAAATGCGGGCAAATACTCAGCCGGCAACCACTTTGCTGGCAAGATACGCGAGGAGGTCTGAAATACGCGAATCAATTTCAGCGTCGGTATTGGTGGCGGAGGTGAAGCGACGAAGCGTCTGCATAACGTGTTAAATGGAGTCGTCGGCCTGCTAGCGCTGGCCGCCCTGGTGGTAGGAGCAGGCACGTTGCTTCGCTCCATCCGACCACCTAGCGAGGCTGCCGGACCACCCCTGCCGACAGCACCGGCGATACCCACTGTTGCTCTAAACACGATGGTGCCGCAGAGAGAGCAGCCAATTGTCCTTCCATCTCTCGTGCCCGAAGCGACCGGAGAAGCGGCGGTTGACGCCCCGTGGTTCCTCGTCTACGGCGGCGAGGCGCCTCCTGAGATGGCGCAGGTTCCTCACCAGTGGGTGCCGTACATCCTGCCACTGGACGAGAAGGGGAACCCCCTGGCAGAACCCAGACCGGTGATCCCTCAACTACCGGAGGGCACGCCTGCGGATTGGGTTTGTGACGGTGCCATAGAGCCTTCGTCGGATGGCCGGTATGCCATCGCGTTGCCGCCGATGTGGGCAATTCCGGCGTGCGTCATAGACCTGCGCACCGGTCAGGCTTGGTCTATACTCCAAGGCAAGGTGATAGATTGGACCCTTTGGTATCCAAATGGCCACAGGCTCATTGTTGGCGCCAATCATCAGATATGGTTGGTGGATGTTCCCGGCGGCGAGCAAACTGCTTTGCTCGACCTCAAGACCTTGGGCCTATGGGGCGACAATGTGCGCCGCGTGGCCGTGTTGGCAGACGGGCACATCGTCCTCGCTGTACGCACTTTCACCTCCCCTTTAAGAACTTGATACCATCTGGATCGTTGACGCAAACAGTGGCAAAGCTGAGAAACTCAAGGAGGACGTCTATTTCGAATCCCTCTCGTTGAACCGGCAGGCTATCTACTACAGAGACGAGGGGTCGCTCAAAGCAATGGATGGTCAAGGCAGAGATGTACTGCCCGACGAACGTTTCGTAGAAGCGCAAGATTTAGCAACGGGTCCCCCCATTTGGTCTCCTGACGGAACAAGGTTCGTCTACTGCGCCCGTGAACGTTCCCTGGAAAAAGGCCAGGATGATGATGGAATCACAGGAGTGAACATCTACCTGCAAAACCCAAGCACTGGGCAATTGCGGGTGCTGTCCCGTGATAGCGTCTATCCGACTTGGTCGCCGGACGGCTCGATGATCGCCTTTGAGCGCCGTCCCGAAGGGCGGCTCGTGCGTGAGATATGGATCGCCAAAGCGGACGGCAGCGGCCTGCACCAGGTGACCAACGATGGTCGAAACAAGGGTGGACTGTGGTGGCTGGGAGGGAAGGGACGATGAGCAGGAAACTCGCAAAACTAGCCATCGCGCTGGGGTTGGTCGTGGTTTGGACGCTCGATCTGATGCCGATCACGCCGGCAACGGCGCAGACGCCGTTTCTGGCCTCTCCCTACTATGGCACAACGACCATCAGCCAGGGCTACAGTCCCTCCCACCAGGCCTACGACTTCAGTTTCACCATCGGCAACCGCGTCCTGGCCGCCGCTGGAGGCACAATAACAGCAGGGTGGTACAATAAATCCTCAATATCCCAATCCATGGAACACACAGAACCCACCTAATAGCTGCCACGAGTACCGATTACGCCCCGGTGATCCAGGCTACGATCCCGCCAGGGCCCAACAGTGTGGCTGTGGCCTCTACGTCAAGATCGCCCACAGCGGCGGTTACGAGACCACGTACTGCCACCTGAGCGCGATCACCGTCCAGGTGGGACAATCGCTCCCCAAAGGCCAGATGATCGGCACGACTGGCAATACCGGTTGGTCCACCGGCCCGCACCTGCATTTTGCGGTGAAATTGAACAATAGCCCGGTGGATCCTTTCAACCCCAACCTGTGGTCGGAGGGTCAGTGGGCTGGCTCTCCTCTCGTTGCCCCTGTACCTGATGGCGCCGTTGTGACGATAGACGACACCCCTGATAATACAGGCGGCTTCAAGAAGGGACGGATTTCTGGGTCGTCTTGGATGGAGTGCCCGCCCAACAGTTGCCCCTACTGGTATCGCATGACCGGCATCGGCATAGATAGCGACATGTACTATACCTACGTCAACGGCACCACCGTTGACTATTGGGCCGACTGGTGGCCTAATTTATCCCAGGAAAGACGGTACGAAGTGCAGGCGCACATTCCATGCAATCACGCCACCTCGTGGTATGCGCCGTACTACATCGGGACATGGACACCCTCTTTGCCGGCTTCAGGGAACTATCACATTTACGTGTTTGCTCCTAATCACAGCAGTCTAACTTTGACCGGCAATGCTCGCTATCAGATCTACTCCAACAACGCCCTGATCGCTACCGTCTCCATTAATCAGAACGGATACAACAACGACTGGGTAAGGCTGGGGACGTGGAACCTCAGCACCAGTGGCACTTATGTGCGATTGACCAATCAGACAAGTGACGGACAGAGAGTGGCCTACGACGCAATCATGTTCGTCAGAGATTTCTGAATCATTCCAGGAGGTGCACCCATGTTCAAATCTAAAGCGCCGTTACGGGTAGGGCTCATAGTGCTGTGCATTCTGATTTTGCTCGGAAGCGTCTTCTACCAACGACAATCCCGAGCCCAAGTCCGGGATCTCTCCCTGATAGATCAGACTGAATGGATTACTATCGCCGACAGTTATTACGGGTATAGTTTCCGGATACCGGCCACTTGGTATAAGGAAATGGGAGTGACTCCAGACCGCTGGGTCTTTTATGGTGATCTTGCTATTGGCAACCAGGAACTGCGCCCATCCGCTCTGCTCAGGGGCTTTGTCAAGATGGACTTTGCGGCTGATCCGGTAGGCCATTGGCTGCCGGACCCACAGGTACGCAATCCTTCCGTTGACGAGCGGGGTACAGCCACTAGCGCGGCTCTTATTCCTCTTCTACCCTCCGGTACCTGGACAAGAATTAACGGGATGCCGGCCTTGATCGTGCGGCGCGAGATTGCCGATGGCGCTGGACCTTTTGTAGAAGGCGCTTCGATATACATCTTGGCCGAACAAATGGTTTATTATCTATGGATCGGCTATGCCCCACCTGCCAATGCCGATACCATCACCCGTGCCAGCTTTTCTACTGCCTATGAGCAGCTCGTAACGCACATTCTGGAAAGTTTCGCCGTTACCTCGGAGCAGAGATGAGTGAACAGGAGATCGGGAAAATTTACCTTTGCCTGCTTGGAGCGCTGATCATGGGACTGGCCGGGTGTAAGGCCATTTTATACTGCCCGCGGGCACAAACTGCGGTTTTTGGCGCCTCGGCGTAACGTGGTATGATTGTGCCCATGACTATCCAACTCGAGTTCACACCCGAAATCCAAGCGGCCTTAAATTACGAACGGTA
>DAOUBA010000187.1:0-31517 GCA_034432855.1 Anaerolineae bacterium | reverse complement strand
GCGGCATCTCGCATGCCGATTGCTTTGCAGCGCCCCTTGCGAAACTGCGTAAAGGCGAAGTAATCACAGGCGACCCGGAATTCAAGCGCCTGGATGGAGAAATCAAGATCGCGTGGCTATGAATTCCTGCAAGCGGGTTCAGAGAGGTGGACAATGTCTCGCTTCTGGCAACGGAGCGTCTTCTGGCTGGTCATCACAGCATGTCTCCAGTTCGTCGTGCTCACCGCCGTGGCGATGCTGTTCTACGCAGGCGGTACGCGTACCGAGCCGGCAGCCTCCGGCTACTCGTTCTTCCGCAATTTCTTCAGTGACCTGGGGCTGACCCAGACGTACGGAGGCCAGCCCAACATTGTCTCTGCCGTCTTGTTCTTCATCGCGCTGACGGTTGCGGGGAGCGGGCTGGTGCTGTTCTTTGCGGCCTTCCCTCAGTTCTTCGGCGGATCGCCGTTGGGCAAGGTGCTCAGTTGGCTCGGCTCCGTCTTCGGCATCATCTCCGGGCTGTGCTTCATCGGCGTGGCCTTGACGCCGGCCAACCTGCACCTCCAGGTACACACCCAATTCGTCCTCCGGGCCTTCCAGGCGTTTCCCGTGGCCGTCACCTTCTACGCAGCCGCGATCCTTTGCCAGCGCGACTACCCCCGGCGCTCCGCGCTGGTCTTTGCCGTCTTTGCGGTGCTGCTGATCGCTTACCTGTTCTTGCTGACAAGAGGCCCGTCGTCGCGGACCCTTGAGGGGGTGGTGATCCAGGCAACAGGGCAAAAGGTCATCGTCTACGCCTCGGTCGTCAGCATACTGATCCAATCGCTGGGCGCACTCAAGGTTGGGCGACGCTTGAGCGGTCAGCCGGCGCCGTAGCGGTGGGATGACCCCGCCCCTACCTACGTGAATCCGGGTCCACGTTCACTTTCGCCGCGCGCACGAACGCGCGCATCTTGAGCGCATCCTTGCGGCCCGGATTGGATTCCACGCCTGAAGCCACATCCACCCCCCAGGGGTGCACCTGCGCCACGGCTTCGGCCACGTTCTCCGGCGTCAACCCCCCGGCCAACAAGATCGGGTACTCCTCCGCCAGCGCCCGCGCCAGACTCCAGTCTCCGGTCTGCCCTGTGCCGCCGTAGGCGCCCGGCCGACAGGCGTCCACGAGTAGAGCAGGGGCTCCGCGACGGGCAAAGCAGCGCGCGTCGGCCTGGGCCTGTTCTAAAGTCGCGGGCCGCAGCCCCTTGAACGCCCGTCCCTCCAATGCCTCCAGGAATTCTGGCGGCTCGTCCCCGTGCAGTTGCGCCAGATGCAGGCCGCAATCGTCGAGGATGGCTTTGACCTCCGCGAGTGGGGAGTTGACAAAGACGCCGACGAGAGTGATTAGGGATTGGTGATTAGGGATTAGGGAAACGATGCGCGCACAGTCGGCGGGCGGGATGTAGCGCGGGCTTTGGGGGTAGAAATTGAAGCCCAGCATATCGGCGCCGGCCTCAATCGCGGCCAATGCGTCATTCAGCGTGGTGATGCCGCAGATTTTGACGTGAATGCGAGGCGTGAAACGCGAAACGTGATTCGTGAAACGTGATTCGTGATTTGTGACTTGCACCTTTGCCTACTTGCAAACCGGCCTACTTGCCCCCGTCAACTCGCGCATCTTGGCCGTAGCATCCGCCGCCGTGATGAGCGACTCCCCCACCAGCATCGCATCCACGCCGATCTCGGCCAGGCAGGCAACGTCGGCGGCAGTGTGGATGCCGCTCTCGGCGACCAGGGTGACGCCCTCGGGTACGAGCGGGCGCAGGCATGCGGTCGTCTCGATGTCCACCTCGAACGTGCGCAGGTCGCGGTTGTTGATCCCAACCAGGCGCGGTTTGAGCCGAAGCGCCCGCCGCAACTCGGCCTCGTCATGCACCTCGATCAGCGGCGTCATGCCCTGTGCGTTGATCAGGTCGTGCAGCGTGCGCAGGTCCTCGTCGCTGAGTATGGCCGCAATGAGAAGTACAGCATCGGCTCCCGCCGCGCGCGCCTCGTAGACCTGGTAGGGGTCGAAGACGAAATCCTTGCGCAAGAGCGGCAGGTCCACCGCCTGGCGCACAGCACGCAGATCGTCGAGGCTGCCCTGAAAGAAACGCTCATCGGTGATCACACTGATCGCCGCCGCGCCGTTCTCCTGATAGATGCGTGCCAGGTGTACGGGATCAAAGGGGCGCAGCGCGCTGCACCCCAGCAGGCCGCGTGAAGGCGAAGCGCGTTTGATCTCGGCGATGAGCGCCGGGCGCGATGGGGACCTGCACAGTGCGGCGATAAAGTCGCGTGGCGGGGGCGCGCTCATCGCCTGCGCCTGGACCGCCTCGAACGGCAATACCTGCTTTCGCCCGGCGACCTCGACCCGCTTGTGGGCAAAGATATCGTCGAGGATGGTCATTGGGCAGGTATGGCAGCCAGGCTCTGGCTGAACGTTATCAGACTCTCCAGTTTTTGCAGCGCCGCGCCATTGGTGATAGCCATATCCGCCTCGGTCAGCGCATACGCCAGGTCGCCTGTATCCAGCGCCAGGGCTGCTGCCGCGTTGAGCAACACCACATCACGGCGCGGGCTGCGGTCCTCGTTCGCCAGGATGCTGCGCAGGATGCGTGCATTCTCCTCCGGCTCGCCGCCGCACAGGTCCTCGGGTCTGGCCGGACGCAGCCCCAGGTCGGCAGTGTCCAGTTCGAATGTGGAGACCTGTCCATCCTTCAGGCAACTCACGCGGTTGGGGCCGCCGGTGGTCAGTTCATCCAGGCCACCGTAGCCGTGGACGACGAAGGCGGCTTTGCCCCCCAGCGCGCCCAACACCTCGGCCAGCGGCTCAGTGAGCGCCGGATCGTACACGCCGATCAGTTGATGGGTGGCGCCGGCAGGATTGGTCAGCGGCCCTAAGATGTTAAAGATCGTGCGCTGGCCCAATTCGCGGCGTGGGCCGATGGCGTGCTTCATCGCCGGGTGGAACTTGGGGGCGAAGAGAAAACCGATCCCCACCTGCTCGATGCACGCGCCGACCTGCTCTGGCGTGAGGTCGAGGTTGAGGCCCAATGCCCCCAACACATCGGCGCTGCCGCACCTGGACGAGGCCGCGCGGTTGCCGTGCTTGGCGACCTTGTGCCCCGCGCCGGCGATGACGAAGGCAGCGGCAGTGGAGATGTTGAACGTGTGCGCGCCGTCGCCGCCGGTGCCGGCGGTATCTACCAGCGGCTGGCCATCGTCGAGCGTGACCTCGACGCGGCTGGCCTGTGCGCGCATCGCGCGGGCGCTCCCGACGATCTCTTCGACCGTCTCGCACTTCATGCGCAGCGCGACCAGGTAGCCGCCGATCTGCGCAGGCGTCGCCTGACCGGTCATGATGATCTGCATGGCCTCCTCGGCCTCGTCGGCGGTCAGGTCTTGATGCTGTAACAGTTTGGCAATGTATGGTTGAAGCATTTTTCGACCCCTTTCGTGTTATTCGTGATTCCGCTTCTCCAGGAACACGAGGATATGTGTGTCAAGTGCCTTGCGCTTGAACTCGTTATAGCCCAGCCCTTCGTACAAGCGCAGGGCCGGCGTGCTGGCGTGACCGGTGAAAAGTTCGAACCGCTGCACGTGTGCGAAGCGCCGCTCGATCTCGTGCATCAGTCGGCGACCGATGCCCCGCCGTTGAAAGTCCGGGTGTACGACGAGACGGCCAAGGTGGCAGGTATCCCCTTCCACATAGGCACGCACCGAGCCGACAATGCGACCATCCACCGATGCCTTGAGAAATACCATCCGCTCAAAGTCGGCCTGAATCCCTTCAAGGGTCTGGGTAAGCGGTGGAAGGGTATCGTCGTTGTACCGCTCGGCTTCGCTCCGGAAGGCCAGCCTTTGCAGGACGAGGATCTCTTCCAAGTCATCGAAGTTGGCGGGTTCGATGATCACTACTGGTTCCCCACCGCGAGAAAGTTGCGCAGCAATTGCTTGCCATGCTCGGTCAGGATGGATTCGGGATGGAACTGCACGCCAAAGATCGGATAGACACGGTGGCGTAGCCCCATGACCTCGCCCTCTTTAGTGAAAGCCGTGAGCACCAGGTCCGGCGGCAGGGGCTCGTCCACGATCAGCGAGTGATAGCGCGTCGCCTCGAACGGCTTGGGCATGCCGAGAAACAGTCCGTCGCCGTAGTGATATATCGGCGAAGTCTTGCCGTGCATCAGGCGCGGCGCGCGCACCACACGCCCGCCGAATACCTCCCCGATGCATTGATGTCCCAGGCAGACCCCCAGAATGGGCCGCCGTGGCCCCAACCGGCGGATCACCTCACGCGAGATGCCGGCATCGTCGGGCGTGCCGGGGCCGGGGGAGATGACGATGTGGCTGGGATTGAGCGCGTCGAGTTCCTCGACCATGATCGCGTCGTTGCGAAGAACGCGCACCTCGGCGCCCAGTTCCCCCAGATATTGTACCAGGTTGTAGGTGAAAGAATCATAGTTATCAATTACGGCTATCATTGTGTGGCCTCCACAAGAGAGATTGGTGATTGGGGATTAGGAATTGGGCCTAATCGCTAATCCCCAATCCCTGGTCACTATGACACTCCTTCTGCTAATTCGACTGCCACCGCGAGCGCTCGCGCCTTGTTCAGCGTCTCCTGGTACTCGCGTGCGGGGTCAGAATCGGCGACGATTCCCGCTCCGGCCTGCACGCTGACCTCGTGCCCAAGCATCGTCAGTGTGCGGATGGTGATGCATGTATCCATCGAGCCGTCGTAGGAAAAGTATCCCACTGCACCGGCATAGGGGCCGCGCGGCTGACCTTCTAGTTCGGCGATAACCTCCATCGCGCGGATTTTCGGTGCGCCGCTGACGGTGCCTGCCGGAAAGGTTGCCCGCATCAGGTCGAAGGCGTCGTATTCGGGCTTCAATATCCCTTCCACATACGAGACGATGTGCATCACGTGGGAGTAGCGTTCGATCACCATCTGCTCCGGGACATGCACCGTACCATACTTACAGACACGCCCCAGGTCATTGCGTGCCAGGTCCACCAGCATTACGTGCTCGGCGCGCTCCTTCGGGTCGCCGAGCAGGTCGCGCTCCAGTGCGGCGTCTTCTTCGGGGCTCTTGCCTCGTGGGCGGGTGCCGGCAATGGGGCGTAGGGCAGCGCGGCGGCCCTCCAGGCGGACGTGCACCTCAGGCGATGCCCCGATCAGGTAGAAATCCGGCGTCCCGGCCAGTTGACCCAGGTCGAAGAAGAACATATAGGGCGAAGGGTTCAGGCGGCGCAGCGCGCGATAGATGTCGAAGGGCGCGGCGGAAGTCTGGCGCGAGAGACGCTGGGAGAGCACGACCTGGAAGATGTCGCCGGCGGCGATATACTCCTTCGCCGCACGGACGGCCTCCTCGAATTGCTCGCGGGTCACATTCGAGGCCAGTTCGGTTGGGGTAACGTCAGCCGCGCGTGGGGGCGGCGTGGGGAGTGGAGAGTGCAGCCGTTGTTCCAAGACATCCAACCGTTCCTGAGCTTCGGCGGTGGCCCCTGGAGGCACGTTGGTGATGAGGAGCATGCGCCCGAAGGCGTGATCGAAGGCGATGACCGTATCGGACAACAAAAAGATCGCGTCGGGCAAATGCGGATGGGGAGCGAGTTGCAGCGTCGGCTCGAAAAAGCGCACCGTGTCGTAACCAAGATAGCCGACCAGGCCGCCATTGAAGCGCGGTAGGGACAACCCTTGTGGTTGTCCCCCTTGTGGTTGTCCCCCTTGTGGTTGTCCCAACGAGTGGCAGCAAGCCAGTTCAGCACGCAGGGCATCGAGGGGGTCAACGGAAGCATGCAATGTCTCGATAGAGACACCATCAGGCGTATGGCGTTCCAGGTCCCGCCCACGCAACACGTAAGCGCGTCTGGCGTCCACGCCAATGAAGGAGTAGCGTGCTACCTGCTCGCCACCGGTGACACTTTCCAATAAAAATGATGGCCCCTGTCCGGCCAGTTTGAGGTAGGCCGAGATCGGCGTCTCCAGGTCAGCGGGCAATTCCCGCACTATCGGTAACAGGTTGGGTGATCGAGTCTCATCGAAAACCATCTGGCAGCACCTCGTTTTAATTTGGCACAGTGCGAACCACTGGAAATCAAAAACCCCCTCCGTCCTGGGGACGAGAGAGGGTCTTCCCGCGGTGCCACCCCGGTTAGGCTGGCCTGGAAACGAAAAACCCGTCGGTGATGACGACGGGTCAAGAGCAAGAGCCAGCCTCACTCGTTATGGATACGGTCTAAAAGACGATATCCTTTGCCGTGATAACGGTGGCAACTCCGGCCCGGACTACTCGAAGCATCCGCTGCTGTCCTGTGATCGGATGTTCCTTCGTCCTGCGGCTCCGAGGCCCATTCCACGCCGGCGTGTGGGCGAGGATCTCACCATACCCTCGCTCTCTGCGCCATCGTTTCGGCGTGTACTCTTCCTCTTCGCAGCCTTTGGATGTGCAGTTATCAGCCAATTAAGATTATAGCAAAGAATAGAGGATTGTCAAGCCTAATGCCCCAGCATCCGCACTGATTCATCACGCTCTTGTAATGTCAACCGATACCCCTTGAAACGCGCCAGGAGTTCACGCACGCGGTTGCGCAACAGTCGCATGCGGTCGTCCTTCGTCTTCCAGTCGCCTTGCACCTGATGAATGACCAGGGCGCTATCGCCGCGCACCTCGACGCTGAAATCCGCCGGCGAACGGCCTGCCGCTTCGATGCGCTCGATCAATGCCTGCAAGCCAGCGGTCAGCGTCTCGTACTCGGCCTCGTTGTTGGTCATCACGCGCCCAAAGTCCAAGCGCACGACATCGGATTTGCCGTCGCTCACACGGGTGAGTGCATAACTCCCGTAGCCCGGGCCGGGATTCCCTCGGGCACCACCATCGAAGGTAAGCATGTAGTCTGCCGTACCCTCCAGGCCGGCAACGGTGAAATGCAGGGGCAGCGTGGCCTGAGATGGAGAAGGCGCCGCGCCAGCCAATCGGTCGAACAGTACAGCGCGCTCTTCTGGGGAGAGCGCGGCGATAGCAGCCAGGATACGCTCGACGTTCTCGCTCATCGCTTTGCCATTCGATCGTATAGCGCCAGCAGATTGGCAGTGTGGATATGCTGCACCAGCCCGTTGAGGGGAATGCGTGAGAGGCCGCAGGATTCGATGCTGATCTGATGCAGGGACTCTTTGCCTTTGCCGCTCTTGATCGCCTTGTCAACCTTGGCCTCGATGGCGTCGAGATACTTGAGGCTGGCCTTCACCACATCTTGGACCTCACCACGCAGGATGACCTCTCCGTGACCTTGCACCAGGTTTTCGATGGGCAACTCGGCCACCTTCCTCAAGAAAGCCTTGAACGCCTCCAAATCGCCATCTACGATGGAGGGGGCCGGCATTACCGTGTCCGAGGCGAACAGCACACGCTCGTCTTCGAGGTAAACCACGATCGAGTCGCGTGTGTGCCCCGGCGCGTGGATCAAGCGCACCACTTTACCCCCGAGCTGGAGCGCGATTTCTCCTTCATCAAACGTGACGTCGGGCAAACGGATGGTTACCGCCTCGAGTTCCGGCTCCCTGACCTTAGCTTCTTCCAAAGCCGGGATGCCCAGCTGCTCCAACAGTTCTCGGCATCGGGCATGGGCCACCACGTTGGCCTCGGGGAACAGAAAAGTCCCATACGTGTGATCGGCGTGATAGTGAGTCAATATCACATAGCGCGTGCCGGCTCGATTGACACGGGCGATGGAAGCCGCCATCTGACGCGACTCGTCGGGAAAGGGGAGCGTGTCTATCACTATGACACCGGCAGACGTCACGATCGCGCTGGCAGTGACCTGGGCATATTTCTCGCTGGTGAAAACATAGACGTTGTCCGATACTCGTTCGCGAAGCATAACGTACACCCCGGATATGCAAACGCCACCGCATGTATCGGTGGCGTTTGCGACTAGACCATCATCAAACAGAACCCCGCCGTGCCGTGTGCCGATGTGTTTTGAACCTGCTCGCGCAGGTGGGAGCCTGCTCAGCGGTCTGCCTTGCCCGAAGGCTATCGCATTCCTCTCTGAAGAGACAGCCCCCGTTATTTTTGGGTGTTGGCTCAAAACGCAAAGACGGCAATCACGCACACAGCAGGGTTGACTATAATATACCATGTATTGGGAAAATACGCAAGTCCCATCGCTGTCGGCCATTTGTCATTTGTCTCCCACCGCGTTATAATCTCTACACGATGAGCACAATCTCACGCTTCGAAGCCATGGCCGAACGGCTGGTGGAAGGCACTTTTGCCCGTCTCTTCGCCGGGCGGCTCAGCCCACTGGAAGTCGCTACCGGCCTCATCCGGGCAATGGAAGACTATCAGACAATCGGGCCCGATGGGACGGCGCAACCACCCAGCCACTACTGGGTTTACCTGCACCCGGAGGATCACCGTCTGCTGGCTGCAGAGCAACCGACCCTGGAGAAGGAACTGGCGCGCTCCATCGTCGAACTATCTGCTCAGGCCGGCATAGGTCTCGAACACACCCCCATCGTCCACGTCCTTCCCGACGAAGGAGTGGGCCTTCACCAGGCACGCGTCGAGGCGCGCTGGATGCCGGAAGATGCCGCCGGAGTCGAGAGAACTCGCGAGGTAGGGGAAAGCGAAGTCGAGGGAACGGAGGCGGAGAGTATTGTGCCACTCGGCCGGCCGTTCCTGATATTGGAAGGCCGCCGGCACTTCAACCTTGTCCAACCCGTGGTATCCATCGGCCGTGCGCTGGAAAACGACGTGATCATCGAGGATCCGCGCGTTTCCCGCCATCACGCCCAACTGCGTCGCAGATACGGCCACTACGTGCTCTACGATCTGGGCAGTTCCGGCGGCACGCAGATCAACGGCTATCCCATCGAAGAATGCGTGCTGCACTCCGGTGACGTGATCTCTTTCGCCGGCGTCCAGGTGATCTATGGCGAGGATCCCCCTACTCCAATCCCCTTGTCGGGCAATGGAGACACCCCGTCACTTGCTTCCCCAGAGGGTGAATCCGACTAGAAGATGGACATCCTGCTGCTGGCTCTGCGCATGTTGCTTGCCCTGTCGCTGTATGCCTTCCTGGCGGCCGTGATGTGGATGCTGTGGCACGACCTACGGCGAGCAGCCGCCGGCCACGAGGCAGCTCACACCGGTGGGCAACTGGTCGTCGTGCAAGCAACAGACGAAACGATCGCTCCCGGCACTGCCTTCCCGTTACAACCCATTACCTCTATAGGCCGTGCGCCGGATAATACCGTGTGCATTCCCGATGCTTACGTCTCCGCCCAGCATGCTCTATTGGCCTGGCGGGAAGGGCAGTGGTGGCTGGAGGATCGCGGCAGCAAGAATGGGACGCTGCTCAATGGTACGCGCATCGGTGGCCCAACCGTCGTCAGCGCCGGGGATGTCATCGGCATGGGGCAGGTGCAGTTAAAGTTAGTGATTGGTGGTCAGTGATCAGGAAGGACGAAGTGGGGAGCGGGGAAATGCCGAACGATGAATCTCTCCGCAATCCGCGATCCGCAAGTTGCAATCTCTTACCACTAGCGAGCCTGCTACTTGTGGGGAGCCTGATTCTGGGCGCGTTCGTGCTCGACGCGCCGCCCGGTGTACCGTTGGACGATGCCTGGATTCACTTCCAATTCGCACGCAACCTGGCGCGCGGCGATGGCTTTTCGTTCAACCCCGGTCAGCCCACTGCCGGTTCTACGGCGCCCTTGTGGACGTTGTTGCTGGCCGGGGTCTACTTCGTGGGTGGGCGTTTCCCAGTCGCCGGGCAGATTTTGAGTGCGGCCTGCTTTCTGGCTGCTCTGACGGCGTCCTACGTCATTGCCATGCAACTGACCGGTAGCCGGTGGCTCGCGTGGTTGGCGGGAATGATTGTCGCCGTCAACGGGCGACTGGTCTGGGCGGGGCTTGCGGCGCTGGAGACGTGTCTGTTTGCCGCGTTGAGTCTGCTGGCAATCGCCGTTCATCTGCGCAATAGAGCCAACGCACGGTACCGCCCGCTCACCGTCGTTCTCTTCGGCCTAGCCGCCCTCTCCCGCCCCGAGGGCTACCTCCTCTTCGCACTCGCCCTCGCCGACCTCACGCTTGGCGCCTTGCGTTTTACGTCTTACGAATCACGTCTCACCTCTCACGTCTCATGTCTCACGTTTCACGTTTCACGTTTCACATATTCCGCCTTCCTCTTCGCTGCAATTGTGGCACCATACCTGATCTTTTCGCTCAAGACCGGCGGCCATCTGCTGCCCAACACCTATCACGCCAAAACCACCATCTCTTTCCTGCCCGACCGCGATTTCCTGAGCGTGGCTGCGCGCTATCTGATCCTCGATAATCCGCTGCTCCTGCCGTTTGTTCTGCTGGGCGGGCTGATGTTGCTCAAGCGTGCGCCGCTCCTCAGCCTGTGGAGTGCAGGATTGCCGCTGGCCTATGCCTTTCTCCATACGCCACTCTACCAGCACGGGCGCTATCTGATGCCGCTCATTCCCTGCAATGCCGTGCTTGGCGCCGTGGGGTTGCTGGAAGCGTGGCGAATCGTCCGACGCCATCGGCTACTAGCCGGCTTTATCTGTCGCACCCGCGCAGTCGAGCCCCTCAGAACCCTGGCGGCCCTGCTCATCATCATTGGAACGGCCTGGCGGCTGCCCTACATGGCGAGCCAGTATGCCTACAACGTTGAGGAAATCAACCGGATGCACGTCGCGTTGGGTTACTGGCTCGCGGAGCATACGTCACCGGATGCCTTTGTGGCTCTCAACGACATCGGCGCCATCGCGTACATCTCCGGGCGGCCCGTTGTTGATCTGGCCGGGCTGGTCACGCCGGAGGTTGTCCCGCTACTCCGCATGCCCGATCGGGACGCGCAGTTGGCCGGGTTCCTGGCCGAGCGCAACGTCGAATACGTGGTCATCTTCCCCAACTGGTTTCCCGGCCTGGCCGCCAACCCCGCTCTGGAGCCAGTCTATCAGGTGACGCTGGAGCACAGGACGATCACCGGTGGGGAGACGATGGTGGTGTATCAGGCACACTGGCGGAGATAGGAGGATGGAGTACAATTAGACCAAACGCATACGCAATACATAGCGCGGCTCTGGCCGCAACCAAAGGTAGGGGCGGGGTAACCCCGCCCTTTGGCGCGTCAACAAAATCTTCGCGGTTGTGATCGTTTTTCGAGGGCAATACTTTAAGAGGAGGACTCACCAATGCCAACAGACCCCATCCGTATCGGCGTCATCGGCGGCAGCGGCCTCTACCAGATGGAGGGACTGACCGAGGTCGAGGAACGCCGCATCAGCACGCCTTTTGGTGACCCGTCGGACGCCATTGTCATCGGCACGCTGGAGGGCGTGCGCGTCGCCTTCGTTGCCCGCCACGGGCGCGGCCACCGCATCATGCCCACCGAGGTCAACTCGCGCGCCAACATCTACGCGCTCAAGACGCTGGACGTCGAGCAGGTCATCTCGATCTCCGCCTGCGGCTCGCTGCGCGAGCACCTGCACCCCGGCGAGATCGTCATCCCCGACCAGATTTTCGATTTTACGAAGAAACGTATCTACACGTTCTTCGGCAACGGGCTGGTGGCGCACATCGGCACGGCGGAGCCGTTCTGCGGACGGCTCTCGGCGCTGCTGGCCGACGCGGTGGAAGAGGCCGGCGGGAAGGTGCATCGTGGCGGGTGCTTTATCACCATCGAAGGCCCGCGCTTTAGCACGAAGGGCGAAAGCCGCACGTTTCGCGCCTGGGGCATGGACATCATCGGCATGACCGCCTCGCCCGAAGCGTTCCTGGCACGGGAAGCCGAGATGTGTTATGCGACGATGGCGCACATTACCGATTACGACGTGTGGCACGAGACGGAGGAAGCGGTCAATGTCGAGATGCTGCTGGCGACTCTGCACGCCAATGCCGCGCTGGCGCAACGCGCCCTGCGCATTCTGATCCCGCGCCTGGCTGCTGCGTCCCGCGACTGCGAATGTGGTTCTGCGCTGGCGACCGCGGTAATCACCCAGCGCGACCTTATCCCGGAGCAGGTCAGGCGAGACCTGGCGCCGATTGTGGGAAAGTACCTGGAGGTGGAGGGGGCATGACCAACTTGACCGAAGCGGCTGTCCGCCAACTCGCCACGCCGGAATCGTTCCGGCGCGGAAGCGAGTACTACGAGGGTGGGGCCGTCCTCTCGCTGGCGCGACGCGGCGACCAACTGCTGGCCGAAGTGGAAGGTAGCCAATATGAGCCATACCGGGTTCAGGTCACTCTGACTGAGACGGGTATCGCTGCGGCCCATTGTTCCTGTCCATACGACTGGGGCGGCTACTGTAAGCACATCGTCGCCGTGCTCCTGGCTGCCATCCACGAGCCTGAAGAGATCGCGGAGCGCCCCACGCTCGAATCCCTGCTCGATGGGCTGGACGCCGATCGGCTGCGGGCCATCCTGTTGCATCTGGGCAGGCGTTACCCCGACATGGCCGACGAGATCGAGGCACAGGTTGCCCTGGCCCAGGCCGGGCCAGCCGAGGAGCCAGAAGGGCCGCGCCGTCGTCAGACTCCGCTCGACCCCGCACCTTTCCGCCGTCAGGTGCGCCACATTCTGCACAGCCTCGATCACATGCGTGCCTCCGAAGCCTATTGGCACATCGAGAACGTTGTGAGCGACGTGAACAAAGTTCTGGAGCAGGCATTGCCTTACCTCGAGGCTGGAGATGGGCACAACGCCCTGGTCGTCCTGGAGGCCGTCACCGGAGAGTACCTGGCCGGATGGGAATACCTGGATGATTCCGACGGCTTTGCCAGCGATTTTTTCGATGATGATCTGGGCATCTTGTGGGCCGAAGCTCTTCTGAGTGCCGACCTGAGCGCCGCAGAGCGCCGTGAGTGGCGCAAGAAACTGATGCAATGGCAGCGTGAACTGGAGGACTATGGCCTGGAAGAGGCCTTCGATGTAGCCATCGGGGCGCTGGAGTACTGGTGGGATTATCCGCCGCTCCAGCGCGTCTTGGACGGGGAAATCACCGAGAGGGGCGCGTGGGAGAGCGCAGCCCCTGACTATGCTGACGACCTGGCCATCGCGCGGTTGAACGTATTGGCGCGCCAGAAACGTTTCCAGGAATACCTCTACCTGGCCGAGGCCGAAGGGCAGACCGAACGGTACGTCACGATGCTTGTTCAATTGGGACGTGTTCAGGAAGCGATAGAGTATGGGCTAGAGTACCTGGCGACTACCGACGAGTCACTCGCTCTGGCGCAGGCATTACAGCAGCGTGGCGAGGCCGCATCTGCGCTGCGCATCGCCGAACACGGGTTGACCCTGGAAGGACCCAAGACGGCCCTGGCCCGCTGGCTGCGTGACCAGGCCACCGGGATGAAGGCATTCGATACAGCGCTAAACGCCGCAATGGTCGCTTTCCGCGAGGTGCCCACCCTGGCCGACTATCAGGCGGTCCAGGGCCTGGCAGGCGCCCAGTGGCCATCGCTCAAGGAAAACCTGCTGGCACACGTGCGGCAGACATCGGGACGAAATCCCCAGGCCACTATAGAGATCCTGCTTCATGAAGGGCTGGTGGACGAAGCCATTGCCGTTGCGGACCAATATCCTTACGACATGATCATCGAGCCGGTTGTGGACGCTGCGATACATGTGCGCCCTGACTGGGCCATCCGCGCTGCCTGCAAAGAGGCCGAAGCGATTATCGAAGCCAAGAAAGCCGATCGTTACCGCCATGCCGTGCGCTGGCTAGAAAAGGCGTGCGCCGCGTACATGGCAGCGGGCCGGGAAAATGAGTGGCGCTCCTACCTGGAGAAACTCATCGCCGAGCATCAGCGCAAGTACAGTCTGAGGCCTATGCTGGAGGCGCTGCGCAAGCGCTGATATGATGCCCGGCCCACTTCAAACCACGACTGCGCGCTGCGAGCGCACCCTGCTCGTCCTTGCCGCCACCTTCCTGCTCACCGGCGCCCTCACCCTCGCCATCGGCAGCCCGCGATCCGCAGTTCGCAACCTGCCATTGGCCCCGGTTATCTGGGCGCTCTCCTTTTCTGTCGCCCACCTCTTCCTGTGCCGCTTTCTTCCCGAACGCGATCCCTTCCTGCTGCCCGTTGCTGCGCTGCTGACCGGTTGGAGCCTGTTGCTCCTGGCCCGCCTGGCACCCAACTTTCTGCTGCGACAGGCCCTGTGGCTGCTGATCTCCACTGTCGCGCTTCTGGCCGTCATCCGCGCAGGCCGGAACCTGCGCTGGTTGCGGCGCTTCCGCTACACTTGGCTTCTCGGCGGGCTGGCGTTGCTGGCTACCACGCTCGTCCTCGGCGTCAACCCCTCCGGCTACGGGCCACGACTGTGGCTGGGCGCCGCGGGGTTCTACTTTCAGCCCTCTGAGGTGCTGAAACTCCTGCTCATTGCGTACCTGGCCTCTTATTTGGCCGAACGGCGCGAACTGCTCGTCTCCGCAGGACATCGCATCGGACGCTGGTGGCTGCCGTCGCTGGCCTACGTGGGACCGCTGCTGGCCATGTTCGGGCTGGCGGTGGTAGTCCTGGCCTGGCAGCAGGACCTGGGCGCAGCGCTGCTGTTCCTCCTCACCTTCCTGGCCATGCTCTATCTGGCGACGGGGCAGTGGGGATATATCGTGGCAGGACTGGTGCTGTTTCTGGCCGCCGGGGCCGTTGGCTACGCGGCGTCTGACAGGGTCGCGCTGCGCGTGGATGCCTGGCTCGACCCGTGGCCGGAGGCCGCCGACCGCGCCTTCCAAATCGTGCAAAGTCTGCTGGCATTTGCCGCAGGGGGAATCCTCGGACAGGGGATCGGCTTGGGCCATCCGACCTACATCCCCGCCGTACACACCGATTTTGTCTTCGCCGCCATCGGAGAAGAATTCGGCCTGCTGGGAACGCTGGCCACCATCGCGCTGTACGCCGTCCTGATGCTGCGCGGCTTTCGCATTGCCGCGCGTGCTCGCCAGCCGTTCGAGCGCTATCTGGCTGCCGGGATCGCCGCCGGGCTGACGATCCAGGCCTGGGTCATTATGGCCGGCAATGCCAAACTCGTCCCCATTACCGGTGTTACCCTGCCCTTCGTCTCGTACGGCGGAAGTTCGCTGCTCACCAGTTCCATCGCCCTTGCCCTCCTCCTCCGCATCTCCAACCAACCAACCAACCAACTAGCCAACCAACCAACTAACCAACTAACTAACCGACCGACCAACCAACCCCTTTTGTGTATCACCTGCGCCCTCTCCCTCGCCCTGGCCGTTCTGGCAGCGACGTGCGGCTACTGGGCCGTCGTCCGCGCGCAGGCTCTAAACGTCCGCGCCGATAACCCACGCCGCATCCTGTACGAGCAACGCATCCGGCGCGGGCGCATCCTCGACCGCAACGGCGTCGTCCTGGCCGACATCGCCGTGAACGAAGAGGGCATCGTCACGCGCCTGTACCCGATTCCGGAGGCCGCCCCCGTCGTCGGCTACGCCTCTTTGCGCTACGGCACCGGGGGGATCGAATCCGCCTTCGACGCGATCTTGCGCGGGGAGGCTGGTCGCAGCGCATGGGAGGCGGCCTGGGCCGACCTGCTCCACCGCCTGCCGCAGGGCCACGACGTATGGCTGACGATTGACGCCGCCCTGCAGACGCAGGCCCAGAAGGCACTCGCAGGGCGCAGAGGGGCCGTCATCCTGCTCGATGCCACGACCGGCGAGGTTCTGGCGCTGGCCTCCAGCCCGACCTTCGACCCCGCGAGGCTGGACGAGGCGTGGGAGCAGTTGCGCGAGGACCCCACCGCGCCGCTCCTGAACCGCGCCACGCACGGCCTATATCAACCCGGCACGGCGTTGCAAACCGTCATCCTGGCCGAGGCGCTGCTCGAAGGCGCAGCCGGACTGTCCGATCGTGCAACAGACGCTGTGACGGCCGTTCCCGTCAACGGCGAGCGGCTGGCATGCCGTGCGCCCATCGGCGAGCCGGTCACGCTGGCCCGCGCCTACGCCGCGGCCTGCCCGTCGCCCTTCGCCGACCTGGGGGAACGTCTGGGAGCGGAGGGTCTGAGGAATGCAATTACTCGCTGGGGATTGACGACGCCGCCAGCACTGGAAATCCCCGCGGAATCTCCCGATTGGGACGTCAGCGTGCTCACCACCGCTGCTGCACTCCGCGCCGAGGCGATCGGGCAGGGGAGGCTGACGCTCACCCCGTTGCAGATGGCGCTGGTCGCGGCCACGCTTGCCAACGAAGGCGCCATGCCGATGCCGCGCCTTTCCCCGCAGACCTCTGCAGCGTCGCGCCCGCTGCTCCCGCCGGACCTGGCGCAGACACTTCTCGCTGCCTGGACCCGGGATGACTCTGATATCCTGGGCTATCCGGCAACCGCTATTGCCGGCGAAGGCCAGCCCCTCGCCTGGTTTCTGGGCGTGGCTCCGGCCAGTGCCCCCCGGTACGCCGTGGCCATTTTGCTGGAATACCCCGCCGATGGCGATCAGGCAGTGAACATAGGCCGCGCACTGCTGACGATGGCCGGTCGTCTTCCATCGGGGTCAACGCTGAAGGGGCTCCCCCACCAGGTCGTACTCAAGCGCGGCGGTGATCCGTAGGGGTACGATCTGGCCCACCGGCAGGTCGGCCTGCGCCAGCACCAGACCATCTATCTCCGGCGCGTCACGCTTTGACCGCCCCACACTCAGGCCCTCCCCTTGCCCCTCGATCAACACATCCAGCGTCCGTCCCACCAGCGCCCGGTTCTTCGCCAGCGAGATGGGCTGCTGAGCAGCCATCAGCCGCTCGCGCCGCTCCTCCTTCACCTCCGGCGGCACGTCGTCCGCCAGCCGGGCTGCCGCAGTGCCTTCCTCGTGCGAATAGGTAAAGACTCCCACGCGGTCAAACTGCATCTCGGCCACGAAATCCAGCAGCCGCTGGAACTCGCTCTCACTCTCGCCGGGAAAGCCCACCAGGAAAGTGGTGCGAATGGCGATATCGGGCATTGCCGTACGCAGCCGCTCGATGGTACGCCGCGTCTTTTCGACATCGGCGGGGCGGCGCATACGGCGCAACACGTCGGGATGGGCGTGTTGAAGAGGCAGGTCCAGATAGGGCAGGACTTGTGGGTGACGGGCCATCGTCTCGATCAGCCGCTCCGTGATGCGGCCAGGGTAAGCATACATGAGGCGCAGCCACGGCACCTCTGGCACCACGGCGACCAATTGCTCCAACAGCCCGGCCAATCCCTCGTGCAGCCCCAGGTCGCCACCATAGGCGGTGGTATCCTGAGCGATGAGGATGATCTCTTGCACCCCGTGCCCGGCCAGCCAGCGGGCATCGGCCAGGACGGCAGTAGGCGGGCGGCTCACCGCGCGGCCCTTGATGAGTGGGATGGCGCAGAAAGCGCAGGTGTGGTCACACCCGTCGGCGATTTTGAGGTAGGCGCTGGCGCCTTGGACAGCTACGTGGGGGACATCTGGCTCGACCCCTCCCCGACCCTCTCCTACGAGAGGAGGGCGAGGGGAGATTTCCATCTGGGAGATGAAAGGCACGATCTCGGCCCGGCGGCGAGTGCCGATGACGCCGTCAATGTCGGGCAGCGCTGCGGCCAGTTCCTGCGGACTGCGCTCGGCATAGCACCCGGCGGCAATCAGCCGTTGACCGGGACGTTTGCCTTGTGCCAACTCTCGCAGGACATCGAGTGACTCTTCCCGCGCCGGCGCGATGAAGCCACAGGTGTTGACGATGAGCAGATCGGCCTGTTCGGCCGAGGCAGCGGAAACGTACCCGGCGCGCTCCAACAGCATCGTCAGGCCCGTGCTATCCACCAGGTTCTTGGGACAGCCCAGTGAAACGAGATAGAAACTCTTGTGCTTGACCATCGAGACAAAAAAGAGCGGGCGTGTTGCCCGCTGTGAAGAGCATGGTAGGGCCGATTTACGGCGCCGATGTCGCCGTGGGCGGCGCAGCAACGAGTTCGCCGGTGGGCCCCCAGGCGCGCGTGCAGACCTGACCGCGCCCGCACATTTTCCCCTGCGCCTGGCCGTTGACCGTCACCTGCAGGGCCGCTCCGTTGCCGGTGTCCACGACAATCGCCTCTCGGCCCGACCAAGTCGTCTCCCCTGGGGCCAGCATGCCCTCGAAGGCCACGAGACCGTCCACCGACACGCGTGCCCAGACGTGCTCGCCGGCCTCCAGCGTCAGTGTCACCCCGCCCTCGGGATTGGCCGGGAAGGTAGGCGTGACGATGAGAGGAGTTGCCGGCGATATCGTCGTCTGTTGCGCGGCCTGTGCGGGAGCCGTCGCAGTCGCCGCCGTTCTCCCTCCAGCCTTGTGGCCGACGAAGTAGGTCACCGCCGCGACGGTCACCAACAGCACGATGAGCACGATGATTGTGATCATCACCGTCTCTACATTCAAGCGGGGCGGAGAAGCGGCGGTTGGCCCAGGCGCCACGCGAGGTTCGGGCGCTACCGGTGCAACGTGCGAACGGACGGGGGAAGGAGATGGTGCTTCCTGGGGCAACGCACCCGGGAGGGCGGCTGCGGCGGGGCGCGTTTCCGCTTCATAGCGGGCCAGGGCTTCTTCGGGGGAAAGGCCGAGATAACGAGCGTAGATCCGCAAGAAGCCGCGGATTTGCACTTCACCGCCAGGGAAGGCGGCGAAATCTCCCGCCTCCAGCAGTTCCAGGAAGCGTGCCCGAATGCGGGTAGCGGCTTCGGCCTCCTTCAGCGTGACGCCTTTGGCCTCGCGGGCCTGGTGCAGCCATACGCCGAGCGTTTCCATCGGACCCTCTAGCGAGAGACGGCTATTGCTCCTCTCCCGGAGCGGCTTCCGGTGCCGGCTGCACGGCTGGCGTCTCCTCAGGTAGTTCTTCGCCCTCCGGCTTCACCACGACCGTGACCTCTGCCACCACGTCCGCGCTCAGTCGCACCTGGACGGTGTGCTTGCCCGTCTGCCGCAACGGCTCGCAGAGAATGTGCTTATGGCGGTCGAATGATTCTCCCGTTGCGCGTTCGAGCGCTTCGGCGATGTCCGCCGGAGTGATAGAGCCGTAGAGTTGGCCCTTCTCGCCGGCCCTGGCTTCGAAGGTCAGGGTAACGGTGCTGAGACGCCGGGCGAGCGCTTCCGCGCGCCGGGTCAGCCGCTCCTCCCGGCTGGATAAAGCGGCCCGTCGGCGCTCGAAATCCTTCAGGTTACCGGGGGTAGCCGGCACGGCTAACTTTCTGGGGAACAGGTAGTTGCGGGCGTAGCCTGTCGCAACGTTCTTGACGTCGCCAGCCTTGCCCAGGTTGGGTACTTCTTGGGTCAGAATGACTCTCACGTTGGCCTCCAGGGGGAAAGTTGCTTGGCACATAGGGCGGGTGGGATTCGAACCCACACGTCCTTACGGACAGAGGATTTTAAGTCCCCGGCGTCTACCGTTTCGCCACCGCCCCTTGATGTGGCACGGGCAGCATGGAACGCTGCCCGTTGTCTCAACACCGACTTTAGGAGGCGACGGCCGGATTTGAACCGGCGAATGAGGGTTTTGCAGACCCCTGCCTTACCACTTGGCTACGTCGCCCTTCTGAGAGTAATTCTACCATGCATCTACCACTGCTGCAAGTCGTGCCGGGCACTCTGCCCGGCGGTCCGCATTTGACGGAGAAGCGAGACTGGGGTAGACTTGTGGCAGATCAAGGCTTGCGAGGAGGCTGGCCTATGACCAGAAAGCAATGGCTCGTTGTGGCCGCACTGGGGCTGATGAATGCGGCCATCTTGTGCGGAATGGCTGTCTTGTTCGCCTACTCCCTGAGACAATCACCGCCCCCGGTGCCCACGGCCCAGGCGACGGCTGTCCAATCCGCCGCAACACCCATTCCCACGTGGACGCCCACGCTCAGCCCGACTCCCGAGCCTACCCGCACGCCCAAACCTACCGGCAAACCGACGGAGACGCCCACGCCCATCCCCACTCTCACACCGTCGCCCACGCCCACGCCGACCCCTATGCCGGTGTTGCTACAGAACCCGACCTTCGAGGGTATCCGCGAGAACGACGTTCCCGGTTGGCGCCTCGGCAGTTTCGTCAACTGGGTCCCCGGGCAGGAATTCGACCCGGGCAACTGTTTCGCTGCCCCACGTTTCCACCAGGCCGACGACCCGCGCCAGTGGATCAACGGCGCCACGCTCCAGATTGACACTGTGGACTGGGTCAAACTACGCGCCTGGGTCTACCAGACTGTGACGGTCACGGCAGGCAGCCGGGTACAGTTCCAGGCGCGCGCCTTTGGGTTCGTTTACGACACGAACGGTGGTTACATCCTCAGGGCAGGCGTGGACCGCCACGGTGGGGAAGGATGTGATGCGGCGCGATGGGGCAACGAGCACATCGTCAACCAGAATGCCGGGATCATCACGCTCACCTCGCCGGAAGTGATCGTGGGACAGGAGGGACGGGTGACGGTTTGCCTGTTCGCGGAGACGCAATATGCGCAGGTCTATCATGCCGCCTTCTTCGACGACGCGGAGTTGGTCGTGACCCCGCCGTAGTCCTACCCCAAAAAGTCGCGCAGTTTGCGCCGGTGGCCGGGGTGGCGCAACTTGCGCAGCGCCTTCGACTCGATCTGGCGCACGCGCTCGCGCGTCACGCCGAAGGCCTGGCCTACTTCTTCCAGCGTGTGGGTCTGATTGTCCTTCAGCCCGAAACGCATCTCCAGCACCGCCCGCTCCCGCTCGTTGAGCGAAGCGAGTATCGCGTTCAATTGTTCTCTGAGCAACTGGTTAGAGGTCTGGTCAACCGGGCCGGGCGCAGTCTCGTCCTCGATAAAGTCACCCAACACGCCGCTGTCTTCCGATCCCACCGGCATCTCCAGCGACATTGGCTCCTGCGAGATGCGCATGATGCGCTCCACCTTGGCCGCGGCACGGCGCAGCCGGCGCTCCAGCGAGGGCGGTAATGGCTTCCCGGACGCCTGTACGCTCAGGATGGCTTCTTTGTCTTCCGGCTCCAATACGTCCGACTGCAACGCCAGTTCCTCCATCGTCGGCTCACGCCCCAATTCCTGCACCAGTTCCCGCTGAAGGCGGAGCAACCGATTGATCGTGTCCACCATATGCACAGGAATGCGGATGGTGCGGGCCTGGTCGGCAATGGCGCGGCTGATCGCCTGGCGGATCCACCAGGTGGCGTAGGTCGAGAACTTGAAGCCCTTGGTGTGATCGAATTTCTGGGTTGCCCGCAGCAGGCCGATGTTGCCCTCCTGGATCAGGTCGAGGAAGGAGATGCCGCGCCCCAGGTAGTGTTTGGCGATGTTGACCACCAGCCGCAGGTTGGCGCGCGTCAACAGTTGTTTGGCGTTCGCGGCGTGCTCTTCCAGGTTGGCCCAGGTTGCCGCGATCTCTGCTTCATCGGGCATGGTGCGCTTGATCGCGCGCGCTGAGGGGAATTTATGCCGACGCCACTCGGTCTGGATCAACGCCAGGATGGGTTCGGGCAGCAGATAGAGCAGGAGAAGGACTTCGAAAAGGTTGCTGGTGAGCGCCGTCCACGTTCCGTCCTCCGACTCTGTCCAGCCGGCCTGTACGAGAAAGTCGTGGATGTACGAAGAGGTCTCCGGCAAGGAAGTCCGACGGAACGCGCGAGCCTCATCCGCCAACAAGGCCAGATCGGGCGAGGGCAGGCGTAAACGGGTACAGTTCCTGAGCACGGCAGACCATGCCACGCGCAGTGCCTCCACCAGGGCGACCATGGTCTCCTGAGCGGTCGGTGGCCGCTTCTTCTGCCTGTGCAAGCGTGCCTCCAGGTCTCGTAGATAGATGGCCGCTTCTTGCTGAGTGGATAGCCATATCTCCTGGTATGGCTCGAGCAGAGGCACCTTGCCGATCTCGCGGAGGTACATGCGCACCGGATCGTCGGTGGGCGCGAGCGACTCCGCCTGGGAGGTGTCCTCGAAGATGTCCTCCTCCGCCTCGATCTCTTCCAGTTCGTCAGGAGTCGGCTCTTCCTCCTCGTCCAAGAAGGCAACGTCCTCGATCTCATCAGCGAGGACTTCTTCCAGCAGCGTCAGGTTGTCGTCGGGTAACGTCTCAGGAATGCGCGCCTCGACGTCGTCCGCGCTGCGCTGTTTTGTACTTCTTGGCTGTGGAGGCGACCCGGCGGGTCGCTGCTGCTTTGCCTTGCTCATACTACTCCGGCTTTGGAAAATCTTCTACGGCTTCGTCATTCCCCAGCGCTGCGCCAGCGCCTGCTGTGTGCGTAACAGCATCGCCTGATAATCGCGCAGCGCGTCCACGTACTGCTCGGCCCGCATGTCGCCGGCCTCCTGCGCCTCGATGGTCAGGAACCTCAACTCTTGCCCCCAACGCTTGAGGGTGCGTTCACGCATACGCAACAATGTACGGATGGCATCGCGCAGCAGTTGCTCATCGGCCAGATGGGCCGCGTCGGGCGCGAGCATCTGCGCCAACCGTTCTCGCAGGTCGGCAGGCAACCGGGACTCCAGTTCCTCGACGGCGGGATGCCCGTTCTCCAGGATTGTTTCAAAGATCGCCCGGCTTGCGGGATCCTGAAAGTCCTGTCCGCTTAGCGGTTCCAGTTGGCTTTCGGCGAGGGCCTGGTTCACCTGCGCAAGCAGCCCTGGCCTCTGCAAGAGCAGTGCCAGGCAGTGGGTCTCCAGATCGGCCTCCGCGACGCTACGCGCCGCTTCCTGCACACGAGAGGTCACGTCTGGTCGCCGCGCGGTCTGGCGCTCGCCGCCGCGCAGGCGCGCGGAGACCGCGCGCGGATCCACCCGCAGGGCGCGGGCGATCTTTTGGACATAGTCTTCGCGCTCAACCGGATTCGCCACCGCGCGCAAAACCGGCAACAGTATATCCACTATCCGCGACTTGGCTTTGGTGTCATCCAGGTCCAGTCCTTCGAGCAGGATGTGCAGATAAAAGTCCACGATCGGCACGGCCTCTTCGACCAGGGCAGCCCAGCGTTGCGCGTTCTCGCGGATCAGGTCGTCCGGGTCCTGGCCGCCGGGCAACCGCAGGACGCGGATCTCGGCGCCCAACCGGGCCTCGTACCCCACCAGCCCGCGCGGATCAAAGACCGGCTCCCATTCCTGCTCCAGCGTCTCTCGCGCCACTTCGACGCCGCGCAAGGTTGCCTGGATGCCCGCCGCGTCGGGGTCGAGCGCCAGCACCAATCGCTTGGTGTACCGTTGCAAGAGTCGCAATTGGGCCTCGGTGAGCGCAGTGCCCATCTGCGCGACGACGTTGGCAAACCCTGCCTGGTGCGCCTGCATCACGTCCATATACCCCTCGACGATGACGACGCGATCCTCACGGCGGATGGCCTGCCGTGCCAGGTCCAGCCCAAAGAGCGTGCGGCTCTTGTCGAAGAGCGGCGACTGCGGCGAGTTGATGTACTTGGGCACACCTTCCGGTTCGAGCGTGCGCGCGCCAAAGCCGATCGTCTTCCCCTGCACGTCGCGGATCGGGATCATCAGCCGGTCACGGAAGCGGTCGTAAGTGCCGCCCTCCTCCTTCTGCACGAGCAGCCCGGCTTTGACGAGTTCCTCGACGGTATAGCCCTGTCCGGTCAGATACGTGCGGGCGTGGTCCCAGCCGGGCAGGCTGTAGCCGAGCATGAATTGGGCGACCGTCTCGTCGCGCAGTCCGCGCCGGGCGACGTAGGCGCGCGCGGCAGCGGCTTCGGGCGCGTGCAGGAGCAGGTGATGGTAGTACTGCGCCGCCGCGTCCAGGAGCGCGCGCAACCGGTCGGCCTCCTCCTCCGCCTGCGCCTGGGCGGGGGTGCGCGGGCGCAGTTCGACGCCGGCGCGGCGCGCCAGTTCCTCCAGCGCGGTGCGAAAGTCCCAGCCCTCGCGCTTCATCACGAAGGTGAACACGTCGCCGCCCTCGCCGCATGCGCCGAAGCAATGCCAGTGCTGGCTTTCGGGAAAGACGATGAAGGATGGCGTCTTTTCGGTGTGGAACGGACACAGCGCCTTGTAATTCCGCCCAGCCTTTTGCAATGGGACGTAGGCGGAGATGACCTCGACGATATCCAGCCTGCTCTTGATCTCGTCAATGACGCTCATGCGTCTATCCCAAAGATGAGCACAGGAATGTCAATGTCGGCGACGCCGCGATGTTCGAGATCCCACACGAATTGCTCGAAGTAGGAAACGCCTGTGGACATCTGTTCTACGAATGCCTTCATTGGCACGATCTCGATGCCGACATCAATGATGTCCATCTTGTGAAATATCGTCATCTTGGCGCAGACGTTGTAAACCATAAACGAGTATTTGCCGAACTGGATCTCTACTCCAATGCGGTTCTTCACAAAGTCTATTTCCCGAAAGGCGCCTCTTGATGGAGTAGCAGGCACGTAGCCAGGAACGTAATACTCTGTGGGATATTTGCAATGGATCCTGCAGGTCTGCCATTGTCGGGCCTCAAACTCTCTACGGAAAGCCTCGTTCAAAGAGCCCGGCTCATATAGCATTTTGCCCGGCATGGTCTTTTCCCTGCTCACCTTGGTCAGATGCGCCCGACTATCCACAGCCGCTATGGCCTCCCGGACTTCCTGCAATTCAGAGCCAAACTGTGATTCGATGATCTCTTTGCCGCCCTTGAAAGAATACACGCCCGCGATGATCATTTGTCGTATTTTTCCCTCTCTTCCAGGAGCCTGGGTTGTGGAGTGCTCTTCCACTCATCAGGAATCTGACTCACCCTTTCTCTGCCGGTTGGGGTATATATTGGTTTACCCATCGGTCTCACTCTGAGTGCGCCACTAAAGTATGCCATCAAACGGTTGCGAGCGATCTCAACAAAAGTTGTCTCCTTCTCACTGCCCATCGCCCGCCGGTTGTGCATGACAGCGGCTATCAACGATGTCCCTACCCCCACGTACGGATCAAATACCCAATCTCCCTCGTTCGTGAGCGCCAGTACACATCGTTCCACTAATTCGACCGGGTACTGACAGGGATGGATGGTCTTTTCGGGGTGATTCGCTTTCACATTGGGAATGTCCCACAAGGCACTTTCCCAATCCTGCATCAATATCTCCCACACATCGGAAGGGTTCTTGCCCAGTGGGTTGCCCGAGGGCTTTCCTTTATTGGGACCCTTGAAGTGACGCTTGCCGGGATATTTAGAGGGCACCCGGACAGCGTCAAGGTTGAACACATATCGGTCACTCTTCGTAAACCACAGAATTGTCTCATAACGCCCAGAGAATCGTTTTGCAGCATGCAGACCATGCCCAAAGCGCCATATAATGCGGTTCCGCAAGTGCAGATTGAGCCGCTTGAAGATAGCATAGTAGAGAATATCCAGTGGATAAACTTCTCCATCTTCGACAAAATTACCTACCTGCCAGCAGATACTCCCATCCTCTCTAAGCACCCGATAGAGTTCGGCGATCACCTCGGCCTGAGTTTCGAGATACTGCTCAATCGAAACGCGGTCTTCATAGTCTTTGCCCAGGTTGTAAGGAGGCGACGTGATAATCAGGCTTACAAAGTTATCGGGGAGACTGGCAACAAAATCCCTTACGTCACCCTGGTAGAGAACCAGGTCGGCGTTCGGATGAAAATGGTCCTCGATTGACTTCGGCTTCTCAAGAAGTGGTGAAGTCATTAACTGTTCACCCATTGGGTCGTTCTCGTCAAGCCCGCCATCCGCGGCAGGGCTTCGGACATCTGCCGCGCCCGCAAGGCCAGCAGCGGGCGGGCCTGATCCAACGGCCAACGGTCCCGCCAGGCCAGGACCTCGCGCTGCATTGCCGCCAGGTCCGGGTGAAGCGCCGGGGGCGCATGTGGTGCGCTCCATTCGATCAGTACCGCAGCCTCGCGCAGCAAGTAGGTGACCACGGGGTCATGCTCGGGACAGGAGCAACGGGACGAGAGCCGGGCCAGTGTAGAGGCCAGGTTGCCCAATTGCTGTTGCCAGGTCAGCCGCGCGTAGCGTTTACCGATGACGTGAATCATCTCTCAACTCCCGTATGTTCAGGACGCTGTGCGGTTGTCCGCTCCTTCCACGCTCCCCTGGGCAGCAACGCCCGCAGCCGCTCGACGATGGCAACTTTTTCCTCCCAGGACAGCGCCGCAAGCGCCCGTCTACGCCGCGCTTTGGCGGATAGGATGCCCGAGATGTCGGGATAATCTCGTTCTATGGGCTGCTCTTCGCTATTCGTCCTCACTGAGGAATCGCCTCCGAAAACTCTCCCACTTGGTGATCAGGCCGTGGCGCGCGATAATGTCCTCCAACGCCACCCGGTCCAACGCGTCGAACTCGAAGAACTGAAGCAGGCGCGCGTGATCTTTGGGCCGCCCTGTCTCCAACATGATCGCTGCCAGGTGCTCTGCGCTCAACACGCGAGTCGGCGTTGAGCCAAACTCCACTTCAATTGCCTGCGCCAAAGCCTCTTCCGTCAGCGCGTTGTAGACCGGAAGGAACTGCACAGGCCAGCCCTCGATGACAATACATTCCCCCTGCGGCACATAGCCACGTTGGGTGAGATAGTCATAAATGGGCGTGAGCGAGATCAAGCCGCTTGACAGGACAGGAAGGACTACAAAGATGTCGAGATCGTAGGTCTGAACGGGCTCGATGTAGCGTGTTGCCGCGACTGCCCCGCCGATCGCATATCGACCGATGAGGCCCTCTTGCTCTAACCGGTTAATAACTGTCAGCGTCTTTTCCATCGTAATTACCGCACATGCCGCAAAAGCCACCAGATGGCTGCACCGGCCAGCAGAGCAAGCAGCCCCAGTCCGGCTGCACCGATGGCGACGGTACGCGGCTCCATCCCCGGCATGACCGCGCCGCCCAGGCCGGCCTCGCGGCCATACTCGCTGAACATGCGTCCCCACTTGGTCTCCAGCGCGGCCTGCACCCGCTTCCGCCCAACAAAGGGATACCAGTAGACATTGTGGTAGAAATTGCTGGCAAAGTAGGACCAGGGCACGAGCGGCGTGCGCAGCAAAAAGGGTTCCAGTGGATGCAGCCAGCCCTGATAGATCATCTTTTGCCCGCGGCTGGCAAAGGTATCTTCCTGCACGAAATGCCAGTTCTGCGCCAGCACCCACTCGCGCTCCTCGCCCACGATCTCGATCTGGCGCACATCGCCTACGCCCAACCCCATCTCGTGGGCGATGCGGATGAAGGGGAGCGAAAGTGGGTCGAATCCCTGGAGGTGCGCCGAGAGCGCATCAATCGCCACCTGGTCGGCGGAGGCGAGGATGACGTCCTTTTCGTGCCAGCGCATCGCGCGCGGGCCGGGGCCATCGCCGGCGAACGTGCCGTCCATCACGGCGAATAGCCCCGGATGGATGTCCTGCTGGATCATCAGTAGGTCCACCAGCGTCTCGTGGATTACCGAATGGGTCCAGTGGCGCTTGGTGCCGAGAAGCCCGCCGAAGGCGTTCTTCATCGCGCCGGTGATGGTAGTGAACACGTGAGTCTTGACCGTCGGCAGGTGGATGATATTGCGCCCGATCAAGATCTCGGGGATATGCACTCCTTCGGGATATATCTTGTCCAGCACCAGGAAGGGCTGTTTCGGCTCGTAGCGCACCCACTTGTATTGCGACTCGTACAGGTGGACGTTGCGCACGCCGTACTTTTCGACGATGTACTTGTGCTTGTTGTTGCGCTCACCCACGTAGGCATTTACGACGACAGTGTTGTTGTGGGCGCCGATCAGATTCCGGTAGCCAGCAGCCTGCAAAGCGCGAATCACCCCCTCCAGTTGCCAGGGCATCGTCGAGCAGGCCGGATACCATGTCTGCCAGGAGATGTTGATTTTCAGAACCGTCTCTTTATCCTGAGGTAGCGCCTGGCGAAAACCTGCCAGATCCATCAGGCGCGCGTAATCTTCCAGCACCGTCTCCGGGCGGGTTCTGAGGATTGCGATCTTGCCACGACCTACAAAGTCTCTGCGCATCAGTTCCTCCTTGCGACATAGCGGCGTAGGTGCTACAAAGTATACCCTACTTGTGCGTGGCTGTCCAGTGGCTTTGCTCTCTTCTCCATCCTGTGCTATCATAACGCGGCAATGCGGAATGGATCCGCGCCCAAGATGTGGAGGCCGCGCTATGCTGAAAAGACTTTGTGTCCCACTCTGTTTCTCCCTGACGTTCCTGGCAGCCTGCGCGTCGCCGGCGGCGCTTCCCACTCTCGTGCCGACGCTCACGCCATCGCCCCACCCCACCCTCACCTTAACCCCCAGCCCAACGCCGACCGCCACGCCGATCCCGCCGCTGATGCTGACGATCCGTCGGCCCGAACCCATCTCTGCCCTGCGGCCTGTCCCCATCGAAGTGGAACTCGTACCGCCTCCAGGTATCGCTGTGGCGGCGACCGTCCACGCCAACGTGCTGACACCCGCTGGCGCTCATTACCGGTCGTTCAATCTGCAACCGAGCGGGGACAACCGCTACGTCTCCACCGAACCGCTGCAACTGCCGCTCCACGCGGAGGGAGACTGGCAGTTGAAAGTGATCGTGCAATCCAGGCTGAGCGTGAGCGGAGAGCGGCAATTGCTCTTCCGGCCAGACCCCATCCGTTGCCGTGACCTGAGCGCCGTCATACCCCCGACAGTGGAGGTGTGCGTGCCGGAGGATTTCGTCGAGGTCGCTGCTCAGGGGAATCGGGTGGCTGGCGCGCGCGTGTGGCGTCACGGGAACGGCGAGTTGGGGCTGTGGTGGGCGCCGGGGCCGGCCGAGCCGCTCCTGTTCAACAACGCGCTCGTTATGCTAGAGGCGACCTATGGGCTGGAGGCGCCGACCGTACAGAACGTCGAGGAAACGGTCTGGCAGGGACGGACGGGGTTCCTCTTCTACGAGGACTGGAGCAGCGCGGGGGGCGGCCCTGGCGAGGCGCTGGTGATGCAGGGGCCGGACCGGTGGCTCTACGTGTTGCGAGTACGGGGGCTGGACGGCGATGAGATACCGGTGTGGCTGCGGATGGTAGGGGAGACGCTTCAGTTCCCCGGGGAATGAGAGAAAATAGAACGCAAGATCCCATGCCTTACGTCTTACGCCTCACGTTTCACGCCTCACGTTTCATGCCTCACGTTTCATGTCCCACGCCTCCGCACACTACTCGAAAATACGGATCGGTGTCCCCACCCGGTGATCCCCCTGCACAAAATCATCCTCAAAACCGCCGATGGGATAGACCCAGCGATAGAGCCAACGCGCCGCCGAGGTGGAGACGTTCACACAGCCGTGGCTGCGCTTGACCCCAAAGTCGTTGTGCCAGTAGGTGCCGTGGATGGCCGTGCCGCTCAGATCGAAAAAGAGGTTCCACGGGATGCCGGGCAGGTCGAATATCTCCACCAGCGGCCAGGGGGCTCCCGGCTTCATCGGGCGGTTGGTCATGTGGCGCGAGGGCTGCTTCAGGATCACGTTCGTCTCCCCAGGATGGGTAGCCAAGTCTACGTTCACCGTCTGTGTCGTGATAACACCATCTACCTCAACCTTGACCTGTACCTGCTGGATGCCGACGCCCGATGAGACGAGGGTGCTGAATACGGGACGGTCTCCTTCGTAACACGTCAGCCGCTGTCTACTCAGATCTATCTCGATCCGCTTGCTGCCCACGAAAGGCCGGATGGGCGCCATCTCGTGGCGCGGAATGCGGCGCACGTCCTTGGCCAGCACCCACTGGTAGGGCGGGTCCTGCATGGGAAACTCGTCAAAGACCTTATACCAGCCGGTGCCCTGCTCGTCCTCGAACGCTTCGATGACGTGGTAGACGGTGTTCCCGTAGAAGCGGTACTCTTTTTTGGCACTTGTTCGGGGTTCGAGATACGCCTCGGTGTAGGGCTGGGCAACCTCGACCCAAAAGCCCCACTCACCCACGTCGCGGATGAACGGCTGCGGCGGGTAGATGCGCATCGGATAGACCCAGGCGGAATGGACGTAGCCCAGGGGTGTCTCGTACCACAGCGTATTGTGGGCGCTGAACGGGGCGCGCACGTGGCGGGTGATGAGGAAGGCGTCATCGCGCTTGCAGGTGTTCAGGCGGATGGACGAGGTTGCCGGCTCTTCGTAAAAGGTGAGCGGATGGATCGCCCGCCCCATCCAGACCCACCGGTCCGTATCTTCTTCCCGCAGGATGAGGTAGCGGGCGCGGGCGTGCAGGGCCGGCGCGAGCGCCGCCGTGGCAGCCGTTGCGGCGATCAATTTGAGCAGTTGACGACGAGGGATAGTACGGGACATTGGACAACCTCTACGCTGAGATCTCACCCGTGTGACGCGGACCGACGAGCCCCGCGCCCACGGCCAGTTCCTGCATTTCGCGGGTGATCGTCTGCTGGCGGGCCGGCTGAAAGGCCCGGGTCAGTTCCCAGGCCAGCCTTTCGGCGTTCTGCGTGGCCGATTCCATCAACTGGAAGCGCGCCGAATGTTCGGATGCCGCCGACTCGAGAAGCGCCCGGTACAGGCTCAACGTCACCCATTGTTCGAACACACGGGCCAGGATGTGCAGCGGTTCGGTTTCCACTATCGGCGGCGGCCAGACCTCGTGCGGAACCTCCGGCGGCAGTTCTGGCGGCAACAGGCGCAAGACCCTCGGCGCGTAGGTGCCGAGCCCGCGATAGGCGTTATAGATCAGGTCTACGGCATCCAGACGACGGGCCTCATAGTCGGCCAGCCAGCGATGGCTAAACTCCCATACAGTGGCAAAGGGAGGCAGAGCACCCGTCGGGAGCGAACTAGACCACGCCGGTTCGTGTGCGCGGCGGCGGAGCAGGCGCACCAGGCGGGAGCCTAGAACCAGCAGTTCTGCGGGGCCGTTCTCTCGCACGTACTTTTCCACCGCCCCGACGAGCACATTGTTAAAGCCGCCGCACAACCCCCGTTCACTGCCGATCACCAGCACGGCAAGGCGTTGAGGGAAGGTGGCGGCGTCGGGAGAAGGCGGGCGGCGCGAGGCGACCAGCGCAGGGATCAGTGCCGGCACCACGGCCCGGAGATGGTCCTCATATTCTTGCACCCGGCTCTGCTGCCTCAGTGCCATCTTCCAGACGCCGACCGAGATCGTCTGCAGGGCTTCCAGAATCGGCTCTATGGAACGGATGTTGGCCAGACGGGCCTTGATGCGTGCAATGTCTTCCATACGGTTCTCGTGGAGGGCGGGCTGGCAACCCGCCTCACGGCGCTAATACGTTTCCATGCGTTCTACGTCCCAGACGAACACCACCGCGCCGCCGAGGTCTGCCATGGCCTGGATGGACTCTGTTCTCGCGGCTTCATTGGTTTCGACCTCGACCTGGGCGCGGCAATTCTCGCGGATGATGCGCAGCGCATCGTCTACAGCATCCTCGTCTACACAGGTGTAGAGCGTGTACTGCGCCTGCCGCCACACCCCACCCCGGCTCTCCGCAAAGGTCACAGGATACCCTGACGTGATCAGCATTTCCAGCACGTGGTTATACTGCCCGCGGGCACAAACTGCGGTTTTTGGCGCCTCGGCGTAACGTGGTATGATTGTGCCCATGACTATCCAACTCGAGTTCACACCCGAAATCCAAGCGGCCTTAAATTACGAACGGTA
>DAOUBA010000186.1:0-5302 GCA_034432855.1 Anaerolineae bacterium | reverse complement strand
ATTCAGCGCATCGTCGCCGAGGCGCGCAGCCCGCAGAAGGCGTGCGACGCGCTGATCGAGGCGGCCAATCAGGCGGGTGGGGAGGACAATGTCACGGTGATCGTGGTGCAGATGGAATGAGTCAGAAGGAACGGAGGGCATAGATGGCAAGGCGTGGGTTGCACATAGCTATGTGGATCGGCGGATTGGCCTTACTGGGCGCGATGGCATGGGGTGTGGGGTGGGGGGCGCATGCGCTGCTCGACCGCTGGGGCGCGCTGCCTGCAGGGATGGCGGAAACAACCGCGTCCCCAATGATAACTGCCACTCCTGTTACACCACCTGCTGTTGCATCGCTGCTGCCGACCGTGAAACCTCCGACCAGTACGCCGTATCCGACCTCTACGTTGATGCCTACTCACACTCCTGTCCCGAGAGTGATCGTGCAGGCGGGAGAAGGACTGTACGCTGTCTGCCGCCGTCACTGTCCGGGCAGATGGCCTGGAGATAGCGTGCCTCCAGAACTTGATCGGTACGCTCATGAGGTGGCCAGGATCAATGGGATCCGTTGGCCTCGACGGGGAGAACCCAGATTGGAGGTTAACCAAGAGTTGACAATGCCGCCCTGCCCACCGTGAGGAGGTGTGAGATGCTGACACCTGGCAGTCTGCTCCAAAACCGCTACCGCATTGCCCGCGTGATCGGCGGCGGGGGGATGGGCGTAGTCTACCTGGCCTACGATTCCCGCCTCGCCGACAAACCGTGCGCGGTTAAGGAACTTCTTCCCGACTCTCACGCCACGCCCGAAGAGCGCGAGCAGGCCGCAGCCCAGTTCCGCCGCGAGGCCGCTATCCTGGCCCATCTCAGCCATCCCAACCTGCCCAACGTCTCCGACTATTTCGAGCAGGACGTCAACTTTTACCTGGTGATGGATTACATCGAGGGCGAGACGCTGATGGACAAACTCGCCCGCTCCCCTGAAGGGTTGCCGGAGCAGGACGTGGTGGGCTGGGCGGTGCAACTGTGCGAGGTATTGGATTACCTTCACAGCCAGAACCCGCCCGTCATCTTCCGCGATATGAAGCCGGCCAACGTGATGGTGACCCCCGAGGGGACGGTCAAGTTGATTGACTTTGGCGTGGCCCGGCTGTTCGATCCGGGCAAGGGCACCGATACGCTCAAGATGGGCACCGCCGGCTACGCCCCGCCAGAGCAGTATGCCGGTCAGGGGCAGACCACACCCCGCTCCGACATCTACAGCCTGGGCGCCACCCTCTATCAACTGCTGACCGGCGATGACCCCACTGCCCATCCCTTCGTCTTCACCCCGCCTAACCAGTTGCGCCGCGCCATCTCGCCTCGCCTCTCCGACGTGGTGATGCGCGCGCTGAATCTCGATCCGGATGCCCGCTTCCCCTCCGCAGGGGCGATGAGCCAGGCGCTCCGGCAGGCCACAAAGCCGCGTGGTCTGCGTTTGCCAGCGATCCAGCGCAGGCGCGGCACCGGTACGACGGCGATGGCCGAAGCACCCGCCCTCCCGATCTCGTACAGGCGTAGCCGCCCAGCCCGCATTGTCCTGAGCGTGCTGGACTGGATCGGACGTACCTTGCTCACCGTCGTCATCGCGCTCGTCATCGTCGCACTGGTGCTTGTCCTGGGCGGGGCGTTCGCGATTTCGGCAATCGCCGAACGGACCATCACCGGCACCGATTGGGGGCTGACGGAGAACACCGGGGCCGAACACTTCATAACAGAGAGCGACTTCCAGGAGGGGGTGCGGGCCTTTCTGGAACCTTACGTGCTGGATGCCCTCGGCGAGGTACGGGCCGACTTTCGTTCACCGAATGAGGCTGTGCTTTCGGTGGAACTCTCTTCCCGCCTTATCACGCTAAAGGCGCGCCTGGAAGTGCGCGATGGGGCGCCGGCCATCATCCTGGAGCGGGTGAACAACGTGCCCCTGTACGTTATCGGCGGCATCATCTCGGGAGGCATCAACCGCGGCTTTCAGAAAGTGTGGGCAGATTCGCCGCTGCGGGTTGCCTCCTTCGTTATCGTAGAGGACCGGTTAGAAGTCTATCTGGAGCGATAATGTGAGCACCTGGAGCGGGCAGACTATCGGTGGGTATCAGATTGCCGAAAGGATTGGCCAGGGGGGCATGGCGGAGGTCTACCGCGCTTACCAGCCGCAACTGGAGCGCTGGGTGGCGGTCAAAATCCTGCGCCCGACGGAAGCCAGCGACGAAGAGTTCCTGGCCCGTTTTCGCCGCGAAGCCAGGGCCATCGCAGCCCTGCGTCATCCCAACATCCTGACAGTCTATGACTATGGTGAGGAGGGCGGGATTGCCTACATTGTGATGGAATACGTCGCTGGCGGCACGCTCAAAGCCCGTCTCTCCTCCCGCCGGTTGTTGGAGTGGCCGGAGGCGGCGATGCTCGTCATCCCGGTGGGCCGCGCATTGGCCTACGCTCACTCGCAGGGTATCGTCCATCGGGACATAAAACCGGCCAATGTCCTCCTGGCCCGTCCCGACTGGCCGTTGCTGGCCGATTTTGGTCTGGTGAAACTGTTGGGCCGTCAGCGCGGCATCACCCGGCCGGGTGCAAGTATCGGCACGCCGGCCTATTTCTCGCCCGAACAGGCCATTGGCGAAGACGTGGACCATCGCAGTGACATCTACGGGCTGGGTATCCTGCTCTACGAGTTACTTACCGGCCGTGTTCCCTTCGAGGCCGATTCTCCAATCGAGATGCTCTTGCGGCGCCTGCGTGAACCACCGCCGTCGCCGCGTCGCTTAAACCCGCGCGTCTCGCCGCAACTGGAGGCTGTGATCATGCGGGCGCTGGCGCGTGATCCGCAGGCGCGTTACCAGACGATGGAAGCGCTGGTGGACGATCTGTTGCGTGTGCCGGGCGCCGGCCAGGTACCGGTGTCTTCACAACCGGGGGCATTGGGTGGTGCTACTACTCGCCTCGCTGTACCCTCCCCCTTCACCGGTCCACGCCTGGTTGTCACGGGCACGAATGCCGTACTGCCCCTGCCGCAGAAGGACGAGGTGCTGATCGGACGGGCCGATCCGCTTGTCGTCTTGCCGCCCGACGTTGACCTGGGATTGCACGGCGGTGGTCTTGCCGGAGTCTCGCGCAGCCATGCCCGTCTGATCCGCTGCCCTGAAGGATGGCTGTTGGAGGATATGCACAGCACCAACGGCACATTCCTCAACGGTCAACGAGTGCTGCCGGGAGAGCCGGTACGCCTGCGTAGCAGTGATCTCATCCGATGTGGCCAGTTGACGCTGATTTTTTACGAGGAGTAGCGCGATGCCCCAACGCTGTCCTTACTGCAACGCGACAAATCGCGACACCGCTCGCTTCTGTGCCCACTGCGCCCAACCGTTGCGCCGAGAGTGCCCCAGTTGCGGCGCAGACAATCTGGTTCGCTCCCGTTTCTGCAGCAATTGCGGCAAGCCCCTGGTACAGGAACTGCGCTGTCCCCAGTGTGGGTGTGTCAATCCTGCCGGGGCGCGTTTTTGCAATGGCTGTGCAACCCCGCTCCAGGTGATGTCTCAAGTCCCGATTACCCCGCTGCTGTTCCCTGCTCCAGCTGCAGTCCTGCCGGCTGCTACACTTTCCCCCGGGACGGGAATGCTGCCGCCTCGCAGTGTATTGGCCGGGCGCTACGTCATTCTTCGCTGCGTGGGCAGAGGCGGCATGGGCGCCGTCTACCAGGCCTCCGATGCCCATATTCCCGGCAAGACCTGGGCGGTCAAGGAGATATCCGAGGCAGCACTCACCGATCCACTGGAGAGGCAACAGGCGCGTGAGGCCTTTCAGAAAGAGGCGCTGATGCTCGCCAGTCTCGATCATCCCAACCTCCCGCGCATCACCGACTACTTTGCCGAGGGTGGGAAACAATACCTGGTGATGGATTTTATCGAAGGAGAAACGTTGCTGGAACGTCTCGAGCACGCCCAGGGCGGCCTGCTGCCGGTGGAAGAGGTGATACAGTGGGCTGACCAGTTGTGCGCTGTGCTGGACTACCTGCATACCCGCAAGCCCCCGGTCATCTTCCGGGACCTCAAGCCGGCCAACGTGATGGTGACCCGTGAAGGCGTGGTCAAATTGATTGACTTTGGCATTGCGCGGCTGTTCAAGGCGGGCAAGCGTACAGACACCACGTTCATCGGCACGGAGGGTTACAGTCCGCGGGAGCAATATGGGCGTGGACAGACCGATGCCCGTTCCGACATCTATGCGTTGGGAGCGACGCTGCATCATCTGTTGACCGGCGTGGACCCGGCCGACCGCCCCTTCCACTTTGAGGACGTGCGGCGGCTGAACAGGAAGGTGCCCACACATGTGGCCGACGCAATCGCCAAGGCGCTGGCCGATGACCCGGCCGACCGCTGGCAGAGCGCAGCCGAAATGCGTGCTGCGCTGACGGCCCAGCCATTTCAGCCATTGCCTATGGTGAGCCCCACCGCTCAACCGGCAATGGTGGCGGCTCAGGCTGGCGCGGCGGTGTATCCCACCCCTGTTCCGCCGATCCCTCGCCTCAACTTTTGGCGAGGGCTGGGCCTGACGTTGTTGGGGGCCGTCCTCTATGGGGTAAGTTCGCTGCTGTTCGGCTGGTCGCTTGGGCAGGTCCGTTTTCCCCTGCACCTCCTGGCGTTCGTCCCACCGCTTTTTGGCGTGCTGTTTGGCCCATGGGTAGGGGGTTTTGCCGGTGCATTGGGGGCGCTGGCGCTCTTTGCACTCGAGCCGATGTTTCCCCATCGCCATTACTCCGAGTTGTGGCGTTACGTATTGCCGATGGCAATGGGAGCGTTTGTATTAGGGCTGCTGCCTGGTCGGCTGGTGAAGGATGCCCGCAGGTGGTGGAGTGTGACCGGCGCCGGTGTCCTTGCCAGTGTTGCCTGTGCGTTGTGTACGGCAATGGCACTCGGCATCTTTTACGGATTTGGGAAAGAGTTCGGGGGAAACATTGTCTCGATTGTCTCCTGGACATCGCCTGTCAACGTCCTCCTGCTGCCCCTTTTCGCTCGGTTGCTGGCGGAGCCGGTGCGACGCAGGGGATTGTATTGGTGGGACCTGCACTGAATTGCGCGGCAGGTAAATGCCGGTGTGCTCTTTGCAGGCACTTCGCTTTGTGCTATAGTATTGCTCTCGAAAAACCATCACAGCCGCGAAGATTTTGTTCCTGGCCGCACCGGCCTGAAAGAGCCGGTGCTGGCGGGGTTTCTTCCAGGAGAGAAACGCTTCCAGCGCCGCCGGTTCACGGCGGCGCGGTCAATCGGTATTCGATTGGGTTGCGGCTAGAGGCCGC
>DAOUBA010000185.1:0-11643 GCA_034432855.1 Anaerolineae bacterium | reverse complement strand
TTGGGCTGGCGGCGAAGCCGCCCGCCCAACCCCCACCTATCTCTCCCCCTCTTCCGCCAACAGGAGAGAGGGTCGGGGAGGTCAGGCTGAGTAGTCACCAAATATCAGATACGACACAGGAGAAGTGAAATGTCGAACCGGAAACTTACTGTGATCACGAGTCTGGCACTCGTAGCGACTGTCCTGCTGGCGGCCTGCAATGTGTCTCGAACAACCCCGGAGACGGAAGAGGTTGCCGGCGTGGTCGAATTGACACCCACGGAGGTGCAAGAGACTCGGCCAGCGGCGACGGCTACATCTCGGCCCACCTTGACGCCCCGTCCCACGGACACGCCGCAGCCGACCGCCATCCCGCCCACCCCAACACCGGCACCAACGACTGTGCCCACTGCCCCGCCCGCCACAGAGACCGCCGTACCGACGGAGGCGCCTGTCGCTCGGCCGGCCCCGACGAACCCGCCGGCATCGCCCCTCGTGGAACTGGAGCGCATCCCGGATACCGACCCCGCTCCGCCGTTCACCATTCTGGTTGATGCAATCCGCATCGAAGCGGATGGCTACTATAAGTTGACCGGATGGGTGCGCAACGATGGCACCGAAGCCTACGAGGGCATTGGAGTCCGCGCCTCGTTCCTCGACGACAAGGGGCGGGGCTACGGCGCGGTTGAGGTCTACTGCCCGTGCCGGGTCGTCGAGCCGGGTACGGCGTGTCCCTTCAGTCTCGAGGCCTTCCCGCACAACTACGTCGCGTATCGTCTCCATCCGTTCGGTCAGCCTGTCGTCTACCACCTGGCAGCCCCTCTCACACTCAGTGCTCTCCGCGTCTCCAACGACGGGATCGGCAATGTGCGCATCAGCGGGACGGCGACCAACGAGAACCCCTTCACCGTCACCGACGCGATCGTCGCCGGGACGCTGATAGACGACGCCGGGCGAGTCGTAAGCGTGGGTTCGACCTGGTTGCTCGGCGACATTCTGCCGGGGGAGAGCCGTTCATTCGATCTGCGCATCGAGTACGAGCCATACGCGCAGTATCAGTTGTACGCGGAGGGTGTGCAAAGGTAGGGGCGACCCTCGTGGTTGCCCCGTGGTTGCCCCGTGGGCGGCCCTCGTGGTTGCCCCAGACGGGGTGACCAACCCGCTCTACATGCGAAATGGTCTATCAAACCATCCTCGTCGTAGACGACGAACCACACATCGTCGAGGTCGTGCAGGATTACCTGAAGCAGGCAGGCTATCGGGTGCTTACCGCCCGCGACGGCCGGACGGCGTTGACCCTGGCCCGTCATGAGCGCCCCGACCTGATCGTGCTCGACCTGATGCTGCCAGGCGGGATGGACGGACTGGACGTCTGCCGTACGTTGCGCCAGGACGCCGTGTTGGGCAGCGTGCCCATCATCATGCTGACCGCCCGCATCGAGGAGACCGACCGTTTGATCGGGCTGGAACTGGGCGCCGACGACTATATCACCAAGCCTTTCAGCCCGCGCGAAGTGGTCGCCCGCGTGCGGGCGGTGCTGCGCCGGGCGACGGGCAGTGTGCGGGCTTCGGGCATTGTGCGCGTGGGCGAGTTGACGGTAGACCTGGTGAACCGTAACGTCACCGTCGGCGGGCGGCCTGTCTCGCTCACCCCCACCGAATTCGACATCCTGGCGGTGCTGGCACGCAATCCCGGCCGCCCTTTTACGCGGGCACAGTTGATGGACATGGTCTACGACGTGGCCTACGCCGGCTACGACCGGGCGATTGACTCGCACATCAAGAATCTGCGCCGCAAGATCGAGCCCGATGCTGGCGAGCCGCGCTACATCCTCACCGTCTACGGGGTGGGGTACAAGTTTGGGGAGTGACAGGGGGAGCGATGGTGCGTCTCGTCAAATGCATCCGCAGCAGGCTGCAATTCCATTTCTTCTGGCAACTGGTGGTCGCCTTCGTGCTGATCACCGTTCTGGCCGGGGGTGGTATCTTTATCGCCGGACGCTCCGTGCTGCAGGCATCTTTCGCTCCCGAGAATCTACCTTTCAACCTGCGCCCCTGGTTCGAGCGCCTGGCGGCCTACTATGAGCGTCACGGCAGTTGGGATGGGGTGGGGGAGATGATCGCCACCTACCCGTGCGGGCCGGAGTGGGGCCCCTGGGGCGAAGAGTGGCGTCTGGATTACGCCCTGGCAACACCCGATGGCTTCATCGTAGCGGCCAGCGATAGCGAGAAAGTAGGTCAAAAGATGCGCCGCCTGGGAGGGCTGATGGTGGCGCCCGTCACCGTGGACGGTCGGGTCGTGGGCCTGCTGCGCATCTCGCCGTTCTACGGTCTGCGGGAGGAGTGGGGGGGAACGGTCACGGACATCCTGGATCGCTTTCTGCTGATGGGGCTGGCGATTGGCGGTGTGGCGCTGGTGATCAGCCTGGGCCTTTCGCGCGTCATCAGTCGTCCACTGACAGGCCTGACTGCCGCGACGCGCGCGGTGGCGGCGGGCAACCTGGGCGTGCGCGTGCCCACGCGCTACCCCGGCGAGGTCGGCGAACTCGCTGTGGCCTTCAATCAAATGACCGAGGAACTGGCACGCGCCGATGCACTGCGCCGCAACATGACCGCCGACGTGGCCCACGAATTGCGTACCCCGCTCAGCATCGTCCGCGGCAAACTGGAAGGCGTGCTCGACGGCGTCTACCCGGCCACACCGGAGCACCTGGAGCCGATCCTGGACGAAATCCGGCTGTTGACCCGTCTTGTAGAAGACCTCCACCTGATCGCGCTGGCCGAGGCCGGACAACTGGCGCTCGAAAGGCGTCCGCTGAACGTGGGTGACCTGTTGCACGACGCGCAGGTCAATTTCGGCCCGCAGGCTGCCGACCGTGGCGTGACGCTCGTGCTCGACTTACCTGAGAGACTCCCGCAGGTGATGGCAGACTGGCGGCGTGTCTCGCAGGTGCTGGGCAATCTGCTCACCAACGCTTTGCGGTACACGCCGCGGGGCGGACAGGTGACGCTTTCTGCCGCAGCAGTCGAAGGCGCGGTCGAGGTGGCGGTTGCCGACACCGGCAGCGGCATCCCGTCCGCAGATCTACCCTATATCTTCGAGCGCTTCTGGCGCGGAGAGAAATCCCGCTCGCGTGCCGGGGGCGGCAGCGGACTGGGACTGGCGATTGCCCGGCAACTGGTGGAGATGCACGGCGGGACGATTCGCGTCGAGAGCGCGCCGGGGCAAGGGACGCAGTTCCGTTTTACGTTACCGGTGGCATAAACCGATCGCCCGGTGTGCTTTGGGAAGCGCGATGGCCTCCCCTTGCCAATACGCCCATCTGCGGTATACTTTGCACCGTGCGACCGACGGTGTTGACATTCTGCAATCGAACGGGCAGGAGTATCGCAGTTTGGCGTCCCTGCCGCCTCACCATGACGATCCTCATCCTGGTGCTCGCGCTCGGCCCAGGAGCCGTGGCCCAGGGCACCATCCCCGACCCGCGCTTCGGCGTGGTGGAGGCCTACGCCAACCCGCAGGCGGCCAACGAACTGGGCGCCGGCTGGACGCGCGTCACCTTCGAGTGGAACCGCATCCAGCCCAACGGCCCCGGTGAATGGAACGTCGTCCCCATCTCCGATGACGTGCTGGCAGGGGAACTCGCCGCCGGACGGCAGGTCGTCGGCCTGCTCGTCACCACACCCGGATGGGCCACCGACGTCGGTCTTGGTCCCGGCGTGCCGAAAGGATTGTACCTTCCGCCCGACGATCCCGGCAACCTGTGGGCCACCTTCGTGCGCACCATCGTCTCGCGCTACGCCGGGCGCATTGACCATTGGATCATCTGGAACGAGCCCGAGATCCCCCCGACCTCGCCCGATCTGACCTGGGGCGGCTCGATCCAGGATTTCATCCAACTGCTGCGCGTTGCCTACGCGGTCATCAAGCAGACCAACCCCAACGCCGTTGTGCTCCTGGCCGGCATTACCCACTGGCACAACCCCGACTGGTTCGGCCAGTTCCTCGATGCGCTCGTTGCCGACCCCAACGCTGCGGCCAACAGTTACTACTTCGACGCCGCCACGCTCAACCTGTACCTGGAGCCGGAAAAGATCTATGACATCATCGTCCACTATGGTGGGATGATGCGTAGTAAGGGGCTGCACAAGCCGATCTGGATCACCGAGACCAACGCCTACCTCTCGCGCGTCTCTGAGGACGAGCAGGCGTATTTCATCTTCCAGGCGTTCAGCCTCGAGATCGCCGCCGGTGCGGAGCGCATCGAGGTGTACAAGATGGCCGACACCGCCACCGACCTCGCCGCCGATCCCGAGCCGTTCGGGCTGGCGCGCGCCGACGGCAACCGTCGCGCCGCCTTCACCGCCTACCGTATGGCGGCGACCTATCTGGCGGGCTTTCGCAGCGGCATGTGGGAGCGCCGCGATACCATCGCCCAGGTCATGATTGATCGCGGCAATCAGACCACCACGGTCATCTGGGCGCGTACCGCCGAGCCGCAGTCCGCGATGATCTCCGCCCGCACGGCGCGCGCGCTGCTGGTGGATGTACGCGGCGGCGCGCGCTTCATCTACCCAGAGCGTGGCTACTATTTCCTCGACCTCCCCGGCGCAAACTGCGCGCAGGGCTGCATCCTGGGCGGCGAGCCGTTCATGCTCGTGGAAGACGCCCCTGCCAACGCCCCCCGCGCCGTGCAGCCCGAAACCCCCACGCCCACCTCTACTCCATCCGGCACGCTCACGCCAACGCCGACCAACACGCCCACCCCGTCTCCTACGCCGACAATCACGCCTACCCCGATGCCCACCGATACCGCCACTCCCACGCCGACGAGTGTCCCAACCATCCAGCCAACCAACCAACCAACTAACCAACTAACTAACCAGCCAACTCATACACCCACGCCTGCCCCTCTTGCCACCTCCGATATTCCTCCCGCCCGCCCCTGGCTGGTCGTCGGCGCGCTGGTGCTGGTGATGGGGGGTGGGGCCATCGCGGCGGGGCGCGGTAGGGCGCGATAGCCTGTTCGTCGTGGAGTTTGCAGGCTGGGCTGGGGGATTGACAGACTGTGGTAGAATGTGGTCAATCCAGTCTCTGGGGGTGGATGGCCTGTGAGGACCGGTGTGGGAAGGTCAGGCGCTGCCTGGCTTTTTCACTTGTCAGGCCAGGAAGACAGAGCGCCGGGCACTTGCCAGACGAGGCAATTTGTGGTAAGATGTTTATTGGAAGCGGAACGTAAGTCCAGGTCGGGCAGGAAGGCGGTGGATCCACCCTCCCCGGGGTTACCCGGAGCGTGCTCACCTGGGGGTTCCGTTTTCATTTTCCCTCGTGCACCCAACGGGCTTTGATATGCTGCCAGTCCTCTATCAACGCGGCCCTGATCTTCCACTCAATCAACTGAAACGTTGTATCCTGCTCCTTGTGCCAGTTGTAAACGCTACCGGCTACAAAGTCCGCGAGTTGGACCAGTGGGCTGCGCTGGCTATCTATGTGTGTAATCGAGAGCACGCCTTCTGCGGGCCATCGGCGATAGATAAGAGTGTTCACGGTGGCCACCTGGGCCGGCGACGTGAAGTGGCAATCCAGCGACAGCACCACGTTGGGATATAGACCCCAGCATAGTCCGAGTAACTCGCAAGCCAGGATAGCATAGTTCTCCGGTGTGTCTTCGATACGACGGCCCTGTTTTCGAACCGTCAGTGTGAAGATGTCCAGGTCAGCCTGCGCTATTCTGGTCAGCACTCCTGAGCGGATACGCTGGCTGGCGTTACGCCATTTGAGTTCCGATGCAGGTTTGCGAACCCGTTTCAGGCGCTTGCCGGATCGTAGGGCAACGCGGCTGATCAGATTGGTCACAATGTGGGGGCGAGGCGTGATGACGACGGCCATCGTGAACAACGGCGTCGAGGCAGATAGCGAGCCAGCCTCGTCCAGTCCGGCGTGAACGATTGTTTGCATGGCGCTCACGGCATCATTCTTACCCAAACCGAAGTCGTCACTGCGGGGCTACTCAGACACAGTATAGCCCAACCCCGCCCACAAGTCAAAACCGAATTCCGCGTGGGACAGCATTTCCAGGCTGCCGATAGGTGCGTCAGCGGGCCGGAAGGCCTGCTCTATGCCCCGTAACTTCTTTCCCTCTTTGGGGTTTTTTACTGCGTACACATTCATCCAGGAGGCACTTATGGCGTACCACTGCGTGGTGTTGGTCAAACAAGTGCCCGACACCGCCAACATCACCGGCAAGGCGATGAAGGAAGACGGCACCGTCAATCGCGCTGCGTTGCCGGCCATCTTCAACCCCGAAGACCTCAACGCGCTGGAGATGGCCCTGCAAGTCAAAGAGCAGCACGGCGGCCAGGTAACCGTCTTGACGATGGGCCCGCCCCGCGCGGCAGACGTGCTGCGCGACGCGCTCTTTCGCGGCGCCGACCGCGTCATCCTGCTCACAGACCGCAAATTCGCTGCAGCCGATACCCTGGCGACCTCTTACACGCTCAAGTGCGCCGTCGAAAAACTCGACTATGATCTCGTCTTTTGCGGGCGGCAGGCGATTGATGGCGACACGGCCCAGGTCGGCCCGCAGACCGCTGAGAAACTCGGCATCCCCCAGATCACCTACGCCGAAGCGATCCTCGCGCTGGAAGGGCGCGAGATCACCGTGCGGCGCGCCTTTCCAATGGGCAGGGAGACGGTCACCTGCTCCCTGCCGTGTTTGCTCACCGTGGCCGGCTCGGCGAACGTCCCCCGGCCGCCGTCGGCGCGGCGGATGCTCGCCGGCAAACTGGCTGCCACTCCACTCGAATATCCCGGCCTGCTCGCCAAGTGGCCCGAATTCGGGACGGAGGAGGCGCTGGATGCGTACCTGGCCGCGCGCGACCAGCGGATCACCGTCTGGACGGCCGCCGACATCGGCGCGGATGAGAACCTGGTGGGCCTGGCGGGTTCACCCACCCGCGTGCTCAAGATTGACTCGGTTGTGTTGGGCACGCAGGAGCCGAAGGAATTTCCCGCCACGCAGGATAGCATCAATGCGCTGGTGCAGGAGTTGAGGAGGGATTACATCTTGTAGGTATTGGTGATTAGTGATTGGGATTTGGGGACTTGTCACCTAATCACCAATCACCAATCACCAATCCCTATGATGGGGAGATAAGAAAGTATGACAGACCGACGAGACGTGTGGGTTTTCATCGAACAAGAAGCCGGTTGTATCGCGCCGGTCAGCCTGGAGTTGCTGTGCAAAGCGCGCGAGTTGGCCGACCGCTTGAATGGGCGCGTGTGCGCGCTGCTCATCGGCCACGAGGTCGCCGCTCTGGCCCAAGAGGCCATCCACTACGGGGCGGATACCGTGCTGCTGGCCGAACACGCGGAACTGGCACAGTACCGCACGCTGCCCTACGCGCGGGTCGCCGTTGACCTGGCGCGCGAGCGCAAGCCCTACATCTATTTACTGGGCGCGACGCCCGTTGGGCGCGACCTGGCCCCGCGCATCGCCAGCGCCCTGCGCGCCGGCCTCACCGCCGATTGCACCGGTTTGCAGATCGGCGACTTTGAGAACAAAGGGCACGTCTACAAGGACCTGCTCTACCAGATCCGTCCGGCCTTTGGTGGCAACATCATCGCCACTATCGTCAACCCCGAGACGCGCCCGCAGATGGCGACGGTGCGCGAGGGGGTGATGCGCCTGGGCGAGCCGGATGTGACGCGCCGGGGCACGGTGGAGCGCTTCTCGCCGCGTTTCGATCCGGGGGACCTGGTTCTTCAGGTCATCGAACGTGAGACGCGCGCTCCCGCGTGTAACCTCAAGAACGCCTCGATCATCGTCGCCGGCGGCGCGGGCGTGGGCAGCAAGGAGAACTTTCGGCTGATCTATGAACTGGCCGAGGCGTTGGGCGGCGAAGTGGGCGCATCGCGCGCGGCGGTGGACGCCGGTTTCGTCTCACACGAGCATCAGGTGGGGCAAACCGGGATGACGGTGCGTCCGCGTCTGTACGTCGCCTGCGGCATCTCTGGCGCCGTGCAGCACCGCGCAGGGATGGATCAGTCCGGCACCATCGTCGCCATCAACAGCGATCCCAACGCGCCGATCTTCCAGATCGCGCACTACAAGATCGTCGGCGACCTGAACGAGGTCATCCCGATGATGATCCGCGCCTGCCGCGAGAGCGCCAAATGAGCGAATTTACGAATCTAAGCATGGGCGAGCGGCGCTTCGTACATTCGTAGATTTGCCGCCACGGAGAGGTAAATGAGCGAGAACTATTTCACCGACAATCTCGACCTCCAATTTCACCTGGACAAACTGGATTTGCGCGAGAGCGTCGAGATCCTAGAAGATGGCTACCGTCACCACGAGCGGTATCCCGCCGCGCCGCGCAACTATGCCGATGCCAAGGACAACTATCGTCTGCTGCTGACCCTGTTGGGCGAGATTTGCGCCACGCGCATCGCCCCGCGCGCCGCCGAGGCTGACGAAGAAGGTGTGCACTATGCCGATGGGTGTGTCACCTATGCCGCTGCGACTCAGGACGCGCTCGACGCGCTGCGCCAGGCCGAACTGATGGGCGCGATGCTGCCGTGGGAATATGGCGGGCTGAACCTCCCGGAAACCATCTTCCAGATGATGGTCGAGATCGTCTCGCGCGCCGATGCCAGCCTGATGACGATCTTTGGTCTGCAAGAGATCTCGGCCACCATCGCCGAGTTCGGCGACGAGGAGATGAAGGCGCGTACCCTGCCGCGTTTCGCGCGCGGCGAGGTGACCGGCGCGATGGTACTTACCGAGCCGGACGCCGGCAGTGATCTGGGCGCGGTGCAGACCCGCGCGACCTATGACGAAGCGGCGGGGGTGTGGCGGCTGAACGGCGTCAAGCGTTTCATCACCAACGGCTGCGCCGACATCCTGGTGGTGCTGGCGCGCTCCGAGCCGGATTCTACCGACGCGCGCGGCCTCTCGCTGTTCGAAGTCGAGGCCGACGAGACCGTGCGTGTCCGCCGCATCGAAAACAAACTCGGCCTGCACGCATCGCCCACCTGCGAGATCCAGTTCTGCAACACTGCGGCGCGCTTGCTCGGCAAGCGTCGCTTCGGACTGATCCGCTACGCGATGGCGATGATGAACGGGGCGCGTATTGCGGTTGCCTCCCAGGCGTTGGGGATCGCCGAGGCCGCCTATCGCGAGGCCCATCGCTATGCTGCCAAGCGCGTCCAGTTCGGCAAGCCGATCAACGCACTGCCGGCGGTCGCCCGCATGCTGCTGGAGATGCGCGCCGAGATCGAGGTTACACGCGCCTTCGTCTACGAGGCCGGGCGCTGGGTGGATTTGAGAAAGGCTTATGAGCATAAGGTGAGCGCCGCGCCCAACCCCGACCCCGCCGACCGCGAGCGGCTCAAGCGCGCCGACCGGCTGGCCGGCGTGCTCACCCCCCTGGCGAAATACTACGCCACCGAGATGGCTAACCGCGTCTGTTACCAGGCCATGCAGATTCACGGCGGCGCCGGATATATGCGCGAGTTCGCCGTTGAGCGCCTCGCCCGCGATGTGCGCGTGACCAATATCTACGAGGGCACCAGCCAGTTGCAGATCGTCGCTGCCACCGGCGGCCTGCTGGGCCACGCGCTCGACGACCTGCTGAACGAATGGGCCGCGCAAGAGTACGGCGTGGAACTCGCCCCGCTCAGGCAACAGGTCGAGGAAGCCACCATGCTCCTGAACCGCTGCATTGACCATCTCAGAGAGCAAGACCGCGACCTGATAGACTATTATGCCTGCGACCTGGCCGACGTGGCGCTTGGGGTGCTCAACTCGTGGCTGGCGCTGCGGGATGCGCGCCTGGGCGAGCGCAAGCGCGAGATCGCGCGCCTCTACATCGCTACAGTGATGCCGCAGGTGCGCAGCAAAGTGGCGTTGCTGCAGGCAATGGGCGCGGCGCCGCTGCAGGCCAGGGATGCAGTGTTGGCGGAGCCGTTCTGACCGCGGCGGCGCAGCGATTCTACTGCTCGGTCTGCCGTTGGGCGCGGGTCAGCGCCTCCTGGGGAGTCGAGTTCCCGCTGCGGATCGCCTCGATGGCCTGCCCGTAGGGCCACAGATACTGCGTGATGGTTGGCGAAAGCAGGATGGCGCTCTCCATAGATTCGCGCGCGATCGTAGCAACGGCCCGGCCTGCGACTTGCTCGTAGGCTTCGGATTCGGCCAGAGATTTGCGCGCCGGCGTCACTGCGTAGGGCGAGCGCACCTGCTTGCTGAGGAAGGCGATCCATTGCCAACTCGCCTCTGGGTTGGCCGTCTGCGACGAGATCACGTATCCGAAGACGATCACCAGTGTAGCGGCCCGCGCGTCGCGCGGCAGCGGCACCATCCCCCAGCGCATCTTCCACTCCCCCGGCCACGGTGATTCCAATCCCCCTGCCCCTCCCTGGTAGGCCAGCCAGTCGCTCCACATCGCCACTCGGTTCAGATATACCCCGGCCTGGACGCTACTCCCCAAATCGAACATCTGGTTCTGCGTAGGCATAACGTTGTACTCGTGGAGCAGGGCGGCGTACCACTCCATCGCTTCGATGGTCAGCGGATCGTCGAAAGTCGCACGGGTAGGGTTTTGCAGGTCATCTGTCAGCCCGCCGCCGTGCTGGTAGATGAAAGGCAAGGGATCGAGGAATTCACTGGTAGGCGCATAGCCAAAGACGCCATTGGTGGTATCGCGCAGCGCCAGGGCCTTCTCGAAAAAGTCATCCCACGTCCACCCAGGCTCGGGATAGGACACGCCATACTGGTCGAACAGGTCCTGATTGTAGTACAACACCAGCATCGTCAGGCCGGCGGGAATGGCCCACAGGTTGCCTTCTCTGGAGCAGATCTCGAGCGTGCCGGGGTAGAAATCGGCATGATTGAACGATGCATCCTGCTGGACGAATGGGCTCAGGCTCAAGATGGCGGCCTCTTCCATCAGATCATCCAACTCGAAGGGCGTGACAAAGTCACATCCGCCCCCTCATCGTCGCCGGCCTCGGTAAGTTCGATAGTGATATTGGGATGGGCCGCGCTAAATTCTTCGATCAGCGGCTGATAGAAACTCGTGTCCTCCATTCCATAGGCGAAGCGGATGGTGACCGGTTCTGCAGGAGTGGCAGTCGCCGTGCAGCCTGAAACGACAGGGAAGAGTAGCAGGAGAAGCACCATCAGCGCATATCGCCAACGTCCGACGCTCGTGTGCGGGCAATTGCGTGTCATATTGACCTCCTCTTAAAAGGCGTTGCAACCTATAGTATAGAGCAACAATCCCCCAAATGCAATGTCCATCTGGTGGGTTTTGCCACTGGGTAGGCGGTTGATCAACGTGGGCGATCTCGCCTTGCGCCCGCGTTTGAATTCCTGTAGAATGCACGTAATGATTGCGCACTCAGGCGCTGAACCGTCCTGAAACTCCGATTTTGACAACTTTTGCAACACCCCCGATCCCCGTATAATTCCTGTATCCAACTGAGAGGGGGAACGGGAGATGACTTTAACAATTGAAGACTGGCCATTGACGATTGGCCAGCTCACCCAGCACGGCCTGCTGATTCCGTGGGGGCGGTTTGCGCGTTATCTGAAGTTGAGCCAACGCCTGCGCGCCGCCGTACCGCCACGTCGTCACCAAGACGCTCTTTCAGGGGGCGAC
>DAOUBA010000184.1:0-3735 GCA_034432855.1 Anaerolineae bacterium | reverse complement strand
GACCGCTGTGATTTGAGTCTCTTTCAACTGGGTCTGAACCTGCTCGAACATTTCCTGAATGAGCATCTACCTATCCTTGTGGGGTTTCAGATGCCCCATCTGGTAGAAAGTGTCCGGTAGTGAATTTTACGCCGGAAATCCCTTTACGGCAATCAGATCTCCACCCACCGCACCTGTCGCCGTTCGAACATCGCCAGGCGGGTGAAGCCGGCGGCCAGCGCAATCTCGCGGGCCAAGTCGAAATGCGCCCCCACGTCGTCGGCGGCGTGGGCGTCGGAGCCGAAGGTGATGATCTCGCCGCCCAACTCGCGATACCAGCGGAGGATTTCGAGCGATGGCGAGGGTTCATCGAGGCCACGGCGCAGGGGCGACGTGTTGATTTCCAACCCTTTGCCCCGCTCGACGAGCGAGCGCAACGCGGCGCGGATCATGTCCGCATAAGGCCCTGGCCCATCGTAGGGCGTGCCGAACTTGTACGCATCGCGCTTGACCAGATCGAGGTGCCCCAGCACGTCAAAATCCCCTTCCACTGCCAGGCGCGCCACCTGAAGAAAGAAGGCTTCATAGCCCTGGTGCAGCGGCTGCTCTTCGAAATAGTCCGGCTTCCAGGCCGCCCACATGCCCACGCCATAGTGCGCAGAGCCTAGCACAAAATCGAATTCCCCCGCGGCGAGCACAACCTGCTTCTGGCGCACAAAGATGTGCGGCTCGCCGATCTCGATGCCAGCGCGGATGGTCAACCGGTCACCGTAGCGCACGCGGCAGCGTTCGATCTCGGTCAGATAATCGGCGGGGTGCAGATAGCCCTGTGGGTCGTCGGGGCCGAAATCGGCGTGGTCGGTAAAGGCAATCTCGGGTATTCCCCTGATGATGGCCACCTCGCAGGCCTCGGCCATCTGTGATTGGCCGTCGCAGGAGAAACGGGTGTGGATGTGATAATCGGGTATGCTCAAGTTGGTTAGTTGGTTGATCATAGGAGTCCCAGTTCTTTCCCGATTTTGGCAAAGCGCTCCAGGCCATAGTCGAGATCGTCGTGGCTGAGAGCGGCGGAGAGCATGACGCGGATGCGGGCCTTGCCCCGTGGCACGGTGGGGAAACCGATAGCCATCGCAAAGACGTTCTCCTCGAACAGACGACGGCTGAACGTCTGGGCCAACCTGGCGTCGCCCAACATCACGGGGGTGATCGGGGTGACGCTCGCGCCGAGGTCAAAGCCCAAACGTTTCATCTCCTCTTTGAAGTAGCGGGTGTTCTCCCACAGCCGATCCACCAGCGCAGTGGACTCGGTCAGCACTTCGACGGCGGCCAGGCAGGCGGCGGTATCGGCGGCGGTCACGGCGCTGGAGAAGAGGAAGGGGCGCGCCTTCTGCCGCAGGTAGTCCACCACGATCTTCTTGCCGGCGATGACCCCGCCGACTACGCCGAAGGCTTTGGAGAAGGTGCCGATCTCGACGTCGAATTTGCCGTGCAGGCGGAAGTGATCCACGATGCCACGCCCGCCACGCCCCAGCACCCCTTCGCCGTGGGCGTCGTCTACCATCGTGATCAGGCCGTAGCGTTCCGCGACCTCGTATATCTCGTCCAGCGGAGCGATGTCACCGTCCATCGAAAAGACGCCATCGCTGATGACCATGCCGCGCCGGAAGTTGGGCAGGTGCTCCTCGACCTTTGCCTCCAGGTCGGCGGGATCGCAGTGTTCGTAGACGACGATTTTCGCGCCGCTCAAGCGGCAGCCATCAATGATCGAGGCGTGGTTCAGGCGGTCGGAGAAGATGACGTCTTCGCGGCCCACGAGCGGCGGGATGGCGGCCTGGTTGGCGCAGAAGCCGGATTGGACGTAGAGGGCATCTTCCACGCCCTTGAATTCGGCCACCTTGCGCTCCAGTTCCGTGTGAAGGGTGAGCGTGCCGGCGATGGAGCGCACCGCCGTGGGCCCCGCGCCGAAGCGGTCGAGCGCGGCGTGGGCGGCCTGCACCAGGCGCGGATCGTTCGCCAGGCCCAGGTAGTTGTTGGTGCACAGATTGAGCACACGCCTGCCATCCACTACCATCCAGGGGCCGGGGGGCGAGTCAATCGTGCGCAGGGTGATGAACAGTCCGGCCTCTTTGAGAGCAGCAGTATCTTGTCGAATGAAGTCGAACTTGTTTGTCATCGCATTTTCTCCTGGCACGAATCAGCGAGTCGGCGATCTGAGCTTCAGCAGACAATCGGCCTGCGCTCATTGCCGAAATTGAGCGCGAGTTGCTGTATCCGCCTCTACTCCTCGACCCAATTCAAGATCACCTTCCCCGAATTGCCGGAGCGCATGACCGCGAACGCCTGCTCGAATTCGGTGTAGTGGAAACGGTGCGTGATCACCGGACTGATGTCCAGGCCGGTCTGGATCATGGACTGCATCAGATACCAGGTCTCGTACATTTCGCGGCCATAGATGCCCTTGATGGTCAGCCCGCGAAAGATCACCGTGTTCCAGTCTATCGCCAGTTCCCCCTCCGGTATCCCCAACAGCGCGATCTTGCCGCCGTGACACATATTTGCCAGCATGTCACAGAAAGCATCGCCGCTGCCGGACATTTCGAGCCCGACGTCGAAGCCCTCCTTCATCCCCAACTCCTTTTGCACCTGGCGGATGCTCTTTTCGCGGATGTCGAGCGCGACGGTGGCGCCCATCCTTTTCGCCAGCGCCAGGCGGTAGGGGTTCAGGTCGGTGGTGACGATGTGGCGCGCGCCAGCGTGCTTGACGATGGCGGTCGCCATAATCCCGATGGGGCCGGCGCCGGTGATCAGCACGTCCTCGCCCAGTACCTTGAAGGCGAGGGCGGTGTGGGTGGCGTTGCCGAAGGGGTCGAAGATGGCCAACAGCTCCATCGGGATGTTGGGGTCGGCGTGCCAGATGTTGGTCACCGGGATGCACAGGTACTCGGCGAAGGCGCCGGGCCGGTTGACGCCGACGCCCTGGGTGGCGTTGCACAGGTGACGGCGGCCGGCCAGGCAGTTGCGACACCTGCCGCAGACGATGTGGCCCTCGCCGGAGACCACATCGCCAATGGCCAGGTCGTGCACGTTGCTGCCCATCGCGGCCACCGTGCCGACGAACTCGTGGCCGATGACCATCGGCACCGGGATGGTCTTTGACGCCCAGGCGTCCCAGTTCCAGATGTGCACGTCGGTGCCGCAGATGGAGGTTTTGTGGATGCGGATCAGAACGTCGTTGATGCCTACTTCGGGAATCGGCACTTCATCCAGCCACAGGCCGGGCCTGGGGTATTTCTTGACCAGCGCCTTCATCGTTTCTGTCATCTGAGCACCTCCGTTATAGCGCGGAGTATAGCACGGGTGGGGGGTTTTTTCAATGGCATGGTTTATGTAGCTTGGGAGGATTCTATTGATTTTCGTCAATTAAAAGGAACAATTACAACTCCAGTTCAGCGTACCGGAAAAACGCGCGAAGCAACCATGTCTGCCCGCGCGTATTCTCAAGCGAGGTCCTGACCGCTTGCTGGAGATCATTCACATCCTCAGGAATAAAGTTGGCCAGGTCCCCATACTTGCTGTGATTCCATACCATCTCGACCGGATTCAACTCCGGTGCGTAAGCCGGCAACCATTTCACTTCAAACCAATCGGGATGTTCTTCCCGCAGGAGCCGTACCGCCTTACGATGAGCGCTGTACCGATCCAAGACCAAGATGAACTTGCGCCCCAGATGCCGGTGCAGCAGGGTGACGAACTCGA
>DAOUBA010000183.1:0-5357 GCA_034432855.1 Anaerolineae bacterium | reverse complement strand
TGGCAATTGCGCGACTGGATGCAGGCCAACAGCGTCGAGCGGGTATACTACGCCCACTTCAGCCCCGCCCGTCCGGAGGCATACGGCATTCGGGTGGAGATGTTGCCCCCGTCACCGCGTGCCGTCTCCTTCGCGCCGCTCGATCCGGCCCCCGGCGTCTATGCCATCGGCGCGACGGTGCTGCAGGGAGTCTACACGCCGGACGTGAACACCTATGCCTGGTTCCGCACGCGCGAGCCGGTTGCCCGCCTGGGTCGCGCGCTGTTCATCTACCGGGTCGCGCCGCGGCCCGCGCTGGCCTGGGCGGCCCTTTGTGCCGATCCGGCGGCAGTGGTCTCGCCGGAGACGGTGCGGGCCGGTCTGGGGCGCCCTGATTTGCGGGTGATCCTGTTCGAGTGCACGCAGGCGTGGGTCTACCCGGCAGGCGAGGGGCCGGGGGTGTTCGTGCTGGCGCCAGATGTGGAGCCACCGCCAGGCGCGACGCTGGAGGTGAACGCACGTCACGCTGACGGGAGGCCGTTGTACGCGGTCTACCGAATCGAGAACGTGTCGGCACCCGAACACTCGAGGAATATCACGATGGACGGCCCCCTCGATTTCGCCGGCTACCGGATAAATGGCTACGGCTACTACCCCGGCGATGAGATCGAAATGTGGACGTTCTGGCGGGTGAAGGGGATACCGACCCGGCCGCTCTCACTGATGGCGCACTTGACGGGGCCGGAAGGCGTTCCGGTCGCTGTAGGCGATGGCCTGGGTGTGCCCATCGAACAGTGGCAGGTTGGGGACGTGATCGTACAGCGCAGTCGTTTTCCGGTGACTGAGGAGATGGGAGGCAACTATCAATTGCGTGTGGGCGCCTATTGGCTGGACACGATGGAGCGGTGGCCCGTTCGAGATGAACAGGGAAATACAGGCGACCGCATCATATTGACTTCTGTAGTGGTGCTACATTGAAGGCGAAACTCCATCACAGACAATGGGCAGCGGTGCTCTTGCTGCTTGCGCTCTTTTTTGCTCGCGGCATCATAGCGATCCGCAGCCTCTCGCTCACCGCCGACGAGCCGGCCTTTGTTGGGCCGGGTGTAGCCTACCTGCAGACCGGCGACCTACGCCTGGAGCACGGCGCGGCTCATCCCCCGCTCATGCTCGTGTTGACTGCAGCTCCCTTGCTCTTGCAGCCCCTCCCTGACGTTACCGGCTTGCCGGGCTGGGACGAGGGGGAACTCTCGCCTTTCGCGCGGGCATTCATCGCCAATCTGGGCAACGGGCTGGAGGCAGCAACGTTTGCGATGCGCCTGCCCGTCCTGCTCATGGCATTGGTAGGAGCGGCTTTTGTCTGTCGTTGGGCCACCGACCGGTTTGGGGTACGGGCAGGGATGCTGGCATTGGGTCTGTTCACATTCGACCCCAATATCCTGGCGCACGCCACACTTGCGACGACTGACCTGGGGCTGGCAGTTTTGGGTTTTGTCAGCGCCTATCTGTTGGAAAGGGTCCTCCGACGGCCATCAGTTGTGCTGTATCTGGCAGCAGGCGTGAGCCTGGGCTTCACGCTGGGGAGCAAGTCGTCCGGATTCTTTGCGCTGCTTGTCCTGATACCGCTTTTTTTCGTCACCCGATGGGTAAGTCGCAAGAGGTTGCTGCTCGCCCTGGTAGAGGCTAGTGGCTTGATCGGGATTGCGGCGATGGTGTTATGGGCGCTCTATCGCTTTGAATTACGCCCGGTGAACGGTTGGGGGAATCTACCTCTGCCGTTCGCCACGCAATGGGAAATCTGGCGCGGCACGCAGACTCACGCCCGCGAGGGGCACACTGCCTTCCTGATGGGACAGATCAGTGCCACAGGATGGTGGTATTATTACCCGCTCGCGTTTCTGCTCAAGACTCCGCTACCCACACTGGTATTGTTGGGAACTGCGGTCATTTTGGGGATCAGCGAATTAGCGAATCGGCGAATCGGCCTACGCTCTGCACTTCGGTGGGCGTGGCTGGTGTTATATCCTGCTGCCTACGGGGTCGTCACTCTCTTCAGCACCATCGCCATCGGCTACCGCTTCCTGCTGGTCGTGCTGCCGTTTCTCCACGTTTTCATTGCGTGGCTGGTAAGGGAACGGAACACGCGATACGCATCACGCATCATGCATCACGTTTCACACATCACGTTTTACGCCTTACTGGTTTGGCTCGTCTTCTCATCTCTCCTCATTTCCCCCCACTACCTGGCCTACTTCAACGAATTGGCCGGCGGGCCTTCAGGCGGCCATCGCTACCTGGCGGATTCGAACCTGGACTGGGGGCAGTCGTTCAAAGCGCTGCGGGCCTATCTGGATGAACAGGGGATTGATGAGGTGTACCTCAGTTGCTACACCTACACCGATCCGGCGCTCTATGGCATCCGCTACCGGCCGATTGCGCCGGCGCCGGATGCACCTCCTACCCTGCCCATGCGCTTCGACCCGGCGCCGGGGGTATACGTCATCGGCGCGACCACCCTGCAAGGCGTGATGGTCGCAGACCCAGACACTTATGACTGGTTTCGTCACCGCGAGCCGGTGGCGCGGCCCGGGTTCGCGCTATTCGTCTACCGGGTGTCGCCGCGCGAGCAACTGCCCACCTGGCTGGCTCAATGTGACAGGCCGGTGGCACCTCTCACCGCTGAGGCTGCGGCGGAGGGCCTTGGTTGGAGCAGGCTGCGGATGCTCTACTTCGACTGCACCTCGGCCTGGCTGTACCCAACCGATGGCGAGACGCCTGGTTGGTACGCACTTTTCCGAGATACAGCCTATGGCGATGCCCCGTTCATTCGAGGCCATCTGGCAACGGCCCGCCTGAGTTACGAACAGCGGCGCCCCGGCGCACTGCCGCCCTTTGCGCTCTACGAACAGGAAACTCGGCCCGCTCTTCCACCCTCTACGTCCGAGATCAGGATGGGCCATCTGACATTCTTGGGCTACACGAGCACTGGCGTTGCCCGGCCGGGCAGGACTGTTGAATTGGAAACCTGGTGGCGGGTCGAAAGCCTCCCGCAACACCCACTTTCGATTATGATGCACCTGACTGGCCCGGACGGTGAGCCGGTCATCGTGGGAGATGGCCTGGGCGTGTCGTTCGAGCAGTGGCAGGTAGGCGACGTCATCGTGCAGCGCCACGTGCTCCCGATCCCTGCCGATGCCCCACCGGGCAAGTACACCCCATTGACCAGCGTCTACTGGCTGGACACGATGGAGCGATGGCCGGTCGAGAGGGATGGTCAACCCGGCGAAGATCACATTACACTGCTGCCACTCCTTGTCCAGCGTTGAAGCCCCACAAACGAAATACCCCCGCCATCAGGGCGGGGGTAGTCGCGCCTCTTGTGCAGCCGGCTTACTGGGCCGTCACAAACGTCCATTTGTCCGATACCCAGGTGGTGCACTGCCCGCCGGCGATCCCGCGGGAGGCGACGATGTACTCGTAGGTGCAGCCGGGCTGCAGCCCGGTGATCACTGCAGAATGCGCCGTGCGCAGCGTCTTGTTCAGCGGCGTGGTGCTCCATCCCACGTAGCGGCTGACCAGCGGCAGGTACACGGTGTACGTCATAGACTCTGTGGGTGAGACCGGCGTGGAAGGGCAGGAAATTTGGCGATAGTAAACCTGTCCCAGTGCTGCATAGGTGGTATTCCAGGTCACGGTGGCGGCCGTGGTGCTCGTCACCACGGCCAGATTGCTGATTCCGCCAGGGGTGGGTGGACTGTCAGGATTGGGGATCAGCGGCGGCGTTTCCTGGAAGGACGCCGTGTCCCAGAGAATGCGATGTGAACTCCCTCCCTTGGCATCGCCGTAGGTGAAGACGGTGACGCTGATGCCCTGTGCCTCGGCAATCACTGCCAGTGGGCCATAAGACCACAAGTAGGCATTGGTAGAAGGCCCCCATTTCATGGTGGTGGGGAAGGAATGCACTGCCGGATCGGTAGCCGACGGCGGATGCCATCCGGTGGGCTCGATCCCAACCTGCAGAGCGGTCAAATAGTCTCCACTTCCCTCCGGTCTGGATTGGGCATAAATCTGGAACTCGTAGACGCGACCTGGGATGGTATTGTAGATAACCTGGTACAGACCAGCAATCTGATTATCCAGTGACCAGGCGAAAGGACGAATCTGGACCGCCTCCGAACCGGCTTGCGGAAGGGTCTGCTCTGGATCCACATCCACGATGGCTGTGCCATTCTGAAACCACAGCCGCCAGTCTTGAGGGCCACCGGCTGTGTCGTCGTCCGGGAGCCACACGCCAGCCGGATAGGCCCTCTGATAGCGCCTGTTGAACTCGTACCAGATGCGGTTATCAAAGCCCGGATTGTGCAGCGAGGCCGTGGTGGCGGGTGCGTTCACGCCAGCGACACTGGGCGGATCGGCCTCTTGAGCAGTAGCGGGCAAAGAGGCGGGCATGCGGACTATCAGCGCGACCAAAGCCAACGCTGCGCATGCAGAGATTAACCTGACAAAGCGTTCCATTGGACTCCTTTCCTGGAATGATTTGGGGGAGCAAAAGGCGGTTCTTGCTGTTAGTATACGGAAAAAGGGGATGCTGTCAAGGCGAGAAGTGGGCAAACGAGTGCTCTCTTGCGTAACCGTAAATATGCTCATAGAGCGTGGAGTTCTTGCCAGAAACAGGGGCATTGGTATAATTACCGCAATAGCGCAGAAGTAACCCTGTAATGAGAAATGGGGTTATCATGGGCACAAATCCTTGAACGCGAGGTGTCCATGAGAACTCTGAAAGAGCTGCATCCGGGTGAGCGGATCATCTACAAGCCCGAACTGTCCGCTTGCCCACACTGTGGGGCACCATTGGTCATGTGCAACTATCTAGCCTGGGATAGGACAGTGCAGACACTGGATGGTGTGCTGTCCGTGGCCAGCCGTCCCGGCTGCTGCACCGACCCGCTGTGTCCTGGACATCCCATGCGGCTGCTCTCGGCCGAGAGGCAGCAAATCGCGCCCCCTAACTCCACCTACGGCTACGACGTGCTCGCCCGCATCGGCTGGCTGCGCCAGGAGCGGCGGGATACCTACGCCGAGATTCGGGCCGATCTGGCAGAGCGGGTGCAGATTTCGGAATCTCACGTCCGCTACCTCTATCAGCAACTCTATCTGCCGCTGTTAGCCTGTCACGAGCGGCAATACCGGGCCTGCCTGGAGCAAACCGCCCACGAGCACGGGGGCTTGATCATCAGCCTGGATGGGCTGGCGCCGGAGGGCGGCGAGCCGCAACTATGGTTCATCCGCGCCCTCCTGTGCAACCTGACCCTGCGCAGTGGCTGGCTGAGCCGTTTCGATCAAGCCACCTTCGAGGCATTTCTCGCGCCGCTGGCCCA
>DAOUBA010000182.1:0-12766 GCA_034432855.1 Anaerolineae bacterium | reverse complement strand
TGTGGGCAGGCCGCCTGTCTGGACTGGGGGGAGTATGACCCGCCAGCCGCCGGGCGATCAAATCGCCCGGCTCAGCAGGCAAAAGCCCTGCGGGCTTGCACCTGGTTCAGCCGTGCGCTTTCAGCACGGCGGGGCCTTTGCCACAGCGGCCCCTTTCTCCCCTGCAAGCGGGGGAGAAGGGAGCGAAAAAAGGAGATGCGGCGAGCAGCGAATCTGCCCGCCGCATCCCCACAAATCCACGGGTGCTGGCAGCGCGTGCGCGCCTCTACGAGCATCTGTGCCACGAACTTCCCACCGGAATCCCTTGCGCCGCCAGGTACTCTTTGACCTGGCCGACGCTCACTACGCGGTCGTGGAATAATGAAGCGGCGAGTGCGGCATCGGCCTTGCCTTCGGTGAGCGCCTGGGCAAAGTGCTCCAGTTTGCCGGCGCCGCCGCTGGCGATGACGGGCACCGGCACCGCCTCGGCTACGGCGCGGGTGAGCGGGATGTCATAGCCGTTGAGCGTACCGTCGGCGTCAATGCTGGTGAGTAGCACCTCGCCGGCGCCCAATTCGACCGCGCGCACGGCCCACTCAATGGCGTCCAACCCGGTGGGCTCCTGTCCGCCGCTCACGTAGACTTCCCAGCGAGGCGGATCTTGGGCGATTTGCCTGGCGTCCACAGCGACGACGATCCGTTTGCTGCCGAAGCGTGCGGCGGCTTCCGAGAGCAGGGTGGGTGTGCGCACGGCGGCGGTGTTGATGCCCACCTTGCTGGCGCCGGCCTCCAGCAACCGCTGTACGTCTTCGATGGTGCGCACGCCGCCGCCGATGGCGAAGGGGATCGAGATCGCCTCGGCCACCTTGCGCGCCGCTTCGACCATGGTCGCACGGCCTTCGATGGTGGCCGAGATGTCGAGAAAGACGAGTTCGTCGGCACCCTCGGCGTCGTACAGGCGGGCGTTTTCCACCGGGTCGCCCGCGTCGCGCAGGTTGACGAAGTGGACGCCCTTGACGATGCGACCATTCTTAAAGTCCAGGCATGGGATGATGCGTTTGAATGTCATTGCGTTTCCTCCTGCTTCAACATCTGGCCGACGATCTCCGCCGCGTCCCGCACGAGTTGAGGGCAGAGGTTGGCGAACAGGCCCTTTTCTCTCGCCAGGCTCCTCCCTTCCGGCGTGCCGATGTCGCAGCCGAGCAGGTCACGGCACCGGATGGCGCCGTGGCGGGCCCTGAACCGGTCGGCGAATTCGCGCACCAGGCGGTAGGCTTCTTCTTTGTCCTCCGGGTTCTGGACGTCCGCGCATCCGTATTCAAGGCCGAGCACCATCAGTGCGCCGGTCACCGCGCCGCACACCTCGCCCAGGCGGCCCATCCCGCCGCCGAACGTCCCGGCAATCTTGAGGGCCGTCTCGCGCTCCAGGCCCATCTGCGGTGCATAAGTCGAGAATACCGCCTGGGCGCAGTTGAAGCCTTCTTTGAAGCAGGCGACTGCATGCTCCGATTGATTCATCGTGTGACCTCCATTTGGGCCGTGATGATGCCTGATTGTTCAGACGACGATCTCGATCCGGTTGCCGTCCGGATCCAGCACGACGCTCTCATAGTAGCCATCGCCCGTGCGGCGTGGCGCGCTCACGACCTGATACCCGTCCTGGCGTAGCCGGTCGGTCAGCGCATCTACAGCCTCAGGCGAACCGGCGGCGAATGCCAGATGGGCGTAGCCAGTGAAGGGTTCTGTAGTAGTGGATGCTTCCAGCACGGCGGGCATGCGCATCAGTTCGAGCCGCGCGCCGGAGGGAAAGACCAGAAAGTACGACTCGAACTGCTTTTGGGGATTGACGTATTTGTTGCCCGCCCTGGCCTGGAAGTAGGTCTCGTAGAACGCTTTGAGCCGCTCGAGGTCTCGTGTCCAGATGGCGATGTGTTCGATATACATCGGGTCTCCGCAGTAAGAAACCGCACCTACGTTCCGATGCGTAATGCCTCTTTCAAATCCACCTTCCCTTCATACAGCGCCCGTCCGATGATGATGCCGCTCAACCCTGCTTCGTAAGCCTGCCGCACGTCTTCCAGACTGGCGACGCCGCCGGAGGCGATCACGTGGAGTCCGCTCGTCTCGGCCAACTGCATCGTCGCCGCCAGGTTGATGCCGCTGCCCATGCCGTCGCGTGCTACATCGGTAAAAATGATCCACCGCACTCCTCTGGCGGCCCATTGATGGGCGAGGGCCACCGGCGATACTTCTGTGCCTTGCTGCCAGCCGTGTGTCCGGACCTTGCCCTCGCGGGCGTCAATGCCTATGGCGATGCGCTCCGCCCCGAACTCGATCAGCGCCGCTTCGACCAGCGCCGGGTCCTCCACGGCTGCCGTGCCGATCACGGCGCGGCTCACACCCAGGTCGAGCACCAGGCGAATGGCTGCCATGCTGCGCAGCCCCCCGCCGAACTGGACGCGCAGGCCGGTCGTGAGGATGTGTTCCAGCGCCTCCTGATTCTCCTGGCCGTGCTCGTCGAAGGCGCCGTCGAGGTTGACGACGTGCACCCATCGGGCACCGGCTTCCTGCCAGCGACGCGCCACGAGCAGCGGGTTATCGGCATAGCGCTTCTCTCGGCGGGGGTCTCCCTGCGCCAGCCGCACGACCCGCCCTCGTCGCAGGTCAATCGCCGGGTAGACGTTCCACTCTTTCACTCTTCCTCCATGGCCGGCACACATCACGCCCTACGTTTTACGCTCTACCATCTCATTCTCACCTTCACCCCGCGATGGTGGAGGTATTCTTTCAACTCGCGGACGGTGTACTCGTGGTAGTGCAACACCGAGGCCACCAGCGCGGCGTCGGCGCGGCCCTCGGTCAGCACGTCGTAGAGGTGTTCCGGCCTGCCCCCGCCTCCGGAGGCGATCACCGGGATGGTGACCGCCTCGGCGATCAGACGAGTCAGGCGGATTTCATAGCCCTGTTTGGTGCCGTCGGCGTCTATCGAGTTGACCACGAGTTCGCCGGCGCCCAATTGCTCGCCGCGCCTGGCCCATTCGACGGCATCCATACCGGTTGGGGTGCGCCCGCCGCGGATGACGATCTCGTAGCCGGAGGGGATTTTCGGGGTGGGTGGTACCGCGCGCACGTCCATCGAGAGCACCACGCACTGTGCGCCGAAAGCGCGGGAGGCCTCGGCGATCAGTTGCGGATTTTGCACGGCGGCGGTGTTGACGTTGACCTTCTCCGCGCCCGCGAGCAACACCTTGCCACAATCTTCCACCGTGCGCAGGCCACCGCCGACCGAGAACGGGATGAACACCTGTGCTGCAACTCGACTGACCACGTCCAGCAGGATGGCGCGATTGTCGCTGGACGCGGTGATGTCGTAAAGAACGAGTTCGTCTAGCCCTTGTTCATAATACTCCCGCGCCGCCGCTACCGGATCGCCGATGTCCTTCGTGTCTACGAATTTGATGCTCTTGGCAAGTTTTCCATCGCGGACGTCGAGGCAGGCGATGACCCGTTTGCTCAACATAGTCGGTCTCTCCAATCCCCATCCCACTCCACAAAACTCTGCAGCATCGCTAACCCAATCCGCCCGCTCTTTTCCGGGTGGAATTGAGTGGCGAAGAGGTTCTTGTATCCGATGGCCGCCGGAAAGGTGATGCCGTACTCGCAGATGGCATAGACCTGCGCGTCGGAGCGGGGGCGCGGATAGTAGGAGTGAACGAAATAGAACTCGTCGCCCGGCTGTACGTCGCGCAGGACAGGGTGGGGCCGTGTGACCGTGATTTCGTTCCAGCCCATATGCGGCACCTTGAGTTGGGCGTCGGTGAACCTGAAGCGCAAGCATTCGCCAGGGATGAGATCGAGGCAGGGGGTATCGCCTTCCTCGGAATGGGTCAGCACGATCTGCGCCCCCAGGCAAATGCCCAGGATCGGGATGTTGCGCGCGAAGGCGTCTCGCAGCGCGACATCCATCCCGCGCGCTCGGAGGATTGCCATTGCTGCGCCTGCGTGTCCCACGCCAGGAAAGATGATACGCTCTGCATCACGCAATTCGTCTCCGGTCAGAGCGATCCGGTTGGGCACTCCCAGGTAATCCAATGCCCGCTTGACCGAAGCCAGGTTCCCGGCTCCGTAATCTATGAGTGTAACCTCGGTGGTCACAGTGTCCCCTTTGTTGAAGGGATCGTCCCACTGCGCCGGGGGTCTATCTGTGTGGCCGCGTCGAGCGCCCGGCCCAGCGCCTTGAACAGTGCCTCGGCCTTGTGGTGATCGTCGCGCCCGTACAGCACGCGCGCGTGCACGTTGGCGCGAGCGGTGGCGGCGAATGATTCGATAAAGTGCGGGATCAGCGTGACGGGAATTCCGCCGACCGTGTTCCCGGTCCAGACCACCTCGACCACGGCGTAAGGCCGCCCGGAGAGGTCCACGGCGACGGAGGCCAGCGCGTCATCCATCGGCACGCTGACAGAGCCGATGCGCACGATGCCGGCGCGGTCGCCGAGCGCCTGGTCGAAGGCCGTGCCCAACACGAGCGCCACGTCCTCGACGGTGTGATGGGGGTCCACGCTCAGGTCGCCCTGGGCCTGTACCGTCAGATCGAACATGCCGTGTACGGCGATGTGGGCCAGCATATGGTCGAGAAAGCCGAGGCCGGTGGCAATAGTGTGCGTTCCATTGCCGTCAAGGTCGAGCATGAGCGAAACGGTTGTCTCACGAGTTTGGCGTTGTATTGTTGCCTTTCGCATCTCAGCCTCAAGAATAAAACGTAAGGAGTAATTACGCATTACGTTTCACGTTTCACGTCTCCAATTCCTCTCAACGCTGCAACCAGTACCTCCGTCTGTTCCGGCCGACCCACGCTGATACGGATGTGATCGCGCAGGCGCGGAGTGGCATAATAGCGCACCAGGATGCCCTCGCGTTCGAGCGTTGCGCGCAATTCGTGAGCATCGCGCCCGATGACCCGGCACAGGACAAAGGTCGAGCGCGAGGGGTAGACGTACAGGTAAGGGATTTCGGCCAGCAGGCGGCTCAAGCGTTCCCGCTCGGCGATCATCCGCGCAATATGCATCTCCAGGTAGCCGGGGTCGTTCAGCACGGCGATGGCGGCTTCCGAGGCGGCGACAGAGACGTTGTAGGGCTGCTTGATCTTCCACAGGTGCGGCATCAGCGCGGCGGGAAACGCGCCGTAGCCCACGCGCAGTCCTGCCAGCCCGGCCCACTTGCTGAAGGTGCGCAGGACGATGAGGTTATCGTGCCGGGGCACCAGCTCGATGCGGCTGCGCTCCGGCGCAGCGAATTCGATGTACGCCTCATCCAGCACGAGCACGGCCGGCAAAGCCAGCAGTCGCTCGAAATCCGCATCCGGCAGCAGGCCGCCATCGGGGTTGTTGGGCGAGGCGACGAAGATGAGTTTGGGGCGATATTGCTCTACGGCTTGTTCGATGGCCTGGATGTCCAGGCTAAAATCGGCGCGGCGTGGGACGGAGATGACCCTGGCGCCGTTCACATCGGCGTCGAAGGGATACATGCCGAACGTGGGCGGGCAGTTGATGATCGCGTCACCCGGCGATAGGAACAGGCGCATCGTCAGATCAATCAATTCGTCGGCGCCGGCCCCGGCGAGCAAGACTTCGGCAGGGAGGCCGGTGAAGCGGGCCAGCGCCTGGCGTAACGCACGGCTTTCCGGGTCGGGGTAGATGTGAGCGTAACGCAGGCTGGCAAGCGCTTCGCGCACAGCGGGTGGTGCGCCATAGGGGTTTTCGTTGGCGTCGAGTTTGACGATCTCTTCTGGGGCGCGTCCCAACCGCGCGGCGAGCACCTCGAAGGGGAAGACCGGTGCGTAGGGCTCCATCGTGGCAATATCGGGGCGGATGAGGGCGGCGGGATTCATCACGACCTATCCCCAAAGACGAACAGGTCGCCGATGGACTCGTGCAGGTAGTTGCGGCGGATGGCCTCGCCAAAGATGTGGGCGACCGATAGAATGCGCAGTTTGGGATGTTGCTTTTCCGGCGGGATGTAGACCGTGTCGGTTGTCACAATCTCGGTGATTTGCGGGATGGCTCCCAGACGTTCCAGGGCACTCTTCACGAAAACGCCGTGTGTACAGGCCAGCCAGATCCCTTCGATGCCCTGCTCGATCAAGAGCCGGGTGAGTTCGAGGACGGTGCCGCCGGTAGCGATCTCGTCGTCGTATACGATGGCGCGCTTGCAATCGCATACCTGCCCGCCCACGATGCCCCTGATGCGGACTTGCACATCGGAGATGCGCTCCTTGACGCCTGCGGCGACCGGGCGACCGAGATTCTTGGCGAAGCGTGCGGCCGATTCGGCGTGCCCCAGGTCGGCGGCGACGATAATCGTATTCGATAGGTCGCGTTGCTGGAAGTATTGCTCGAACACCGGCCGACTGCTCAATGGATCGGCCGGCACGCTGAAGAAGCCGTGCACCTGCGGCGAATGCAGCATCATTGTCATCACGTGGGTCGCCCCGGCGGTGTGCAGCAGGTCGGCAACCAGCCGCCCGGTGATCGAGATGCGTGGCGCGTCCTTCTTGTCGGAGCGGGCGTAGGAGAAATAGGGAATGACGGCGTGAACTTCCTGGGCCGAAGCCGAGCGGGCGATGTCCAGCATCATCAGCAATTCCATCAGATGGTCATTTACGGGTGGCGAGAGGGATTGCACGATAAAGACCTTGCGTGAGCGCACGCTGCTGCCGAGTTGGATGTGCAGGCAATCGTTACTGAAGCGGGTGATGATCGTCTCGTCGAGCGGGACACTCAGGTATTCGGTGATCTTGGCAGCCAGCGACCGGTTGGAACTGCCGCTAAAGAAGCGAATTTCGTCTGGATCAATCTTCCTTTTTGCCATTACTCTCCCTCTTCCCTCCAGGATCATTTCGTGGTGGGAATTCGCACCTGTGCCGCCGCCGCGTGCGCCGTCAGCGATTCGGCCTGCGCGATGCGCATTGCCGCCGGACCGATGCGCGCGGCGGTCGTGGCGTCCAGCGCGATGACGTTGACGATCTTGACGAAATCCAGCACGTTCACCGGCGAGGAAAAGCGCGCCGTGCCCCCGGTAGGCATAATATGGCTGGGGCCGGCGACGTAATCGCCCAACACCTCGAACGAGTGCTCGCCCAGGAACAGGCCGCCGGCGTGATGGATTTGTTCTGCCCAACGCTCCGGCTGCTGCACGGAGAGGCACAGGTGCTCCGGAGCGAACTCGTCGGCCAGGCGCACGGCGGTCTCGATGTCCGGTGTGAGGACGATGCCTCCCTGGTCGGCGAGCGACGCGGCGGCGATCTCGGCGCGGGTGAGAACTTGCTCCCCTGTCCCCTTCCCCTGGGAGGAGGCGGGGGGATCGAGTCGCCGGGCGACCTCGGCCTGCACCGCCTCGGCCAGCCGACGCGAGGGGGTGAGCAAGATGGCGGTCGCCAGCACATCGTGCTCGGCCTGCGCCAGAAGGTCGGCGGCGACCCAGGCGGGGTTGGCGGAATCGTCAGCGACCACGACGGTTTCGGTTGGACCGTACAGCCCGTCCAGTCCCACCTGGCCGTAGACCTGGCGCTTGGCGAGGGTGGTGAACAGGCCGCCGGCGCCCACGATCTTGTCCACGCGCGGGACGGTCTCCGTGCCATAGGCCATCGCCGCGATGGCCTGGGCGCCGCCCAGGGCAAACAGACGGTCCACGCCGGCCAGATGCGCTGCGGCGAGTATCACGCCGGGCACACGGCCATCGGTCTTGCCGGCGGGTGTGCAGACGATGACTTCCTTCACGCCGGCGACGCGCGCGGGAATGGCAGTCATCAGGAGCGAGGAAGGCAGGGGGGCCGTGCCGCCCGGCACGTAGACGCCGACGCGCTCCAGCGGTACAGCCCGCTGGCCCAGTGTCCCGCCCAGGTCGCGTGTGCTCCAGTTGGGGAGTGGCTGGCGGGCATGGAACAGGCGGATGCGGCTGGCGGCCAGCGCCAGCGCGTCGGCCAGGTCGGGGGGGAGCGCGACGTGGGCGGCGGCGAACGCTTCGGGGGGTGCCTCGAACGGCTCGGGCGTCGAGCCGTCGAGGCGGGCGGTCCAGTCGCGGAGTGCCGCGTCGCCACGCTCGCGCACGTCGGCCAGAATACGCGCTACGGCCTGTTCCGGCGTCAGGTCTTCGCCGAAGGCACGGCGGATGGAAGTGCGCAGCGATTCGGGTACCTCATCCAGCGCTGCTAGGTCGCGCCGTCGCAGCACCGTCCGGCGAGCCTGTTCCAGATCGTCATAGATTCTCAGGGTCATCCCTCTCCTCTCCCTAATCCCCAATCCCTAATAGATCACCTTATTCAGCGGGTACTCGATAATCCCCTCTGCCCCGGCCCTCTTGAGCCGCGGGATCAGGTCGCGCACGACGTGTTTGTCCACGATCACTTCGACGGCCACCCAGTCCGGATCAACCTGGTTGGAGATGGTGGGGGTGTGCAGCGCCGGGAGTTGCTGCGAGATCTCGGTCAGCCTGGCCTTGGGCACGTTCATCTTGAGTCCGACTTTACCTCCTGCCTCCAGTGCCCCTTTCAGGAGTGTAGCCAGCATCTCGATCTTGGCGCGTTTCCAGGGATCGGCCCACGCCCGATGATTGGCGATGAGTTTGGTCGTGGATTCCACCACGGTGTCCACGATACGCAGATGGTGCGCGCGCAACGACGAGCCGGTCTCGGTGCCCTCGACGATGGCATCCACCAGGTGAGGCGCTTTGATCTCCGTAGCGCCCCAGGAGTACTCGACCTCGGCGTGCACGCCGTGCTTTTGCAGATACCGCTTGGTCGCCTCGACCAGTTCGGTAGCAATGCGTTTGCCTTCGAGGTCCTTGACGCTGTGGATGTCCGAATCCTCCGGAACTGCAACCACCCAGCGGAACGGCTGTGTCGTGGCCTTGCTATAGACCAGGTCCTCGACCTCGACCACGTCGGCGTTGTTCTCGACGATCCAGTCTTTGCCGGTCAACCCGGCGTCGAGGATACCGCGCTCGACGTAGCGCGCCATCTCCTGGGCGCGGAACATCAGGCATTCGATCTCGGGATCGTCAATGCTGGGGGCATAGGAACGCTCCCGCACGATGATGCGGTACCCTGCTTTCTCGAACAGGGCGATGGTGGATTCCTGGAGGCTACCCTTGGGGATGCCCAATTTCAGTTTATTCATTGCTCTTCCCTTTCATCCACGAATTCCAATTTGCCGTCCACGATCCTGCGGTAGTAACAACTGGGGCGGGATTTTCCGTCCGGCCCCCTGGTATGGCAGGCCCCGCCCCGCGGCCTGACCAGGTACAGGAGCGAGTTCTGCTCACAGTTCACCCGCACCTCGACGAGTTCCAGAATATCGCCAGAGGTCGCGCCCTTGACCCATAGTTCGTTGCGCGAGGTGCTCCAGAAGGTAGCGACGCCGTGTTCTAGCGTGTGCTTCAGCGCGGCGTCGTTAGCGTAGGCCAGGATCAGGACGCGTTTGCTGTCCATGTCCTGGACAATCACGGGCAGCACGGCTTCGCCGATCTGGGCCACCTGCTTGAGTTTGTCGAAATCGAGCAGCAGTTCACCGCCTTCTTCGAGTTGTTGAGGATCGCAATTGGCCATCATCTGTTCCCTCTTGCAAAAGTAAACGAAAGGCCCTCGCCAGTCAGACCGGGAGGGCCAAATGCTCGAAAACGCCTCAGGCGCACAAAACCTGACCTACCGGTCCGATGTCAAGGAGCGGTGGGCATGAGAATGCGGCTGGGTAAGTGTCAGGGTGACCATAAGCGGTAGTATTCTACCACTGTCTGAGGGGAAGTCAAGCGTTCGACGTGGGATGTGCGACGGTACTGCCCTTCATACTGGAGAGAGAGTCAGTGGCCTGCCTGAGCAGGAGCAACTGGGCGTGGCAGGCCAGGGCGAGGGCGATGTAGGCATCCAGGTACACCGTGTCGGCGATCAGGCTGAGCACGTTGCCGCTTTCGACCGAGAATGCATACAGTCCGGAGAGCAGCAACGCTGTGTACATGGTGTCGGCGACGGCGAAGACCAACAGTGCAATCCACGGCCTGGCCCACATCCCGCCGCCGAAGGCGCGTGCCAACGTCAGCGCCACGACCGCCAGGGCCAGATCGCCGAGAGGGTAAAAGACGTTCAGAAATGTCGCCAGCGGGCCTTCGGGAGTGCCGACGATCCGTCGCAGAACAGCAGTACCGGCCATGCTCAGGATCACGACGGTCACGATTGCTGTGGCGACAAACTGTCGTTCCTGCCTGGATGTCGGGCGGAATACCGACCTGTACTGCTGGAGCAGAGCTGCGCCGAAGAACCAGTATGCGGCGACCCACGGAATATCCGCCGGGGAGATCGCCGGCACGTTTCCCTGCACCTGTAAATAGACCGCCCAGATGATCTCGGCGATGGCCCACATCCACAGGCCCAGTGAAAAGTTGCGCCAGACCAGGCGAGGGCGATCTGTGGGGGCGAAGTGTAGCCAGATGTGTGTAGCCAGCGCGGCGCCGAGGAGTGCCACGAGAGGCGTGCTCCAATCCAGGTAGAGGTCCTGCCAGAGAGTAGGTTCGGCCTGGTAAGCGCAGATGTACGCTACCGTGAGTACCACAGCAGCGATGACGCTGAACCACAGAGGATTAGGACGTCTCCTGGCGTTGCTCATTATACACTCCGTCCATACAGGTCATAGCGTATCGTCTTCGCCGGGATAAGCGCGTGAGTCTGGATTGCCTTTTGGGCCGCCGAGCCGAGTTGAATGGATGCTTCGAGAACGAGTGCTCCCGCCAGGCGTTTCCCAATCACGATCGCCATATGTTCGATCAGGTCGTTGAGCAGCGAACGATAGACTTGCGCGGCGGCATCGGGATTCCCGAATTCTTGGGCGTCGGCGACGCCGGTGGTGGAAAGCCTGACGTTCCAACCGCTGGCGTGGGCGTGCGCGTTGAGTTCGAGTATCAAGGCTCGGGCCATGTGGCTGCCGACAATTTCGGTGTAGCGTTGGATCACCGCGTTGACCAGCGAGTCGAAAGCTTTTTGCAGCAGTGAAACTTCTCCGCGCATTGCTGCGATATCGGCTGGTGCCATATAGTAGGCCAGTGTGCAGGGCCCCTCCGGATGAGAGTGGATGGCGGCCAGGCCAGCGCGGCCATGTTCGACCCGCCTTTCCGTCATAAAGAGTGCCTGCTCGGGCGGCGTGTTGCCCGGCAACATGACGAACCCTTCCGCGTCGGGCCAGATCAGGTGCACCACCCCAGGAATTTCCCGTGTGCTCCAGGCATTCAGTTGTCCTTCGAGGGCGCTCGTTTCGACGGATGCAATTTCTGCCGGGGGGTACCATTCGAGCAACGACTCGACGGTATGCACGCCTTCGCGTGGGAGGGTGAGGGCGCGCACAGTCAGAGTCTCGGCGGACATGTGGGCTGAAAGGTCTGAAGGGGAGATAGCTTTCCGCGTTTCTTCGGTGAGCAGGTATGCGCTTACGATCTTGCCGTCTACGAACAGAAGCAGCGCCCGCGTATCGGCGGCCCAGGCGATCTGGACGACGCCCGTGAGCCAGTCCTGCTGGTACGTGTTCAGCATCGCCTGAAGGCGTGAGACGCGGACGATGCTCTGCGTTGCCGGGGCATGCTCAAAAAGGGGCATCATGTGCATCGTCAACGGTCGTTCTACGGGTTCCTACTCCACCTTGCGGCATATTCACCGGACGGGTACCGCCCGTATCCAGTCGCCGCCCGGGAGCGCCTCCACGGCATTGGGGCGCAGGTAGGCACGTTGGGTGGCCTCGGCCACCGCTGCCTCGATCTGCATGCGCAACCGGCGCGTGCTCGTTCCCGCCGGGTGGCGTACGTGGAAGATGAGCGCGCCGGTGTCCTGGCAGACCGGGGCGGATTTGACGCGGGCCAGCGCGACGTTCTCCAGGATGGTCGCCAGGGCGCTTGCGGCGGCAGAGCCGGGTTCTTCGCGCGCTTGCGCCTCGCGCAACGCAGCCTCCACGTCGGCGGGCAGGTCGGTGGAAGCGCGACGGATGAGTTCGACGAAGGACTCGGTCAGATCATTCGACAAGGGAACGTGAGGATCGGGAATCAATTTCTATCCACCTGTTTCTACCACTGGGCGTCGGCCCTGAAAGACAGCCGCTTCCAGTTGAGGGCGGGGTACCCCCGCATTGGCGCTAACTTAACGGAGCACTGGGCTGTCCGTCGGCTGGCGGCGCCGATTGGAAATCGGCCTGCCTGGTCGCTTTCGCGCCCAGCGTCAGCCTGCGCCGACGCCTTTTTCCCGGTCGGCGAAGGCCGACCGGAGGCTGGAAGCCCAAAGAGGACGACTTTAGTCGGCGCTACCAGCGGCCAGGCGATGCTGCTATCGCCCTTAAGTTAACGCCTATGGGGTACCCCCGCCCCTACCTTTGGTTGCGGCCAGAGGTCGCGCTATGTAATATTATACTTATTCCGGGCCGATTGACCAACGACCGTCTACGATCAGCCCTTTGCCCCTCATCTCCCACACGCGTCCAGCGAGATAAGAAAGCGGCCCGGCTGCCGTCACGACCATGTTCCCCAATTGTTCCCAGGCAGGGAGGAAAGCGTCGTAGGTAAAGTGTTTAGTGGCGGCATCGTAGGCATCGATCAAGTATACGCCGCCCTCGTCGTAGCCGATGACGATGAAGGTGTGTTGCCACTGCACTATGACGGAGGTCACGCCGTCGGACGAAGTCCACGTCTGCGTGCCGGGCAATCGCATGTCGTAGGTGGCCCAGATGATTGCCGGTCGCCCGGCGGCGATCTCGGCCTTCAGTTC
>DAOUBA010000181.1:0-15232 GCA_034432855.1 Anaerolineae bacterium | reverse complement strand
GTGACGTTTTTGCCGCCGCGCCGCCGTGAACCGGCGGCGCTGGGCGTGTCCCTTCCCAGCACCGGCCCTTTAGGCCGGTGCGGGCGCTATTTTCGAACCTGCGGGAGGGCAGGCTGAGCAATTACCTCCAATCAGCAATTACCTACCCGGCTGCCCGCCGCCGTACGCTGCTTGAAAATCAGCCTCCCCCGGGCACACTGTGCCGCGGACATCGGTCTACGCCGACACTCCCGGTCGGCGAAGGCCGACCGGAGGCCGAAGGCCTGTGACGGGCGACTTTAGTCGGCACACAGGCAGTTGCTCCAATCATTTATGGACGAGAGGGAGATAGACCGGGTAGCCCCGAATTATGAACCCGGCGTCAACCGTGCTCCCGTCCCCATCGGTCATTCGGACATAGCCGCCCGATCCGGGCCGGAGGTTCAACCCTGTAGTGTCCAGCACATAACGGCCGGAGGGGCCTGCCTGAGTGCGACGCACGGCCGACCCCGAAGCGGTGTAAAAGACCGCCTCCAGGAAACTCCCGACAGGCGCTTCCCCTTCCAGTAGCTGTTGTGCATACTCGTGGCGGGCGGTCAGGACGGGAACGGTGAAGGAGAACGTCGCGCCGGGTTGTAGCAGCGTCAGGCGGTCGCCGGATCGGATAGCGCGGTCGAAGCAGCCGTAGAAATAGCCGCTCCAATCGCTCGTGCCGCCGAACGCGCTGTCGAGCGGAGCATCGCCGGCCTGGAGCGTCGCCGTGAAGGGCACGCCGACCATATCGGCGTATCCCCAGACGCAGGGCTGGCCCAGGATCACGTGCCATTGCCGGTTGGCAAAGAACAGAGAGACCTGATCGCCCTCCGGGTCAAAGTATGTCAACACGCCCTGAATGAGCGCGAGTGGCGCGAGGTCCGGGAAGGATACGGTGTATGTGCCGGCGGCCGTTGCCGTCACCTCGCGGGAACGGTAGATGTACTGCAGGGTCTCCACATCCACCCGCAGGCGGGCATTGGCCGGCGCCTGTCCGGAGACGGTGGCCGTGGCCCGATCCACCTGCGCCGAGAGGAAAGGCAACGTCAATGCCCGGAAGCCACCCGGCATGGTGACTGTCACTATATCGCCGGGGACCAGGCGGGTGATCAGATTCGTACTCCACCATCCGTCCGAGTTCGCATATCCCACGGCGGCAATGTGCATACTCCCCAGGCTGACCGTGTAGGGAGTGATAGGGGGCAACAGCCCGGAGAGCCAGTACTGATATAGCCCGGCGCGGAAGAAGGGGACGGCACCCAGGGTGAAGAACCACGTCCCGTCCTGAGCATACCTCACGTGTACCTGGTCGCCCGCGGTCAGATCATACTCCCCGGCCAGGGAGACCGAGTATACCCCTTGCGCCCCAACCGTCGTCGTCAGCCGACCGTAATTGTATACCGTCAGGTATAGGAGTGTATCTGGTGGAGCAAGGCCGGAGATGACGTCGCCCCGCGGGTCCAGGGTAACGGTCAGGGAAGGAACGGTGGTGGTGAGGATCTGACCTGCCGATTCCAGCTCGATCATGTCCCCTGCACGGATGGGAATCGGATGTTCTTTCTCGCCCGGATGGACTTCGTACAGGTACAGGTAGGCTTCAAAAGAGGGCCGCCAGGAAAAGTCGAACACGCGCTCGGCCTTGAGTACCCCCAGGGCATCCCGCAGGCGCAGGGTGAGGGTGGGACAGTGATAGTCCGAGAAGCCGCCCAGGTAGTTGCCGTTTACCTGAACGGAGGTGAGAGTGGGACGACAACCCAAAACGGTGCGAAAGGCCCGCGCCACCGTATGGCCCTCTGGCGTGCTCATCGCGACCTCGCCGACAGTTACACTGGTGATGTCCACCTCGCCGCTAAAGTCGGCCAGGTATCGTCCCTCAGCAGTAGCGGTGACCACACGGACGGCGTAGCCGTAATAGGGGGGAGGAGGCGCCGGCCCCCCGCCCAGTGCCCCCGGTGGCGGAGGAGCAATGGGATACTCATCATAGAGGATCGAGACGATCAGCCGGGTGCCTGGCGGGGCCTGCCCGGAGACCGTGTCGGAAAGCGGGTGGGCTTCTGCCGTCAGGAGTGGAAGGACGAGCGCGACCCGTACGCCTTGCGGCGTCGTGAGCGTGAGGACATCGCCGGTATCCAGCGCCAGCGATTGTCCATAGTCGAGGGTGTCCCGGAAGTAGCCGTTGCCGGCGGCAGTCAGGCGACGGATGTCCCTGGGGTAGCCGCGTGCGCTCTGGATGGCGATGGTGAGCGGAGCGGATGGGGCATCTATCTGGCCCTCCGCCTCATAAGCGAGCAAGGAGCCTCCTGGTGTGCGGCTCTCTCCCATCCGTACCCGCAGATAGGGGACGGCGAAGCGGGCGCAGGTTTGATGGCCCTCCGGGGAGAAAGCGCACGCGGCTCCATAATCGGTGCGCGTGAGGGGCAAAGAGGCCGTATACAGGCCGGGAGCAGTGGCCGTGACGAGGGCCTGGCCGGTGGGGAGTTGATCCCAGAGGTTGTCCCATCCGTAGGAGAGGGGGCCGGCAAAGCGCATCACCGAGACCGGGGCTCCGGCCGGCGCTTCTCCCCAGACCTTGCCGCCGGACAGATCGGTGTGGGCGGTGACGGCCAACACGGTGGTCGAAAAGGTCTGCCCGGCCGCTAAGGCCAGCACGCGGTCGCCGGGGCGCAAGGGGGTGGCCTCTTTCTCCCAGTACTCTGAAAGATAAAAGCGCCCGTTTGCCTCGGCCCACGTCCACCATCCGGATCGTATGCCTCCCTCAGAGTCGTAGAGGGTGATCTCCACCTCGCTGCACGGAGCGGCCAGGCCGGAGATCTCCATACCGGCCACCTGGACGCGCAGAACTGGAGTCACAAAGCGGACGTAGGCGCGTCGGTCGGGCGATTCGGCGTAGAGAATGTAGCCGCTATCCCCGGGACGCAGGTCTACTTCCGGGGCCCACTGGGCTTGATACGTTCCGGCCTCGTTCGAGGTGGCGGTGCGGGTGTACGTGGCTGTCGAGTCCACGGAGGGGAAGAGGTAGAGGGTGACCGTCTGGCTCGGCGGAGCCGAGCCGCTGATGACGTCGGTCGGAGCGTCGGCCAGGCCATTCAGCGTCGGGATAGTCATAGTGGTCACCAGGCCTGCCTGGGCTACCCAGACGACGTCGCCGGGTTGAAAGGCGCCGCCTCCGCAGGAGCCGCCGCTGCCGTATGCGGCGCCGGCCCAGGTCAGCTGGGTCAGGTAGAAGAAGCCGCCCACATCGGGAATGGGGGCGGCGACAGCGTGGGCGATGCGGGCGCCGGCGCGGGTCACGCTGACGGTTACCGACGAGGCCAGCCCGACACGCCCGGCGACGAAGCGGTCGGTTAGATGGACGTTGACGGATGGGGCGGCTGCCTGGAGGCGCAAAAGGTTGGGATGGGAGGAGTGGAGCAGGGACAGCCAGCGTGGGTCCGGGTCAAAGTCGGCCGGGGCGGTTTCGGGGCTTTGGGCCGTGACGTGTTCTGGCGGCGCTGACAGCCCAGGGAGCGCCAGAAGAAGAAACACGGCGGCTACCGCGCCGATCCCGCTGAACCAGATGAGATGGGGCTTCATGGGGTTGATCCTTTCCGTCTGTCTACGGGGGTTTACCCGAGGGCGATTATATCCCCTGGGTCGCAAAAGGGCAAGCGGCCCCGGAATCCCACGTAGCCCGCGAAAGGGATTCGCGGGCTACGATTCCCCCCGTAGCGCCGGAATCCCCATTCCGGTGCTCCGGTCTCCGAACGTTACGCTGGTAATCACTGCCAGTGGGGCGGGCAGGTACCGTAGCCCGGGCGGATGAGCCACCAGTCGTTGCACGAGCGGGGGTCCAGGAACGTGCCGGTATCCGTGATGGCAATAACCACTTCGCCGCGGGCGACGCCCAGCGGCTGGCCGGCGTAGAGGCTGGGTAGCGAGTACGAATAAGGTCGTTTCTCGGGCGGGACGTAGACGTAGCGAGGACCGTTGGGAGCGTCGAGTTCGTTGTACAGCGCGAGCAAATTCGGATCGGTGCAGATGTTGTCGAGGTGCAGGGTGTAGCCGGGCGAGCCGGAACTGTCCTCGCGGGTGTAACGCAGGGCAAGCGAGTCCGCGTCGGCGAAGAGCACGATCACCTCCATCCCGCCGCCGATGTCGTAGCCGGACTCGGGGACGTAGAGGGTCTCGCCGGGGGTTGTCCCCAGCCCCAGCGCTGTGACCGGCGGGCTGGTGATCGGGCCGGCGCGGCTGCCGGGATCGGGTGACCGCGCCCAATTCCATTGGTGAACCTGATAAAAGTTGACCAGCGGCGGGACGCGCCGCGGATGGAACAGCGTGGCGAACTGGGGCACCAGTGGATCGCCTGTGCCGTAGTCAACCAGTTCTCTCTTGAGCCATGGAGCGGTATTGAGGGTATAACCACGCAGCGCCAGGTTCTTGTCGGCGTGGTTGTAGGCCGGACGCACGGGATTGTCGTTGTCGTACTGGTAAGCCGTCCCGCCGATGTACTGGTTGGTGGAGGTGGTCGGACAACCCCATTTGGAGACCAGGGGCAGGTAGACCCAGGCGGTAGGCGTGATGTCGCCGGGCGACGCACGCGCGCCGGCATTGCCCGCAGCGGAAAGCGCGAGCAACACGGCAAAGATGCATAGGGTTGCGGCAGTGCTTGTCTTACCGGTTGTGGACATTGGTCGGGATTCTGCGCCGCCGTGAACCGGCGGCGCTGGATACGCCACCCCCGGCACCGGCTCTTCAGGCCGGTGCGGCCAGGATTGACCGCGCCGCCGTGAACCGGCGGCGCTGGATACGCCACCCCCCAGCACCGGCTCTTCAGGCCGGTGCGGCCAAACCCGGCGCCGCGCCGCCGTGAACCGGCGGCGCTGGGTGCCTCCCTCACTGGAAAGCCCCCCAGCACCGGCTCTTCAGGCCGGTGCGGCTAAACCTACTCTCCCCTTGCCTGCGGCCACCATGGAGCGGTATAGTTCCGCATCACCGCCGGCAGGTAGACCCGCCAGATGCGGGTGTACGCCCTCACCTCCAGCGGCCCCGCCAGTCGGTCCACCACCACGACCCGGCGCGGCGTCAGCGCCGCGAAGGGGAACTCGTGGACGTACCGCCCGTCGGTGTGGCGGATGAGCCGATACGACTGCGGCGGCGCCATCATCCCCACCCCCCACGGGCCGCTGTCCGTCGGGACGAATTCCAGCACCAGTTCTACCAGCATGTGCGCCCCCGGCGGCAGATCGGGAATGGCAAAGGCCGCCCAATCCGTTCCCTGCGCCGTCGTCGGCACGGAACTGGCCGTCAGCGTCACTCCGGAGGTGAACGTCACGGTGATCGTGCCGTCTTTGGCGATATAGTCGCCCCGGTTGAAGACGTCCACTGTCACCGCGGCCCGGTTCAGCACGTCACGCACCACGCCGGGGACCACCTCGCCAGTGCTCGTATCCGTGATCGCCTCCACCGTGTAGGTCACCACCAGCGCCGCGCCGTGCACCTCCACCGTCTGGATGTTGCCGGTGTGCGTGTAGACCTGGGCAAAGTCGTCGGTGTAGGTGATGAGCGGGCCGTAGTTGATGACCGCCGTGCCGCTGGCATCAATCTGCGCGTGGGACTTGAAGACGACGTACATCCGGCCCGACCGCCAGCCGTCCTCCAGCCACGGCATCTGCGTGGCATCATACGTATCGGAGACGGGCAGGGTGAAGGAGACAACGTAGGGGCAACCCTCGCGGTTGCCCGTACAATCATCCCCCACCGTCGTCGTGACGAAGGAGACGGGCCGCAGGCCGGAGAAGAGGAGGGTGGCCGAGGTCACGTCGCCCAGGGCGAGCGCCCCTTCCAGTTGCGCGGCCTCGGCGGGATTCGCCAGCCGGGCCTCCTCCGGCGTGGCCCACGGCGGTAGCACGTCTTCCAGTTGCAGGTCGGTGGCCTGCCCCCAGACGGTCTGGATGCATGCGCCGGGCGCGCCCACGCCGATTTCGGCCGCCGGCACCACAAAGTCGTCGGGCAGGCCGTCGGCGCTGACCTCAAACGTGACCCTGTGCACCCGACCGGTATCGGTAAAGGCCGGGCTGACCTCCACATCGTAGTACCAGACGGTGCGCCAGCCATCCGGAACGGTCGTCTCGTGCAGGAACGGGAAGTCAAAGAACAGCGGCTCTATCGCCTCCGTCTCGGTGACGCTGCGCAGGGTGACGGTGATGCCCGCCGGCGCCGTCGGCGTGATGACCAGGTCGGTCAGCGTGATGCCGGTCTGGTTGTTGCGGATTTCCAGGCGAATCTGCGTGCGCTCGCCGGGGGCAACCCGCGGCCAGTAGGGGCGCAGCGCCGCTGCGCCCACGTGCCGTCCACCCACATAGACCGTCGCCGCCAGGTCGCCGAAGCCATAGGATTTGATGAACGGCTCCCAGCCGACACAGCGCGGGTCCCACGGGTCCTCAATCCGCAGGAAGTGGTAGACGTGGTCATCAAAGGTCGCCACCAGCACCGGCGCGACGGCCTTGTGCACCCGCGCGTCGGCGGAGAGGCCGAAGACGGCCTGGACGTGGGCGTCGTAGACCTCGTAGCGGCTGGGGCCGACGGCCTTCTGGTGGTAGACGAAGCGGGCGCCGTCGTCAATCTTCATCACCCCCTCCCGATGGAAGTTGGGGTAGGTGGAGAGGGTGGCGCTGATGAGTAACCCTTCCCGCTTCTGGCTCTCCAGATACTGCTGGAAGTACAGGTAGTCGTAGGCGGGGACGGTGACGACGGTCACCAGGTCGGTATCGGTCAGGTAGCCCTGGAGGTGGAGCCCTGTCCACGAGGTCCACCAGTCGCCGCTCAGCGGTTCCAGTGCAAAGCCGCGCCCGCGGAACATCCCCTGGGCGATGAGCGTCTCGTCTTTCCGCAACGGCGGCATCGTCGGGTCAAAGTTAGACCAGGTTTTGAGGTACAGGGTCAGGTCGGCGCCCTCGCGGGCCGGGAATTCCAGGACGCGCGTCTCGCCCACACCGTCGCCGTCCCGGTCGGCCCGCATCTCAAAGGTGGTGTTCACCACGGCGTGGTACTCCGGCGGCGGGAAGGGGACGATGTCGTAAAAGACGGTGCGCAGTTCCATCGTCTGCGGGCGGCCCCAGATGTCGGTATAGGTCACGCGCGGCGTTTCGGGCGGGATGGGGATGTGGACGATGCCGTGGGAGAGGTACTCGTGATACGGGATGGGATGGCCGCCCAGGTTGGTGTAGACCGAGCCGCCTGCCCCTTCCAGCACCAGGCTGGGGCTGACCGGGTCGCTGGTGAAGGAAACCGTCCGCCAGAAGAGTTCGTGGCTGAAGAGGCCGTAGCGCACGGCCGGCTCCAGGTAGTCGTAGGCGGGCAGGTCGCCCAGGTCCCAGACCATCGTGAGCGCCGGGAGGAGCAGGTCGCCCTCAGCGGTGACGGTGATGACGTCGGCCAGTTCCGGCGGGATGGTGACCGAGTTGGAGAGGCCCGGCGTCGTCGTCAGGTTGCCGGTATACGTGTAGACCAGCCTGGGGCCGTTGAGCCACGTCGGCAACGAGTAGAAGACGCCCGTCGTGATCACGTCCGCGCCATCCATGTAGACCGGCAGCGGGTAGATGGGGACGGGGGTCTCGTAGAAAAAGATTTCGTTGAGGGCAAAGAGGGTCAGGGAGAGTTCGTCGGTGGTGCTGACGCCCCAGGTATCGCTGACCACCTGCGGGATGATGCGTTGGTCGTCCACGTCCACGATGGGGCTGATCAGCGCGACGACGTCGGTGATGAGGACGCGCTGGGCGCCGGTCTCTTCTTTGTTCTCCAGCGTCAGGGCGATGTCAAAGTAGTAGCCGTCGGCGGGGAGCGGGTAGAGGCCGTCCAGTTCAATATCCCGGTCGCCGACCAGCCGCGCGGCCATCCGGGCATTGACCCACAGTTCGTTGCGCACGATGTGACGCGGGAGGCCGTCGGGGTGGTGCTCGGTGGGCCAGAAGGGGTCGGTGTAATCGGCCTCGGCGGTGCTGACGAGGGCGCTGTGGGCGGTGCCGGAGGGGGCGGTGGTGTAGGCGATGTAGGTGAAGTGGGTGTCGCCGGGCAGGGCCTCGGTCAGCGTGAAGACGATCGTCGTCGTGCCGTCGGGGTTCTCCTCGAAGGCGGCCGGCGCGGGGTTGACCGAATCCAGGGTTGTGGTAAAGCCTGGGTGCAGGGTTTCGGTGATGACGACGCCGGTGAGGGGGCCGTCCCAGTAATTCTTGAAGGTGGTGGTGACGACGATGGGGACGCCCGGCTCGTAGGCGGGGATGGTGTGGCAATCCACCGCGTCGGAGTACTGCTGGCAGAGGGTGCCGTGGATGCCCGCCCGCTCGCCCATCGCCCAGAGGAGGGCGTCCAGCACCTGGGGATGGTAGGCGATGTCGGCGGAGGGGTGGCCGTTGAAGAGGACAACGCGCCCATCGCCCGGCGCGGCGATGGCGATGGCGACAGAGCCGGGATGGGAGGTGTCGGCGAAGGTGGCGACGACGCTCAGTCCCTCGGTGGCGGTGATGAGGGGTTCGTTGAGGACGTAGGTGGTGCTGGAGAGCCAGGAGAAGGTCAGCGGGTGGTCGGGCAGAAGGATGTCCAGTTGGCCGACATTGTCGGGGTCGGTGACGCGCGTCTCCACGTCCACCGTGCCGGTGGGGACCAGCCCGGCGGCTTCGGCGATGGCGGCCCCGTCGGCCTGGGCATAGAGGAAGCCGCCGCCACGCACAAAGGCGCGGATGGCGGCCAGGCCGTCCTCCCCCAGCGCGGCGATGACCTCGTCGGTGTAGCCGATGCGGATGGCGGGCAGGATGAGGACATCGTAGGCCCCCAGGTCGGAGACGATCTGGGTTTCGGTGAGGACGTCAAAGTAAGGGCAACCGTCCGGGTCGGTGTGGGGTGACCACTCGCACCAGAGGTAGACGCGGAAGAGCTGCTCAAAGTCGCCTTCTTCCCAGACGACGAGTTGGTCGTACTCGTCGCGCGCGGTGCCGTAGTAGAGGGCGACGCGGCGTGGGTGGAGGGCGAAGGAGCGGGGGACGCTGAACGGCCCTGTTGCGGTGATCTGGGTGTAAGGGCGAGGCAATGCCTCGCCCCCGCTCAGGTCGCCCACGACCGCGCCGGGGGCGACGGGGGTGCCGTCCACCGTGGCGGTGACGGCGGTCCAGGCCAGGTCGGGGTGGTCGTGGTGGTACAGGGCGTGCCAGAGTTCCTTGTAGGCGTTGCGGCGGGAGAGGTCGTCGGGCTGGCCGGCGCCGAGGGGGGTGAGGGTGGCGCCGGCGGGGAAATCGTAGCGGGCCGGAGAGGCCCGCAGAGGCAGAGAGAGGGCTACCAGCAACAGGGCAGCAGCGCTCACTCCTGCGGCAACGATGAGCAATAGGCGGCATAAGGACTTCATGATCAAACTCTCCTTTCCTGCTGAGGGGGGTCCACAGATACAATGACAAATGACTAATTCTGATTATAACCCGGTAGTGGGGGGACTGGCAATGGGAGATAAGTACCAGCAAGGGGCCAGAGTATACGCCTGACACCGCCCTGGTGTGGGGGCGTCACTGGTAGGGGCGGGGTCACCCCGCCTCCCAGCGGTTTGGCGCGCCAACGAAAGTTTTATACCCGGATCCGTTCTGCCGCCTCGTAGCCTGCTGCCAGTGCCCGGAGATTGACCTCGGCGGTGCCCTGGGGGACGCGGGCGCCGACGGCAGCCTCCAACGCCTCGCGTGAAACCAGGCCGGTCAATCCGGCCAGCACGCCCAGGCCAACCACGTTGGCGGAAACATCCCTGCCGGTCGCCTCTTTCGAGAGCGTGGTCAACGGCACGCGCACGGCGCGTGTGGTCGGCGCGCGGATGACGTGGTCGGCATCCAAGATCAACAATCCGTCCTTGCGCAAGCGCCCGCTGTAGCGGTCGCTGGCTTCCTGGCTCATACAAAGCATGACGTCGGCCTCGATCACGCGCGGGTAATGAATCTCGCCGTCGGAGATGATGACCTCGGCGCGGCTGGCTCCACCGCGAGCCTCAGGGCCGTAGGATTGCGTCTGGGCGACGTGCCTGCCGTCGCGCACGGCAGCGTCGGCCAACAGGATGCCGGCCAGGATGATGCCTTGCCCACCGGTGCCGGCCAGGCGGATTTCGTACCGGCGCGTGGGGAAGGAGCTCTCACCCCCACCTCCCATCCCCCCTCCCCTTCTCCCAAGTTTGGGAGAGGGGGAGGGGGGCGCGGGGGGAGGGGGTGAGGGTGAGGGTGAGGTCGCCCGCTCGATCACCTGCGCGTACAGTTGTGTGTACTCCGGCACAGCGCGGTCAACGAACACGCCGCGCACGATCTTGTCGCGTCGCTCTTCCGCGCTCAAACCTTCCGCCTGCTTGAGTGTGATGCTGTTCTCCTTGAGGCTGCGCATCATCTGCGGCGCAGTGCCCCAGCGGTTGAGCCGTCCCAGTGTCGTATGGCAGTAACTCACCGCTTCGACCACCGAAAAGCCCTCCTTGCTGATGGCCTGGGCAATGTACTTTTCCAGTTCCTGCACGTGATAGACCGTGCTGCGGGCCACATAAGCGGCTCCTGCCGTGACCGCCAGTTCCGCGATGGGGAAGGGCGGCTCGATGTGGCCGTAGGGGGCGGTGGGCGAGTAGGCGCCGACCGGCGTGGTCGGTGAATACTGCCCGCCGGTCATCCCGTAGGTGGCGTTGTTGACCACGATGGCCGTGAGGGCCAGGTTGCGGCGGGCGGCATGGATGAAGTGGTTGCCGCCGATGGCCAAGGCGTCGCCATCGCCCATGACGACGATGACCTTCATCTCCGGGCGCACGAGTTTGAGGCCGGTGGCGAAGGCAAGCGCCCGCCCATGGGTGGTGTGCATGGTGTTGAAATCCACGTACACCGGCATGCGCCCGGTGCAGCCGATGCCGGAGAGCATGGCAACCTCGTCCTTGTCCAGCCCCAGGCTGTCCACGGCGCGCACGATGGCTCCCAGGACGATGCCGATGCCGCAACCAGCACACCAGACGTTGGGGAACTTTTTGCTGTGGCGTAGATAGCGTTCGTGGATGCGCGATTCGTGTTGCGCCCGCTTCATCGTGCACTCCTTTCCCTACCCTCTACCCCCATTCTTCGATTGCCGCCAGTATTTCGGAAGGGGGGATCATCGTGCCGTCGGCCCAGGGCACGCGGCGCACCTTGTGTCGCCCCACGACGCGCTCGACTTCCAGCGCCAGTTGCCCCAGGTTCATCTCCGGCACGACGACGTGATGCAGCCGCGCGGCGGCATCCTCGACGATTTCCTCCTGGAAGGGCCACAGGGTCTTGAGCGTGAGCAGACCCACCCGGCGGCTGCGCTCGCGCGCCCGCTCGACGGCGTGGCGGGCGGCGCGGGCGGTGGCGCCGTAGGCGATCACCAGCGTGTCGGCATCTTCGATGCCGTCCTGATCGTAGAGCAGGATGTCGGAGAGGCTGCGCTCGATCTTGAGTTGCAGCCGCTTCAGCCAGGGACGGATCTCGTCGGGACGCTCGGTGGGATAGCCGCGCTCGTCGTGGTGCAGGCCGGTGATATGGTAGCGATAGCCCTCGCCAAAGGGCACGAGCGGCGGCACGTCCGTGGGATAGTTCTCGTAGGGCTTGTACCACTCCGGCGGCACCAGCGTCCCGGCGCGCTCCTCTAGTCGAATGGCCGCCGGATCGGGCAATTCGACATCCTCCCGCATGTGGCCGACCACTTCGTCCATCAGCAGGATGACCGGCGTGCGGTAGCGCTCGGAGAAGTTGAATGCCTGGACGGTGAGATCGAACGTCTCACGTACGGACGAGGGACAGAGAACGATGATGGGGTGGTCGCCGTGCGTGCCCCAGCGGGCCTGCATCACGTCGCCCTGGGCGGGGCGGGTGGGGATGCCGGTGGAAGGGCCTAGCCGCTGCACATCCACGATCACGCAGGGGATTTCGGCCATCGCCGCATAGCCGATGCTCTCCTGCATCAGGCTGAAGCCAGGGCCGGAGGTGGCAGTCATGGCCTTGGCTCCGCCGACCGACGCGCCGATGACGGCGGAGAGCGAGGCGATCTCGTCCTCCATCTGGATAAAGACGCCGCCCACCTGGGGCAACCGCCGCGCCAGCATTTCGGCGATCTCGGTGGCCGGCGTGATGGGGTAACCGGCGAAGAAGCGGCAGCCGGCGGCGATGGCCCCTTCGGCGCAGGCTTCGTCGCCTTGCATCAAGGTTCGGGAAGGCTTGCTCACCACGCGGCCTCCTCCTCGACGTCCGTCACGAAGATGGCAAAGTCCGGACAGTGCATTTCGCACCAACGGCAGGCGGTGCACTTTTCCGGGTGCGCCACGGCGACACGCCCGTCGTCGGTATGTTCCAGCACCCCCGCCGGGCAGAACTCGACACACAGGTCGCAGCCCTTGCACCAGTTGGGGAAGATGGTGACTCGGCCACGGGGGAGAGAGCGTCGGGAGGGCTTTTCCCCAAGGTCTTTTACATCCATCTCAACCATAGAGGGAATCGAGTCTTTAGGCGGCCTATATCTTAGCGTCCTGCTCACGTTGCGGCTTCGTCTGTTCCGATCAATGCTCTCAGTGCCTTCCCCGACATCGCCTCGACTTGCTCGTGGATGCTGCGCCCGTGCGTGTCCATCGTCACGACCAGCGGCAAATTCTCGACGCGCACGACCCAGAACGCCTCCGGCACGCCGAACTCGTCCTTCTTGTGCATGGCCAACACCTCCTTGACCGCGTCGGCGATCAGCGTGGCGGCCCCGCCGATGGCCGAGAGGTAGACCGCGCCGTGCTCCCGGCAGACGGCGAGCGTCGCCGGCCCCATCCCTCCCTTGCCGATGACGCCGCGCAACCCAAAATGAGCGATCACCTCCGGCTCGTAGACCTCCTCGCGGATGGAGGTGGTGGGGCCGGCGGCGACGAATTCCCAGCGCCCGTCTTCTCGTTGACGTACCACCGGCCCGCAGTGGTAGATCACGCTGCCTGCGAGCAGTCGCTTCAGTTCCTCGTACAGCGCCCGCTCGCTCTCTGGCACGCGATCTGCGCGGACGAACGTCTCGACCATGTACTTGTGCGCGGCGTCGCGCCCGGTGACGATGATACCGGAGAGACGGACGGTGTCGCCGGCGTGTAGGGAGCGGACCTCTTCTTCGGAAATCGGCGTGGTCAGATTATAGGTTGCCATCCGTTGTTTCTCGCTTGCGGTGAACGGGCAATGTGGTACAATAAAATTATGACAGAACTACAGGCGCTGGTTGAAGAGATTCATACGCTTGAGCAAGAACTGGCCAAGTTCGAGCGGAAATATGGGCTGCTCTCCGAAACCTTCTATGCCTGGTATCAGAGCGGCGAAGAGCCAGAAGATGAAGCCTGGGTGCAGGATTTTGCACTTTGGGCCGGGACTTTTGAACTCAAACGTCGCCGGGAGAGAAAGTACCGCCGCTCACCCTCACCACAAACACATCCCACCCGACATTAAGCACCATCGCATCCCTGCGCCCAACCTCAGTTTCACCCGTCCCAATCTTCCATTTCTCATTGAGGAGATTGAGCGGGCACTGCTGTAGAATCAGCAGTGTGTAACCCGGTCTTCCTTCACAACCATCCGCGCGCGCCGGCAGGCCCAGCACATGTAGGCGACGGTAACGAAGTAGCAGGCCGGCAACCGGTGGAGCGCACCGATCTTGACGCCCAGCACGGTGGTCTTGCCGCCGAAGCCCATCGGGCCGATGCCCAGTTCGTTGCACTCGCGCAAGAGCCGCGCTTCCAGCGCCGCGAGTTCCGGCGCGGGATTGGTGTCCGTCAGCGGGCGGAGGAGTTGCGCTTTGGCGTGGACGTAGCCACTGCCGCGGTCTCCGCCGATGCACACGCCCAGAATCCCCGGCGCGCAGCCGCGCCCCTGTGCCCGATACACGGCGTCGAGCACCACCCGACGCACTCCCTCCAGGTCGCGCCCGGCGTCCAACGGCTCATAAGGGAGGCTGTATTGCGCGCTCACGTTCTCACTGCCGCCGCCCTTGAGCAGCAGGTCGGCCTGCAAGCACTCTTCCTCCCACTCCTCGAAGTGCAGGGTGGGAGAGCCGGCGCCCAGGTTGTTGCCGCTGTTCTTGCCCGTGAGCGCCTCCACGGCATTGGGGCGCAGGTAGGCGCGTTGGGTGGCCTCGGCCACCGCTGCCTCGATCTGCATGCGCAACCGGCGCGTGCTCGTTCCTGCCGGGTGGCGCACGTGGAAGATGAGCGCGCCGGTGTCCTGGCAGACCGGGGCGGATTTGAGGCGGGCCAGCGCGACGTTCTCCAGAATGGTCGCCAGGGCGCTCGCGGCGGCAGAGCCGGGCTCTTCGCGTGCCTGCGCTTCGCGCAACGCGGCCTCCACGTCGGCGGGCAGGTCGGTGGAAGCGCGACGGATGAGTTCGATGAGGGGTTCGGTCAGATCATCCAGCAGGGGGACAGAATTGGGGAGCATGCTTACCCGTTCATGTCTACCGGTCGCTGGCCCTGAAAGACGGCGGCTTCCAGTTGCGTGACGCGCAACTCCAGCCGTCGCAGGTCAGCAAAGGTGGCCCAACGCTCGCGGGCGATCTCTTCCGATTCGACGAAACCTCTTTCGGCCAGCCGCTGTTCCAGCGACTCGAGCCGTTGCTTGACCTCTTGCATTTCGATCTCTAACCGGCTCACTCGTCTCTCCAGGCTGGCGATTTGATGTTCGAGGCTCTCCACTCGCTTTTCGAGGCTGTCCAGCCGTTGCTCGATGCGCTTCATCCATTGCTGGATTGTCTCATAGTCTTGCGCCATGCGGGCGATGAAAGGCTCGATGACTTCATAGACCGCCTCTTTGATGAGTTGCTTATCGGATTCGTTCATTGCGCACCTCCGGCCGAGCGACATGCAATATTATACTCATTCCGGGCCAACTGACCAACGACCGCCTACGATCAGCCTCCCATTCGCTGCCTGCCACACGCGTCCAGCGGGATAAGAAAGCGGCCCGGCTGCCGTCACGACCATGTTCCCCAGTTGTTCCCAGGCAGGGAGGAAAGCGTCGTAGGTAAAGTGTTTAGTGGCGGCATCGTAGGCATCGATCAGGTATACACCAGCCTCATCATAGCCGACGGCGATGAAGGTGTGCTGCCACTGCACTATGACGGAGGTCACGCCGTCGGACGAAGTCCACGTCTGCGTGCCGGGCAATCGCATGTCGTAGGTGGCCCAGATGATTGCCGGTCGCCCGGCGGCGATCTCGGCCTTCAGTTC
>DAOUBA010000180.1:0-4899 GCA_034432855.1 Anaerolineae bacterium | reverse complement strand
TGCAAGATGGACTGGATCATCGCCGAGCCGGAAAAGGGGCGCGTGGTCAACGCCAGCAACATGCTCGACGTGACCTGGGAAGCGCCCGACGGCACCATCACGCCGCTGGACGGCTTCCTCGACCCGTACTTCCAGGAGGTCTACCTGGAAGCGGGATCGGTGCCGCTCTTCACCAAACTGGCGCAACAGGTCTCGCCCAAGGCGCTCGACGAGTACGTACGCCAGATCACCAACGAGGTCTACAAATACACCCACAAGCACGTCAACTATGGCAAGGCGGCCAAGCGGCTCTACAACATCTTCCGGCTGACCGGCCGTCACCGCGCCGCCGCGCTCATCCGCGAGATGTTCAACGAGCCGACCACGCTCCTCTACCAGGTCTGGTCATTGCTGGATACGATTGATGACGCGGGCAAGCCCGATTCGACGATTGATCGCGAGACGGTGGTGCAGCAGACCGACGAACTGATCCGCGACGTGGTCCAGGTGTGCGAGGGGCCGATGGAGACCGAGATTGTCATGGCCCTCATCCGGTTGCGCGACGGCATCACCGGGCGCAAGGGCCTGGGGGCGGAATGGAGCACGCTAATCGCCGACTCGCGGAACAAGGTCGAGGAACTGGTCAACGAGTTCTTCAAGGCCAAACTTCTGGGCATCCCGGAGGTGCGCGAGTTCCTGGACGCACTCGAAACACAGGCGGCGTGATAGGATATGCCGATCGCTTCCACCCATCCAGGTCGCCCTGCTGCCATCCGCACATTTCTGCGCTGCATGGGCTACCTGCGCCCCTACCGGCGATTCGTCGCGGGCGCCTACCTGCTCCTGCTGGTCAACAACGGCATCACGCTCAGCATGCCCCTGATCATTCGCCTCATCGTGGACGACGGCATCCGCGGCGGCAGCCTCCCGGTGATCCGCTGGGGAGTGCTCGCCCTGATGGGGCTGGCCTTGATCCGTGGGGCGTGCACCTTCTTCTTCGGACGCTGGACCGAGACCGCCTCGCAGAACGTGGCCTACGACCTGCGCAACGCGCTTCACGACAAATTGCAGTCGCTCTCCTTCAGTTACCACGACCGGGCCGAAACCGGCCAACTGCTGGCGCGCGCCATCAGCGATGTGGACCGCGTCCGTTTCCTCACCGGACGCGCCTTCGTGCGCCTGGTCGAAATCGCCACCCTGCTGCTGGGCATCGGGGCCGCGATGATGGTGATGAACCTGCGCCTGGCGCTATTGACACTCACCGTCGTGCCGTTGCTGGCCTACAGCGCCCTGATCTTCGGCCGCCGCTACCGCCCGATGTCGCAGGCGATCCAGCAGCAGGTGGCCCAACTGACCACGCGGTTGGAGCAGAACCTGCGCGGGGCGCGCATCGTCAAAGCGTTTGCCCAGGAGCAGGCCGAGATTCGCCGCTTCGACGAAGAGAACCTGAGGTTGCTCACGCTCAACGTGCGCGCCGCCCGCCTCAGTTCGTTCATCCAGCCCCTCTTGAACCTGATTGCCGGCGCCGGCACATTGGCGATCCTCCTCTACGGGGGGCAACAGGTAATGAACGATCGCTTGACGCTCGGCGAACTGGTCGCCTTCACCGCCTACGTAAGCCAACTGGTGGGACCGGTGCGCCGTCTGGGGATGGTCGTCACGGCGATCGCCCAGGCGGTAGCCTCCGGTGAACGCATCTTCGAGATCCTGGATACCGAATCGGAAGTACAAGACCTGCCCGATGCCGAACCGTTGGGCCGGGTCGCAGGGCACATCCGTTTCGAGCGTGTCTCCTTCGCCTACTTTGGCCGCCATCGGGTTCTGGAGGAGATTGACTTCGAGGTACGCCCGGGCGAGATCGTCGCCCTGCTGGGCGCGACCGGCTCCGGCAAGAGTTCGATCATCAGCCTCATCCCGCGCTTCTACGACCCCAGCGTGGGCCGCATCCTACTCGACGGGCAGGACATCCGCAACGTAACGGTCGCCTCGTTGCGCGAGCAGATCGGCATCGTGCTGCAAGACACGACGCTCTTCGCCGCTACGGTGCGGGAGAACATCGCCTTTGGCCGCCCCGACGCAAACGAAGAGGAGATCATCGCCGCCGCCCAGGCGGCTGCGGCACACGAGTTCATCATGGAACTGCCCCAAGGGTACGATACATTGGTCGGCGAGCGCGGGATAACGCTTTCCGGCGGACAACGGCAGCGCATTGCCATCGCCCGCACGCTGCTCAAGGACCCACGCATCCTCATCCTGGACGATGCGACCTCCAGCGTGGACACGGAGACGGAGGCGGAGATTCAGGCAGCACTTGCCCGGCTAATGAAAGGACGTACTTCGTTCGTCGTGGCCCAACGGCTGAGCACCGTACGCCAGGCCGACCTGGTGTTGGTGCTGGACAAAGGGCGCATCGCAGCACGGGCGCGGCGCACGGCGGAGCGCACCGCACACGAGGAGTTGCTGCGCACCAGTAGCCTCTACGCCGAAATCTACTACCGGCAGTTGCGGCCATCGTAGGATAAGATATACTTCACACGGCCTCAGAGTTTCATTATTTCACGCTCAAGGTTGCCGCTCAGGTCGACCATTCTTCCACCACAAAGAACATGAAGGGCACAAAGGTTGACAGTGCTGTGGACAGGCAGGGCTCCCTAAGCCGAGTCGAACGGCCGGACGCTCGTCACAAGGCCCGAGTGGCATCAGCCAGAATCCTTTGTGTCCTTCGTGGTGAAAATGCAAGACTGTGCCCGTTGGCAGTATAGTATACCATCCCTCTTTCCACGACAGAGAGGTGCAGGGGAATGAGCATTATGATCGGCGGCAGCGCCACAGCGGGGGGGCCCGGCTACCTGCTCGAACGGTTCGGCTCCAAAGACGAGCGCGGCCAGGTCAGTGGCCGCGTCATCCTGCGACTGCTGCGCTTTGTGCAACCCTACTGGCTGCCTATGTCGGCGGCAGGGTTGCTGATGCTGCTTTCCTCCGCTGCCGGCCTGCTGGCACCCTACCTGATCAAGGTCGCCATTGATCGGAACATTGCCACAGCGGACGTGCGGGGGTTGATTGTCACCTGCCTCTGGCTGGCGGCGGCGCTGACCGGCACCTACCTGGCTTCGGCAGGACAATCGTACATCCTGGCCTGGGTGGGCCAAAAGGTGTTGACCTCGCTACGTGGGCGACTGTTCCGCCACCTGCAAGCCCTATCCGTCCCCTACCACGATCGGCACATCGTTGGTGTGACGCTCTCGCGCGTGATCAACGACGTGGACGTGATCAATGAACTGCTCTCACAGGGGCTGATCAACATCGTCGGCGACAGCATCCTGCTGGTGGGCACGATCGGGGTCATGCTGGCGATGGAGATGCGCCTGGCATTCCTGACCTTCAGCGTCCTTCCGTTGATGCTCTTGGCGACGATCCTGTTTAGCCGGCACGCGCGCGTGGCGTTCCGCGAGACGCGGCAACGGATCGGCGCCGTGGTCGGCGATCTGGCGGAGAACCTCAGCGGGATGCGCGTCATCCAGGCATTTGCCCAGGAGGAAACCACCCAGGAGCGTTTCGAGGCGGTCAACCGCGCCAACCGCGACGCCTACATCAGCGCCATGTCGCTCTCGTTCATCTTCCTGCCCACGGTGGACGTGTTGAGCGTGGCGGCGACGTGCATCGTGCTCTTCGCCGGCGGGACGATGGCCGCACACGGGACGGTGACCATCGGCGTGGTGGTTGCCTTCCTGACCTATGTGAGCCGCTTCTTCGGCCCGATCCAGGACCTCAGCCAGATCTACACGACGCTCCAGGCGGCGACGGCAGGCGGCGAGCGCGTTCTGGAGTTGCTGGACACGCCGCCCACTGTGCAAGACCGGCCCGGCGCGGTCGCATTGCCGCCGATCCGCGGGCGCATCGAACTGCGCGACGTCTCCTTCCACTATACGCCGGAGACGGAGGTGCTGCACCACGTCACCATGACCATCGAGCCGGGAGAGACGGTTGCGCTGGTCGGGCCGACCGGAGCGGGCAAGACCTCCATCGCCAGCCTGGTGGCCCGCTTTTACGAGGCGAGCGAGGGAGCAGTGCTGATTGACGGATGCGACGTGCGCGACGTGACGTTGGAAAGCCTGCACCGGCAGATGGGGTTGGTACCGCAGGAGCCGTTCCTCTTTCCCGGCAGCATTGCCGATAACATCCGCTTCGGCCGGCCCGACGCCGCCGAGGAGGAGATGATCGCCGCCGCCCGATTGGCCAACGCGGACGAATTCATCCGCGGCCTCCCCGAAGGCTACGCGACGCGCATCCTGGAGGGTGGCGTGAACCTCTCGGTGGGGCAACGGCAACTGCTCTGCATCGCGCGCGCCCTGCTGGTGGACCCGCGCATCCTCATTCTGGACGAGGCCACGTCGAGTGTGGACACGCTGACGGAGGGGCTGATCCAGGAGGCGTTGGAGCGGCTGTTGAGCGGGCGCACGGCCATCGTCATCGCCCATCGGCTGAGCACTGTACGCCACGCCGACCGCATCTACGTGCTGGACGAAGGGCGGATCGTAGAGCAGGGTCGCCACGAGGAACTCTTGGCGCAAGGTGGGCTGTACCGCGACCTGTACGAGCGGCAGTTCATCGCCTGGGAGCGCGACGAGGGATAGCGTATACGGAGGTAGGCATGCTATACGGACTGCGTATATCGCCCAAGGTGAATCGGGATTTTGCCCGCTCGGCGGCTGAATTGATGCAATCCACCTCGCGCAACCTCATCACCGTCATCGGCATCCTCTACCTGGCCTGGCACCTGGTCGCAACGCTGACCTGGCCGGATCGGACCGGGCGGGACGTCTGGCTGATCACGCCGGTTGTCGCATTGACCTGCGCCCTGGCCTACTGGCTGCTCTCGAAGCAGCCTCTCGCCGCGCAGGCTGTATGGCAGATCGGGCT
>DAOUBA010000179.1:0-2352 GCA_034432855.1 Anaerolineae bacterium | reverse complement strand
GCCCCCTCGAACTGGCCGGCTACGAGGTGCAGAAATTGCCAATGGCGCAGCTCTTCCGCGGGCTGGCCCTGCAATGGCCTGCTGCCGCTTTCCAGGAGCTTGTCCCCAATGTGTGACGGTCCCGGCCCCCGGTTGCGTGAACCAGGCAGGTGTGCTATAATTAAATTAAATACGGCTGCCGAGATAGCTCAGCCTGGTAGAGCACCTGACTGAAAATCAGGGAGTCCCCGGTTCAACTCCGGGTCTCGGCACTGCAGCGATAGGCCCGCCTGAAGAGGCGGGCATTTGTGTTTTAGGCCCCGCTGGAGAGGCAAGAATGGGCACACGGAAGAGGGATGCTGCTCGCTTGGACAGTTGGTAGCAGTCGCTATCCTGCATGCTGCTTCCTGTCTGCACAAATTCACGCCTTACGCATTTCCTATTGACGCCAGACACAGGCAAGGGTAAAATGATAGCCAGGGGTTGAGGCTTATGGATATCCCAAACCTGCGCTGGTGGGGATGGGGTACGCTCGATCAGGTCTACTCGCTGGAAGGCCGTACCGCATTCTGGCCCACGCTCATCAAGTGGCTTGAATTGCCCGACGAAGCGTCTGAGCGCGGGACGCTTCCCGTTCCCCTTGACGAGATCGCGTTGCGCCCCTCGCGCCTCGACGATCCGGTGTACTGCTCGCTGCGCAAACTGCTGGGCAATGGGACCGTGCACACCGATCGGCAGGCCCGCGTCGAACACGCCTACGGCAAGTCCTACCGCGACCTGGTGCGTATCCGCGCCGGCTGCATCCCCAATCCTCCCGATGCGGTCATCTACCCTGCCGAGCAGGGGCAGATCGCCGCGCTGCTGGCCTGGGCCGCTGACCGCGACGTCGTCATCATCCCCTTCGGCGGCGGTAGTTCCGTCCTGGGCAGCGTCGAGCCGCAACCGGGAGAGCGAGCGGTGCTCACGCTCGACCTGGCGCGGCTGGACCGCGTGCTGGCGATAGACCCGGTGTCGCGCACCGCCCGTATCCAGGCCGGCGCCACCGGCCCCGAGATCGAAGCCCAACTGAACGCGCGTGGTTTCACGCTAGGTCATTTCCCCCACTCCTTCGAGTTCTCCACATTGGGCGGCTGGATCGCTACCCGCGCCACGGGCCAGAACTCGATCGGCTATGGTAACATCGAACGCCTCACCCAGGCCGTACGTGCCGTCACCCCGGTGGGTATCATCGAGACTAGGGACATCCCCGCCACCGCCTCCGGCCCCAGCCTGCTCCAAGTCCTCATTGGCAGTGAGGGTGCCTACGGCGTTATCGTCGAGGCAACCATGCGCATCCATCCTCTACCGGCGGTGCGGGACTACCGCGGCTTCCTGTTTCATAGCCTGGAAGACGGGCTAGCCGCTTACCGCGATCTGATCCAGGCCCCCGGCCTTTCCCCGGCCATCATCCGCCTCTCCGACGCGCCCGAGACGGCAGCCTGGGCGGCGTTGAGCCACGAACAGCGCGGGCTGCGCCGCCTGGCTGACTTGCTCACGCGACAACTCTTGCATGTGCAAAAGTACGATCTCTTCGAAGGCAGTGTCCTGATGATCCTGGGCTTCGAAGGCAGCGCCGAGTGGACTGAAAGGCAGTGGGAGTTGGCGCTCGATCTCTGTGGCGCGCATCGAGGGTTCTCGTTGGGGCGGGCTATGGGCAGAGCGTGGATGCGCGAACGCTTTGCCCTGCCCTACCTGCGCGACATACTGCTGGGAGCCAGCGTGCTGGTGGACACGCTGGAGACGGCCACCCCATGGTCGAACCTGCCGAGGGTCCACGCTAGCCTGACCAACGCGATCAAAACGATCATCCCTGCTACCGGCGGTGGCCCTGGCTACGTGATGACCCACATTTCCCATGCCAACGCGCATGGCGCCTCGCTATGCACGACCTTTCTGGGTCGGCAGGTGCCCGATCCCGATCCGCTGGCGAAGCAGGCCCAATGGGAAGAAATCAAACGCGCTGCCACCGACGCGATCCTGGCCGCCAACGGAACGCTCACCCACCGACACGGCGTTGGGCGCGATCACGCCCCGTGGCTCGCAGAAGAGATCGGGCCGGTGGGAATACAGGTGCTGCGCGCGCTCAAGGAAACCTTCGATCCCGGCAGCATTATGAACCCCGGCGTCTTGCTGTCCTGAATGATGACCGATTCCTTCCTCAGACGCCTCACCATTGGTGAGGCGTCTGCCGTTGATTGAGCGGCGGCTCTGCGAGCGTATCACGGTGGGGACAGGGATAGGCGGGGAAAGGGGGGCGCGGGTTCGTAGGCAGGGGAAAAAGCGGGCCCACGGGAATATAATCAAATGTGCCAGCCTCTTGGAAATCGGGTATAC
>DAOUBA010000178.1:0-42674 GCA_034432855.1 Anaerolineae bacterium | reverse complement strand
GCCGAATGGCAGCGCCTGTGGTCGGCGATCGGCGCCGACAGGATGTGTAGTCCTATCAAGGTCTACCTGCCCCTGGTCAACAGAAACTGGTCTGCCCCCGTCCCTGCCGACGTGAAAATCACCTTTATCGATTACGACCCGCCGGGCGATGACGTGCAAGGGGAGTACGTCCAGATCATGAACTCCGGTGGCACTGCCGCCAATATGACCAGCTGGACCCTCCGCGACGATGCCAACCACGTATTCACGTTCCCAACATTCACTTTGAACCCAGGGGCGTCTGTGAAGGTGTGGACGAAAGCCGGCACGAACACGCCCACCGATCTCTATTGGGGGAGCGGTGCGGCGATATGGACCAACACCGGGGACTGCGCCTATCTCCGGGATGCAGGAGGGACGCCGGTTGACACGTACTGCTACTGACGGACATCCTGGACCAGTCTGCTATACTGTTCTCGCGGTGGCGTGGTGGGCGAGGGGATATGCTCCCTGACCACACCGGCTGCTTCGTCAGCGCACGCTAAGAAGGCGGCCACAGGGCAGATGGCGGTCATCACCAGGGTTCAGTCGGGTCGTTAGCGTAGCGCTGCGAGAGTGTAATCGTCGGCCCGATGCAAAGGCCGGTCTATGCGAGAGGCAGTCGTCAAGGGGCGACTGGTGTTGGCCCAGGGATGTTGCAAAGTCAGGTCTGCAGGTGGCGGCAGACTTTCCAATCTGCCTGCACACGGGCTGGAAAGCCCGTGCCACGCCCTCTGTCAAGAGACTTTGCAACAACCGTGGGTGTTGGCCAGTGCGGATTCGCCGGAAGATGCTGTCTGTCCAGGCTGCGGCGGCGCGGTCAGGAAGCGCAAGCGACGCACGATGGACCGGCAGGTGGTCTATTTCTACCGGCACGAGAGGGGAGTGGGTATTGAATTTGACTCTTCGTTCTGTGGACAGCGCTTGACAAATGCGAACATTTGTGCTACGATAACGCCGTACCTTAACAACGCTATGCGGTTGCAGCAGGAAGCCATCTGCTGCGTAAAAGCGTTGGCGCACATCGGAGAGATTCCCCTCTCCCTCTCTTTCGGGACAACGGATGCCCGTAATGCATCCGCCGGGCTAGACACTTCGCCCTGAGAAGTTCTTCGCAGGGTGGCGAGAGCTACAAAAAGTCAATCAGCCCGGTTTAACACTGACGATCAGCGGCATAGACAGACGTTCTGTCATAAATGTCCATAAAGTCAGTAACTATCGAGGTCTCCGTCACTCTGCTTCCACCTCCACTGCCGCCACCCGCTGCCCCACCACGCTGACCGCCTGCCCCTGTCGCTGCACGCGCCCCTCGACCACCACGAACGATGCCTTCAGCGCCTCGCGGCTCGCCTCGTATACCTGCGGCTTCAGGATCACGTTGACCAGCCCTCCTTCACTCTCCAGCGCCAGGAAGGCCGTGCCCCTGGCCGTGGGCGGGCGCTGGCGCGAGACCACCACCCCGCCCACACGCACCTTGACCCCATCGCGCAGGGCCGCCAGCGCCCGGCTGGACGTCACCCCCAGCGCGCGCAGTCGCTCACCCACCAGCGCGGTGAGGTGCGCGGTCGCCGCCACGCTGGTGTGCGCCACCTCGGCCCACAGCCGCCCGCGCGGCGAGAGGAAGCCGAAGCGCGGGCGCTCCTCCTCTGTCTCCGGCAGCGGCAAGCCCGTTGGAGCCTCAGCCGCCTCCAGCGCCGCCTGCAGGTCCCACAGCAGCTGCCTTCGCGGCACACCCCAGCCGTCGAACGCCCCCGCCCAGATGAGCGCCTCCACCGCCCGACGACCCAACTTCGTGCGCCGGCAAAAGTCGGCCAGCGAGCGGAACGGCCCGAAGCGCCGCGCCTCGACCACGCTCTGCCCGCCGGCCTCTCCCAGCCCTGCCACCGTCGCCAGCCCGATCCGCAGCGCGTTTCCCTCGACCATCGCCAGCAGGTCGGACGCCTCGACATCCACCGGGCGGATCTCGATGCCGCAGCGGCGCGCCTCCGAGACGACCACGTGCGCCGGGTAAAAGCCCATCGGCTGGTAGCGCAAGAGCCCGGCGAAGAAGGCCGCCGGATGATGGCAGCGCAGCCAGGCGGATTGGTAGGTCAGCACGGCGAAGGCCGCCGCGTGGCTCTTGGGGAAGGCGTAGCCGCCGAAGGCCTGCAACTGGCCAAAGACCCGCTCCGCCACCTGGCGCGCCACGCCCAGCGCCACGGCCCCGGCGATGAACTCCTGGCGGAACTGCGCCACTTGCTCGTCCGCGCGCTTGTGGGAGAGCGCCCGGCGCAGCAGTTCCGCCCGCCCCGGGCTGAACCCGGCCAGGTCGCGCGCCACCTTCAACACCTGCTCCTGGAAGACGATCACCCCCAGCGTCTCGGCCAGTGCGTTCTCCAGCAGCGGGTGGAGGTACGAGATTGCTTCACGCCCCTGGCGACGGCGCAGGTAGGGGTGCACCATCTGCGCCTGGATCGGCCCGGGGCGGATCAGGCTGATCTCGATCACCAGGTCGGAGAACGTGCGCGGCTGGAAGCGCGGGATCAGGCTGGCCTGGGCGCGCGACTCCACCTGGAAGACGCCCACCGTCTGGCCGCGGCACAGCATCTCATAGACCGCCGGGTCGTCGCGGGGGAGACTGTCGAGATCAGGCCGCTGCCCCGACTGCGCCTCGACGATGGTGACAGCGTCCTCGATGGCCGAGAGCATGCGCAACCCCAGTAGGTCGATCTTGATCAGCCCCGCTCCCTCCAGGCTGTCCTTGTCCCACTGCGTGACCACGCGGCCGGGCATCGTCGCCGGTTCGAGCGGCACGATCTCGCACAGCGGGGGGCCTGCGAGCACCATCCCGCCGTTGTGGATGCCCAGGTGGCGCGGCAGGCCCTCCAGTTGTGGCGCCAGGCGCAGGAGGTGCTGGAACGGCTTCTCCGCCAGGTTGGCGTCGCAGGAAGCGACCAGTGCGCGCGCCTCCTCGACGGAGCCTGCATCCGCCACGTCCAGCGCGTTCTCGTTCGGGGCCTCGTCCCCTTCACGCGGCGCAGGCTCGCCGTCCGCCTCGCCGCCGGGCTGGCCGTCCTTGCCGCCTGCGTCCCCCAGGTCGCTTCCCGCCAGCCGCTCGACCAGCGCCGGGGGAAAGCCCAGCGCGTGGGCCACGTCGCGCACGGCGGAGCGGGCGCGGAAGGTGACCAGCGTGCAGGCCATCGCCGCGTGCGCCTCGCCGTAGCGCTTGTACACGTACTGGATCACCTCCTCGCGCCGATCCGCGGCAAGTCCACGTCGATGTCGGGCGGGCCCGCACGCTCCGGCGAGAGGAAGCGCTCGAAGACCAGGTCACAGGCCAGCGGGTCGATCGGGCTGATGCCCAACAGGTAGGCCACCAGCGAGTTGGCGGCGCTGCCCCGCCCCTGGCAGCGGATACCGGCGCGGCGGGCGAAGCGCAGGATGTCCCAGACGGTGAGGAAGTAGTCGGCCAGGTGAGCCTGCTCGATCACCGCCAGCTCGTGCGCCAGGAGTTCGAGTGGAGGGTCTGTCGGGTAGCGCTCGCGCAGCGCCTCGCGGCACAGTTCGCGCAGGTAGTACCCTGCCGGGCGTCCACCGGGCACAGGGAAGCGCGGCAAGACCTGGGGGCCCGAGGGCAGGTACTCATAGGCCGGGGCGCAGCGCTCGGCGATGCGCACGCTGTTCTCCAGCGCGAAGGTAAGGCCGTGAAAGAGATCGGCCATCTCCTGCGGGGAGCGCAGGGGATACTCGGCGTTGGGGCGCAAGGTGCTGCCGGCGTCGTCCAGCGTGGTGTGGCAGCGGACGCAGGTGAGGACGTCGTGCACCTGGCGCTGCTGTGGGTGCAGGTAGTGCGCGTTGCCGGTGACGACGGTGTCCAGGCCGGTGCGGGCCGCCAGCACCGCCAGGTCGGCCAGCAGGCGGGTGTCCCCCTGGCGATGGTGGCGCTGCAGCTCGACGAAGAAGCGCTCCGGCCCGAACAGGCGGGCGTAGCCGCGGGCTACTTCGACTGCCCGCTGGAACTCCTTCGCCGCCAGCAGGCAGGGGATCTCCCCCCGGCGGCAGCCGGAGAGTGCGACCAGCCCCCCGGCGTGGTCGGCCAGATGCCGTTTATCCAGCTGCGCGACACCCTTCTCCTGCCCCTGGCGTGCGAGCGTGATCAGGCGGCACAGGTTGGCGTAGCCTTGGGCCGTCTCGACCAGCAGCGTCAGGTGGGCGCCGTCCGCTGCCCCATCCCCGGCGAGTGTCATCTCGGCGCCGAGGATCGGCTTGACGCCGGCCTCGCGCGCCGCCAGCGCGAAGCGCACCGCGCCGTACAGCGCGTCGTGGTCGGTGAGGGCCAGGGCCTGCATCCCCAGTTCCGCCGCGCGGGCCACCAGCGCCTCCGGGGAGGGGACGCCGTCCAGGAGGGAATGATCGGAGTGGGCGTGGAGTTCGACGTACCCGGGGGTGCGGCCGGCGCGATTCGGCCGCAGGTTCAGAGGCGTCGCCGTTCCAGCAGCCATCGGCCGCTCCTCAGGTCGTGGAAGACGACGCACACCTGCCCGTCGGCGGTCTCCAGGCGGAAGTAGTCGCGCTCGATGGGCAGGCTCCACCAGCGGGTGCGCTCGCGCCAGGTTTCGTAGACGGCGGCGACCTGGCGGATGCGGTCGGGCCAGACCAGCGCCCGAGGCAGCCCCTGGGGGTCGGTCGTGACCCGGATCGGGCGGGGCAGGGGCGGGCCCAGGAGCGCGGCGACGACGACGATCAGTTCACCGAAGCGCTCGCGCAGCCGGCGCAGCACCTCCCACAAGGATTCGCGGTATCTGCCTTGAGATAGACCGAAACCGATGGCGCCGCGGAAGGCGTCGAGTGCGCCGGTGAAGAGGGTCAACTGGGTGGCACCCAGGTGGAAGGGGCGCAGCGGGTAGACGGTGAGGGCAAGGGCGGCGACAGGCGCGGCGGGTGCCAGTTCTCCCAACAGGCGCGCGCCCAGGCGGGAAAGGTGCGCAGCGTCGGCCGAGGGCGGCTTGACCGGGGCGCCGGCGGCGTGCGCCGCGCCGTTCTCCTCCTCCAGGCACAGGCGCAGCCCCTCGGCCTGGCAGCCTCGGCGGGAGAGCGCGTCGGCCAGCTCGGCGGCCATCTGCGCGGCGTGGGCCAGGAGCGGGGTGCGGTCATTCAGGGGGTCGTTGAAGGCGCGCCGGCGTTCGAGCGCCAGCGGGGGCGCCTGGGGGTGCACCGGGCGGGGGTCCACGCCGCGCGCCAGGTCGTGGATCGGCCCGGCGTGGGAGCCGAACTGGCGGACGAGGGCGAGACGAGGGAGCGCCGCCAGCGCCCCCAGTGTGCGCACTCCGAGAAGGTGCAGGCGGCGCAGCATTTCAGGGTCGGCGGGAAGGACAGACAAGGGCAGGGGAGAGAGAAAGGCGCGCTCCTCGCCGGGGGCTACGGCGCAGCCGCCGCCGGGCCGGGCGGCGCGGGCAGCCTGTTCGGCCACGAACTTGGCGTTGGCGATCCCCACCTGCACTGCCAGGCCGGAGGCGCGTTCTGCCTCGCGTGCCAGTTGGTGGGCCAGGCGGCTCTCAGGGCCGAAGGAGCGCTGCAGGCCGGAGACGTCGGCGTAGAGGAGGCCCAGGCTGGCGGTCTCGACGGCGGGGGTGAAGCCGCTCGCCGTGGCGACCAGCACGTCGTGGGCGGCGCGGTAGCGTTCCTCGTGGGCGGGGACGAAGCGCGCGTTGGGGCAGAACTTCTCGGCCTGCGCCAGGCGCATGCCGGGGTACACCCCGGCGGCTGCGGCCTGTGAGCAGCAGTCGAGCACCGCGCCATCGTCTCAGGGCCGCCCGCCGACGACCAGGGGGCCTGCGGCCAGGGATGGGTCGAGTTGTCGCTCCACCTGTACAGATAAGAGCGTGGCTAAAAATTGTAGCATGGGGCATCACGCGCTCCTGCCATCAATGCAGCGGTTTCGGAAGGCGGTGGGAGTGCCGAGTAGCCTCCATAGAGTCGTTCATGCTGGCGCTGGCGCCGAAAGTGCTGGTAGTCATCCCAGTCGTCATTAACACGAACCGCACGTAGGTCAAGGACCGCTTGAGCACCCGGTTGGCCCCAGCGCATGCCGGATTGCTCCATACGGTCCTTGACCAGGTGTCCACAGGCACCCTCGACCACACCGGTGCCGATGGGCCAGCCACGAGCCAGGTATTGATCGTAGTGCATATACGGTAAGTTGCGCCGGTAGTAGCCGATGGTGGTGTCCAGGACCTTACGTTGGGAAGCGGAGAAGGCGGCATTCTGGGCCTCGCGTTCCAGCGCCTGGATGACGTCGGCGGCCTGTCCCGACAAGATAGACAGGAGGTGTTTTTCTACCCAAGCGGTGCGCTCGGGGTGAGTTTCGCCCAAGAGGGCATTGGCCGCATCCCACAGGTACTCCGAGGCATGAATAATGTCCAGCACTAAAGTGAACGCCGGTAATCGGTCGTTGACCTGGTGTTGGAGGGCCTCGTCGCCGTCGGTGAGCGCCACGCGGTGTTCGATGTGCGCACCCTCCCGTTGGACAACCCGTTGTGTCAAGCGCTCAAAGGCGGCATCCTTACCCGCCAATGTTGCCCGGAGCTCCTTCCCAACGGGAAGTGGGCGCTGGGGCCGGGATGTGGACACAGGGCTGCTCTCTTCATCGCCTGCAGTAGTGTGCAGCAGGGCCCTGGTGACTTCCTCCGGGGTACGGAAGTACGGCCGAATGGTGTAGATACCGGTCACGACGGCTTGTTTCTTCCTCGTCCGTTTCTCACCTTTACCCCGCCGGGCGGATGAGGTTGCCGGCTCGGTGCGCACCATTGGGACGCCTTTGCCGTCGGCTTGAACCACCAGGATGGGACCTTCGGTGTCTGCTGGCGGCAGGGGCTTCTGTTCGTAGAAAGCCTCCACATCGGCGGCATCTTCCTGGACACCCATCTCCAGGGCCCGCTTGGAGAGTGAGATGTTCAGGATGCGTTGCAGTGCGCGAATGCTCTCATCATACGATTCATCGGTGATACAATACTCTGCCCAGTCACGGAGCAAATCGGAGTAACAACGGGACGGCAGGCTCAACTCGGCGTCCAGAGGGCAGAGGCCTTCGTGTCCTGGGGTGTGGAAGTAGTGCCGTTTGAACCGCACTTTGCCAAAGACAGAATAGTACGTCGTCCCGCGCATGCCCTGGTACTTCAACCGGGCGCCGGAGGCGCAGACCGGCTCGGCAGGGCGCACAGCAGCCCGATGGGTAAAGAACAGGCATAGTAACTGCTTGCCCAGTTTCAAAAGTTCCCTGAACAAGGTCAACTCGACCTCGTAGGCCGTTTGGGTTTGGGCCTTCTCACCGGTCGCGTATTCGATCAATCCGCGGAAGTCGCGGTGAAGTTGGTCTACAATTTGCGCCGAGTTGGAAGACATCATAACCTCCCTGGATCATTGGTCTCATTGCAAACAGATTATCCTCCAAAACGCGATGTCTCTCAACTCGCCTGTGCTATTTGATGCCCAGCATCACCCTTGCTACAAATTTTAGCCACGCTCTGATGATTAGTGAACGGACGCTACCACTACCTCGACAAGTTACGCTTCTTTTACTTTGCACGCGGCTCTTTGTTCGAGACGCGAGCCGCTTTCACGGCTGCCCACGCGCTCGGCTACACCACCTCAGCGCAACAGGAATGGGCCCACTCTACCGAGGCAGAGGCGTTATGCTCGCTCAACGGCTACATCGCCTTCATTCGCAGCCAACGCCAGGGCCAAGAGGAATTCGGCGACAAAGCCTTGCATGAAGAGCCCGTCCAATACTACCCTGCCCTCTCCGATGTCCCCCGATCACTAATACCCAATCACCAATACTCACTCCCCAACCCCCAGAAGGAGAGCACAGTGACGGCTAGACGCCCACTCGCCGTGATCGCCATCGGCGGCAACTCGCTAATCAGAGACAAGGCGCGTATCTCGGTGCCGGATCAATATGCTGCGGCGAAAGAGACGTGCACCCACATCGCCGACATGATCGCCCAAGGCTGGAATGTCGCCATCGGTCACGGTAACGGCCCCCAGGTCGGCTTTATCCTGCGCCGCTCCGAGATCGCCCACAAAGTCGCCGGGATGCACGAGGTGCCGCTTGACTTTTGCGGCGCCGATAGCCAGGGCGCTCTGGGCTACACGCTCCAGCAGAACCTGTGGAACGAGTTCCGACGGCGCAGGATGAACCGTATCGTCGCCACCGTCGTCACACAGGTGCTGGTGGATCGCGACGACCCGGCTTTCCAGAACCCCACCAAGCCCATCGGCTCGTTCCTGACCGAGGAGGAGGCCCAAGAGCGTGCCCGGCAGGACGGCTGGGTGGTGGTAGAGGACGCCGGACGTGGTTGGCGGCGGGTCGTCCCCTCGCCTTATCCCCGCCGCATCGTCGAACTGGACGTGATCAAGGAACTGTTGCGCGCCGGCGTCATCACCATCGCCATCGGCGGCGGGGGCATCCCGGTGATCGAGAACGAGAACGGCGACCTGGTCGGCGTCGAAGCGGTGATTGACAAGGACATTGCGGCAGCGCTTTTGGCACGCGAGATCAAGGCCGACCTCTTCCTCATCTCCACCGCGGTCGAAAAGGTCGCGCTCAACTACAACAAGCCCGACCAGATGTGGCTGGATCGGTTGACGGCGGCCGAGGCGAAACGGTATTACGACGAGGGCCACTTCCCGCCCGGCAGCATGGGCCCCAAGATCGAGGCTGCCCTCGACTACCTGGAATCCGGCGGCAAACAAGTCATCATCACCAACCCGGAGAACATCACCCGCGCGCTGCGGGGAGAGACGGGGACAAGCATTGTGCCCTGACAGCGAGGAAGAGGGATTAGGGATTAGTGATCAGGGATTGGTTTGTTCAGTCGCTGTGTCCCGTTCACTGACCCCTAATCCCCAATCACTAATCAGTAATCCCTGTTCCCTGCAAGTGACTATGAAACATGTTCTGGGCCTCAAATGCACCATCTGCGGCGCCGAATACGGCGTGGACGAGGTAGACTATGTCTGCCCCAAACACGGCGACGAGGGCATCCTCGACGTCGTCTACGACTATGCCCTCATCCGCAACCAACTAACCAACCAACCAACTAACCAACTAACCAACCAACTAACCAATCACCCCTCCATCTGGCGCTACCTTCCCCTTTTGCCGGTCGAGCCCGAGGGTGCGTGGCGCCTGGCCGAGGGCACCGCGCTGGCGAGTGTCGGCTGGACGCCGCTGTATCCGGCCCCACGTCTGGCCGCCGGCCTGGGCCTGAAGCACCTGTGGGGCAAGGACGACGGCCGCAACCCCACCGCCTCATTCAAAGACCGCGCCTCGGCTATCGCCATCGTCAAAGCGCGTGAGCGCGGCGCGGAAGTCATCACGACGGCCAGCACCGGCAACGCCGCCGCCGCGCTCGCCGGCCTCTGCGCGGCGGTCGGGCAGCGCTGTGTCATCTTTGTCCCGCGCACGGCGCCACAGGCCAAGATTGCGCAACTATTGGCTTATGGAGCGATTGTACTATTAGTAGACGGCTCTTACGACCAAGCGTTCGATCTATGCCTGGAGGCCGCCCACGAGTTCGGCTGGTATAACCGCAACACGGCCTACAACCCGTACATGAGTGAGGGCAAAAAGACGGCGGCGTACGAGATTTGTGAACAATTGCACATTGCAGATTCGAGATTGCAATCTGCAATCTGCAATCTCGAATCTCGAATCACCCTGCAACCTCCTGACGCGATTCTTATTCCCGTCGGCGACGGCTGCATCATCGGCGGCATCCACAAAGGGCTGAAGGACCTGGCGGCGCTGGGATGGATCGAGCGGATGCCGCGTCTGATCGGTGTGCAGGCGACCGGATGTGCGCCGCTGGTGGATGCCTGGGAACGCGGGCTGGAAGGGTGGGAGATACGACCGATTGAGGGGCATTCTGTTGCCGATAGCATCGTGGCCGGTCTCCCGCGCGACCGCATCAAGGCGCTACGCGCCGTGCGCGAAACCGGGGGTGCCTTCATCCGCGTGAGCGACGAAGAAATCCTGGCAGCGATCCACGCCCTGGCGCAAGGATGTGGCGTCTTTGCCGAACCGGCGGCTGCTGCCGCCTACGCCGGGCTGGTCAAGGCCGTCAAGCATGGGCTGGTCAAAGGCGATGATCGCGTGGTTGTCTTGGCGACCGGATCGGGGCTCAAGGACGTTGCTGGCGCAATGAAAGCAGTCGCAGAGCAACCGGCCATCGTAGAACCAACGCTTGAGGCCGTGCGGCATGCTCTGAGTAGATGGTAGATTGGTAGACTGGTACTTGGCAGGAGAACCCTGCCAATTAAAGTACCAATCTACCAATTACCAACCTACCGACACGGAGGGCACTATGATTGAGGTCACCTTCCTTGGCACCGGTAGCGCCTTTGCCGCGGGACGCCGAGGCTATGCGGCGCTCCTGATCGAGGCAGGCGACTTTCGGATGCTGGTCGAAGCCGGACCGACGATCGTGCAGCAACTCGCCCACGCCGGGTTGAGGGCCGCCGATGTTGAGCGGTTGTTCGTCACTCATTCTCACGGCGATCACACCCTCGGATTCCCAGTACTTGCTCTAAACCGCCTCGGTGATGCTATGCCGCTTCGCATTTACGCCGGTAACACCACGATTGCGATGTTGAAAACGCTTCTGGCGATAGCATATCCTCGCTTCGCCAGTAACTCCTTCATGCTGGACTGGCATGCGCTGCCGGAAACCGGCCTGACGGAGACGGTACTGGCGCCGGATATTACATTACACACGGCGAATGTACCCTGCCCACCTGGCGTGCCCACGCTGGCCGCCCGTTGGAATTTCGCTGCCGGCCCCTCGATCGCTTTCGTCACGGATACCTATCCCAACTCCGCCACCCTGAAACTGGTCCGTGGCTGTGACCTGCTGATCCACGAGGCTACGTTTAGTGCCAAGTTGCACCCCGAAGCCAATCCTGCCGAACATTTCCATAGCACGGCGGAGCAAGCCGGGGGACTCGCGCGCGCGGCGGGCTGTCCGCGCCTGGTCCTGGTGCACCTGGGCCCTGGCGCCAGCGAACATCCCGATGTGCTGGCCGAAGAAGCCTGCGCCGGCAGCACCCTGCAGGTGATCGTGCCGGAGGACGGTGAACGCATCTGCCTGCCGTGAGGGGCGGTGATGATACAACCATCGCCCACGGGGACGACGGTCACGTCGGGTGGTTGGGAATCGGTGAACAGTGCCTGGTTGTCCACAGATGAAACACAAAGATGTGGCGCGCCGCCTCGGTGAACTGGCGGCCCTCTTCCTCAAAATCGGCGGCACCGGTTTTGGCGGGCCAGCGGCGCTGATCGCCCTGACTGAACAGGAGGTCGTGGAACGCCGCAAATGGCTTTCGCGTGAGTACTTTCTGGACATCGTGGGCGTCACCAACCTCATCCCCGGCCCTAACGCGACCGAGATCGCCATCCACGTGGGATACCTCCGCGCCGGATGGCCCGGCCTTCTCGTCGCCGGCACCTGCTTCATCCTGCCTGCTGCGTTGATCACTGCCGCCTTCGCCTGGGCCTACGTCCGTTATGGCGCGCTCCCACAGATTGTCCCCTTCCTGTACGGAATCAAACCGGCCATACTGGCCGTCATCTTTACCGCGCTGTGGCGGCTGGGTAGGGCCGCCGTCAAGAACTGGCGGCTCATCGTCGTCGGCATGGCCGTGGCGCTGGCCCTGCTCTTGGGGACGAACGAGATTGTCGCGCTCCTTGGCGGGGGTGTGCTCGGCATGCTCTGGCTGCGCCTCTCCGATCCTGACGGCCCCCTGGCCAGCAAACGGAAACCGACAGCGCTCGCTTGTACCGCCACGAGTCTGATTGCGGCGAGCATCCGGACGTGGCGGCAGGCTTTCCAATCCGCGTGGTGGCAGGCTTTCCAGCCTGCCTTCACGGGCTGGAAAGCCCGTGCCACTGCCCTGATCAAGGCACTTGAGCCTGCGGCAATAGCCGGGCTCTCGACCAACGTCCCCCTATGGCGACTGGGCCTGTTCTTCCTCAAGGTCGGCTCGGTGCTCTATGGCAGTGGCTACGTCCTGGTGGCGTTTCTGGAAGGCGGGCTGGTGCGAGATTACGGCTGGCTGACCCAACAGCAACTACTGGATGCCATTGCCATCGGCCAGTTCACCCCTGGGCCGGTGCTTTCGACAGCAACGTTCATCGGCTATCTGCTGGCAGGAGGACCAGGGGCTGTAGTGGCAACGGTGGCCATCTTTCTGCCCTCTTTCGTCTTTGTCGCCGCAATCCAACCGCTGATGCCTCACCTGCGCCGCTCGCGCTGGTCTGCCGCGTTTCTCGACGCGGTCAGCGTCAGTTCGGTGGCCCTGATGGCGATGGTCGTGGTCAGGCTGACCTGGGCCACACTCATCGGCTGGCCGGCCTGGCTGATCGCGCTCACCGCCGCCATCGTGAGCCTGCGCTGGAAGGTCAACACCATCTGGCTGGTACTGGGCGGGGCTATCCTTGGTTGGCTGCTCTCGCCGTGGGCCGTGTGATCCTGCCAAAATGTACCAAAAACGGCATTGACAAATATGCTTTATAAGGGTATACTGGTAGCAAATTTGGAGGATGTGATTATGGGTGTGATTATCGTGCCTGTTAGTGATCTTCGGCGGGACACCGCACATCTCCTGCGGCAGGTTGGCGACAGTCCTGTGTACATTACTCAGCACGGGCGTCCCAAGGCTGTCCTGTTGAGTTACGAGGCGTACGAACGCCTGTTGGCTCAGATGGAAGACCTGGCGGACCTGGCCTGCCTGCGCGAGCGTGCCGATGAGCCCGCACGCCCGTTTGCTGAGTTCCTGCAAGAACTCGAGACGCAAGGCGCGTGATGTACGAAATCCTCATCAAGGCGTCGGCTGAAAAGGAAATCCGCCGCCTTTCCCCCCAAATGCGTGAGCGCATCACCTCCGTTATTCTGGCGCTGCGCGACGATCTCCGTCCTTCAGGCGTCCGTAGACTCAAGGGCAGGGTCGAAGAAGGCTGGCGTATCCGGGTAGGCGACTACCGCGTGCTGTACCGGGTTGACGATGAATTGCGCCAGGTCACAATATACCGGGTTGGCCATCGCCGTGAAGTCTACCGCCTCTAGCCCTGTTTTCCTAACCCCTGATCCCCGATCTCTGATCCCCCAGTCACTTCACCAATGGAGGTACTAATGGTCGACCTGACCGTTTGCCCAGATTCTCTCAACCGCGCCATCCAACGCGCACGCGAACGCGGCATCGTCATCCCCACCTTCGCGCAGATGAAGGACCCGAAACGCATTCCCGCCGCCATCTGCGCCCGGCTCAAGAACGTCGGGCTGTGGGACCTGGACTCGCTCAACCTGTTCCGCATCACCTGGAAGAACGAACCCGTGTCCCACGGCGGAGGGTTTGGCGGGGTAAATTATCTTGAACTGCCGCCCGCGCTCACAGGTGTCCCCGCGCGCATCATCGCCTTAGTGGGCAAATGGTTCCCCACCGGCGCGCACAAAGTCGGCGCCACGTTCGGATGCCTGGTGCCGCGCCTGGTCACCGGCCAGTTCGATCCCACATGTCAGAAGGCGGTCTGGCCCTCCACCGGCAACTTTTGCCGGGGCGGGGCCTATAACAGCGCGCTCCTGGGCTGCGAGTCCATCGCCATCCTGCCGGAGGGAATGAGCCGCGAGCGCTTCGAGTGGCTGTCCAGGCTGGCGGGCGAGGTCATCGCCACACCGGGGGTCGAGTCCAATGTCAAAGAGATTTTCGACAAGTGCTGGGAACTGCGGCGCACGCGCGGCGATGAGGTATTCATCTTCAACCAATTCGAAGAGTTCGGCAACTATCTATGGCACTATGAGGTGACCGGCCACGCGATGGAAGAGGTCTTGCAGCGCGAACTGGGCCCGCGCGACGAATATCGCGGCGTGGTGCTGACCACCGGCTCCGCCGGTACCATCGCTTGCGGCGATTACCTTAAGCAGGTCTTTCCCGCCAGCAAGGTTGCCGCCAGCGAGGCGCTCCAGTGTCCCACGCTCTTGCTCAACGGCTTTGGCGGCCACCGCATCGAGGGCATCGGCGACAAGCACGTGCCATGGATCCACAACGTCAAGAACACCGACCTGGTGATGGCGATTGACGACGAGGCGTGCCTGAGCCTGGTGCGGCTGTTCAACGAGCCGGCCGGCCGCGCCTACTTGATCGAGCGGGGTGTGCCCGAAACGCTCGTCGAACGGCTTGATCTCCTGGGCATCTCGGGCATCGCCAACACCCTTTCGGCGATCAAATTTGCCAAATGGTACGAGTTGGGCGAGCACGACGTGGTACTGACCGTCTTGACCGACTCGATGGAGTTGTACCAGAGCCGCGTGCAGGAACTGCGCCAGGAGCGCGGCGAGTACAGCGAGCGCGATGCTGTCGCCGATTATGCCCGCTACCTGTTGGGCTGCACGATGGATTACGTCGCGGAATTGGGCTACTGGGAGCGCCGCCGCGTCCACAACCTCAAGTACTTTACCTGGGTCGAGCAGCAGGGCAAGGCCTACGAGGAGATTCAGGCCCAGTGGTACGATGCCGATTACTGGACGGGCATCCAGCGTCAGGTCGAGGAGATTGACGCGCTGATTGAGCGGTTCAATGAGGCAACAGGAGTGATCAAAGGACCGTAGGGAACAGAGTTTGACCAAGGAATGCCCTTGCGAGGACCTCACACGAGCCATTTTCCCGAGCACCCCAAAAGGCTCGGTCAGGCTCGCGCATCTTCGCAAGGGTATAGCGCCGACAGGGCGGGAATGTCTACGCCGGGGGTTGCCTGGGCGTCGTTTCGAGGGTGATCGGGGTGCCGCGCTTAAAGTGCTCGAGTTGGCTTTCCAGTTCGACCCGGCGAGCAGCGGCAGCCCGTCTGCCCTCTTCGATCAATTCCTGGATGCGGGCACGGATACGTCCCTGTAGTTCCGAACCCGAATAAGGAGCCAACAACATCGCGACTGTGACGCCGACGATTGCCCCTGCTAATAGCCCAGCCAAGAAACTGACAACCTTGCGCATTGTCTACCTCCTTGAGGATGCACGCCCATTATACACTACGTTTCGCTAATGGACAACGTTTGTTGTAGGATGTCCGTCATATTTCGGGTCCATAGGGGGAGGATGGCCTGGACGGCTTGGGGTACAGGCCGGGTATTTGCGCCAGGGGTGGTCTGGGGGTGGTCGCCAGGGTTGCTTGGGTTGAGCAGGTTCTGCTTTTTCATCAGGAAGGGCAGTCACAGAAACAGAGGTCGGCTCTGCAGCGCCCGGGCGTGAGAGGGCATCAACAACCGGCACGCTATCGTCGTCCAACGTCGTGTGTCGCCAGGCCTTTGCCTTGGCCAGAGTCCCCGCCGTGAGTTCTCAGCGGCGCCCGGAGCCTGCCTGGAATGTGGCACCAGCTCTTGACAGGCGACGGCCAGGACGGAAGTAACGCCCTGGCAGCAAGGATTGTACCACAGGGCCTGCTCGCTGTCAAAATGCAACAGCGGGGTGAATAGTTGACATTATTACTAAACTATTGTATAATACCACCGCAAGGAGCGCAGGATGATACGCATCTCGACACGCGGACGCTATGCGCTGCGGGCGATGATAGACCTGGCGCTGCATGTAGACCAGGGCCCGGTGTTACGCCAGGAGATCGCCCGGCGGCAGGAGATCTCGGCCGATTACGTCGCCCAATTGTTTCGCTCGCTTCACGAAGCGGGCTTGGTCAAGGGTGTAAAAGGGCCGGGAGGCGGGTATACACTCGCACGCGACCCCGCAACGATCACGGCATTGGACGTCATCCAGGCGGTCGAAGGCCCGGTCGCCGTCGTGCAGTGCGTGCTTCCAGATGGGGAACCGGCCTGCAACCGTATGGATCGTTGCGTTACCTACTTGCTCTGGAAGAGGTTATCGGCGGTGATCAACGATTTCCTGGATTCGATCACGCTTCAAGATCTCTGCGACGAAGCGCATCGCCTGGAATCGTCCCTCATCCCAGGCAAAGGCCGTGATGTCGGCGGAGAACCCGCCTGTACCCAGCACTCCACCCAACCACCAACCCAACCAACCAACTAACCAACCAACCAACTAACTAACCAACCAACAAACCAACAAACCAACAAACCAACCAGGGAGTGCTCCAATGTCCAAAATATACCACGACATCACCGAAACCATCGGCAACACGCCGTTGGTGAGGTTGAATCGCATGACAAAAGGTCTGGGGGCCACGGTGGTGGCGAAACTCGAATCCTTCAACCCGCTGAGCAGCGTCAAGGACCGCATCGGCGTGAGCATGATTGACGCGGCCGAGCGGGCGGGGCTGATCCGCGAGGATACGATCATCCTGGAGCCGACGAGCGGCAACACGGGCATCGCGCTGGCCTTTGTCTGCGCGGCGCGCGGCTACCGGCTGGTGCTGACGATGCCCGATACGATGAGCCTGGAGCGCCGCCGTCTGTTGCAGGCTCTCGGCGCGGAGTTGATCCTGACGCCGGGGGCGGAAGGAATGCCCGGCGCGGTGCGCAAGGCCGAGGAACTGGCTGCCCAGGACCCGCGTTACTTTATCCCGCAGCAGTTCAAGAACCCGGCCAACCCCGAAATCCATCGCCGCACGACGGCGGAGGAGATCTGGCGTGATACCGACGGTGCGGTGGACATCCTGGTGGCCGGCGTGGGCACCGGCGGCACCATCACCGGCGTCGCCGAGGTGATCAAGCCACGCAAGCCCACCTTCCGCGCGGTCGCCGTCGAACCGGCGGGCTCGCCGGTGCTCTCCGGCGGTCAGCGCGGTCCGCACAAGATTCAGGGCATCGGCGCAGGCTTTGTCCCCGACGTGCTGCGGCTCGACCTGGTGGACGAGATCGTGCAGGTGACCAACGAGGACGCCGCCGCGACGGCCCGTCGTCTGGCGAAGGAAGAGGGCATCCTGGTGGGCATCTCATCGGGAGCCGCAGCCTGGGCAGCCCTGCAGGTGGCCGCACGGCCAGAGAACGCGGGGAAACTGATTGTCGTCGTTCTGCCTGATACCGGTGAGCGTTACCTGAGCACGGGGCTGTTCAACGGCGAATAGGATGCGCCCGTACATCGGGATGTGCCCACGAATCGGGATTCGCCCGCGAATAGTGCCTTGAGAACGAAATCCTTGCACGTTGGGCAAGAAAATTCACCACGAAGGACACGAAGGTCACACAAAGGAAATATCAGGAATTCTTTCGTGTCCTTCGTGTGCCCTTCGTGCCCTTGGTGGTTTTGGGTTCCGGCTCGTCCGGGTTAGGGATTCGCCCGCGAATGGGGATTCGCGGGCTACAATTCCCACGTGCCGGAATCCCCATGGAGCGCCGGAATCCCCATTCCGGCGCTCCCGCGAATGGGATTCGCTTGTTGAGAGGTGTCTATGTCCGCCAACTGTGGCCTTGCAACCCAAGCAGTATACGCCGGTGAGGAGCGCCCCAAACCCTACTATGCGCTCATCACACCCGTTTTCCAGACCAGTACCTTCACCTTTACGGACACCGCTGACCTGGTGGCTTTTATGGAGGCCCAGGCGCGCGGCGATGAGACGACACGGCTGGAGTACGGCCGCTACGGCAATCCGACGCTCGCCGCCGTCGAGCGCAAACTGGCCGATCTGGATGGCGGGGAGGCGGCGCTACTCTTTTCCAGCGGGATGGCGGCGATCACCGTCACCCTCTTCACCTTTCTCGCGACTGGTTCGCACGTCGTGCTGACGGATGACAGTTACCGGCGCACGCGGCAATTCATCACCGAGTTCCTCAAGCGTTACCAGGTCGAAGCGACCATCGTGCCTATCGGGGATTACGAGGCCCTCGAGGCAGCCGTGCGACCGAACACCCGACTCATCTTTTCGGAGACGCCGACCAACCCGCGATTGCGGATCATAGACGTGCGGCGCCTGGTCGAGATCGCCCACCGGCACGGGCTGTTAGCAATCATTGACAGCACCTTCGCCACCCCCCTCAATCTGCGCCCTCTGGAACTGGGTGCGGATCTGGTGATCCACAGCGCCACCAAATATCTGGGCGGTCACAACGACCTGTTAGCCGGCGTCGCCATCGGCTCCAAAGAGATGATTGCCCGGTTACGCGAATCCCAGGCGCTGATCGGCGCGATCTGCGATCCCCACACGGCCTACCTGCTGCTGCGTGGGCTCAAGACGTTGCCGCTGCGTATCGCTCACCAGAACCGCGCCGGTCTGGAAGTCGCCCGCTTTCTGGAAAATCACCCTCGTGTGCGACGGGTCTACTATCCCGGCCTGCCCGGCCACCCCGATCACGCCATCGCTGTCGGACAGATGCGCGGCTTTGGCGGCGTGGTCAGTTTCGAACTGGACGCCGACCTGGAGACGACGAGCAAGTTCATAGACGCATTGCGCCTCCCCTATATCGGCCCCAGTTTCGGCGGGGCGGAAGGGCTGGTGGAACAGGTGGCGCTGTCGGCCTATTACGAGTTGTCGAGCGAGGAGCGAGCAGCCATCGGCATCTCGGATTCGCTCGTGCGTCTGGCCGTTGGCCTGGAAGATGTCGCCGACCTCATTGCCGACCTGGAGCAGGCGCTGAACCGCGCGTTCGCCGGCGGTTAGATGCCCTGGCCGATCTCGCCTGGCTCGCAAGATGAACGCAGTACACGCCGACTTTGACCAACGGATCGGACGACGCGGCACCGACAGTCTCAAATGGCAGCGCTACGGCGACGACGTGCTGCCCCTGTGGGTGGCGGATATGGATTTTCGCTCACCGGAGCCGGTGATTCGCGCCCTGTACGAGCGCATCGAGCACGGCGTCTTCGGCTACGGCATGGCCCCACCGGAACTGCGTGAGGTCATCGTGGAGCGTTTGCAACGCCTGTACGGCTGGCAGGTGTCGCCAGGAGAGCTGCTCTTCCTGCCGGGAGTCGTCACCGGTTTCAACCTCGTCTGCCAGGCAGTGGCTGCCCCTGGAGACGGTGTGCTGATCCAGACCCCGGTCTACCCGCCGATCCTCCGCGCACCGGCCGACGCTGGGCTGACCCGCGACGAGATGGAACTGACACGCCGACCGGACGGGCGCTATGAGGTTGACTTTGACCTGTTCGAGAGGACGATCACCAGGCGGACACGCATCTTTATCCTGTGCAACCCGCACAACCCCGTCGGGCGCGTATTTCGCCGTCAAGAGTTGGAACGGATGGCCGAGATCTGTTTGCGCCACGACGTCGTGATCTGCTCCGATGAGATTCACTGCGACCTGGTGTTTCGCGGCCATCGCCATACGCCGATCGCCGCGTTGGCCCCGGAGATCGCCGAGCGGACGGTCACGCTGATGGCGCCGAGCAAGACCTACAACATCCCCGGTCTGCGGTGCGCAGTGGCGATCGTGCAGAATCCGGAACTGCGCAGGCGGCTGAAGGCGACCCACGCTGACTGGGCGCACGAGGTGAATGTGCTGGGCTATACCGCTGCCCTGGCCGCTTACCGTGACGGCCAGCCGTGGCTGGAAGAACTGTTGCGCTATCTGGAAGCCAATCTCGATTTTCTCCTGCAGTATGTGCAGGCCCATCTGCCCGGCATCACGATGAGCAGGCCGGAGGGTACCTACCTGGCCTGGCTGGATTGCCGTAAAGCGGGCATCCCCGGCAATCCATCTCGGTTCTTTCTGGAGCGGGCGCAGGTCGCCTTGAGCGACGGTGCGCTCTTTGGCCGGGGCGGCGCAGGGTTCGTGCGGCTCAACTTTGGCTGTCCGCGCGCGACGCTGACCGCAGCACTCGAGCGGATGAGAGAGGCTTATCACGGAGCAAGAACGTGACCAGAATACAGACGTTAGAGGTTCCCATCAGGGGCATGGACTGCGCCGAATGCACCCGGCACGTCCAACAGGCCATCGCCGCATTGCCCGGGGTCGAGTCGGTCAACGTTTTGCTGGCCGCCGAAAAGGCTGTCATTCGGCTGGACCCCAATAGGGTGGGCCTGCCCGCCATCCGCCGGGCCATTGCCGGCGCTGGCAATTATACGGTGCCCGAGGATGTGCCCTTGTCTTCTGCCCACCCGGCCAGCGATCTGAGCCAGCGTCCGTTGGCGCTGCTGGCGCTTGTGTTCGGCCTGGTGTTGTTTGCCGTCGTCGCCGGCGAATGGCTGGGCCTGTTCCGCGCGCTCAACGCGCGCGTGCCGTTGCTCGTCGGCGCTGCGATGGTCATCGTGGGCGGCTGGCCCGTGTTCCGCAACGTGATACGCGCCGCACTCCAGCGACAGATCACCTCCCACACCCTGATGACGCTGGGTGTGATCGCAGCGCTGGTCGTCGGCGAATGGGTCACCGCCGCGCTCCTCGTCGTCTTTATGCGCGTGGGCGAGTATGTCGAAAACGTGACTACCACGAGCGCCCGCCGCGCGGTGCGGGAATTGATGGCCCTCGCGCCGCAGACCGCCCGCGTGGAGCGCGACGACGCAGAAATAGAAGTACCGGTAGCGGAGGTGCGGGTTGGTGAAACGGTGATCGTGCGCCCCGGCGAGCGGATCCCGGTGGACGGCGAGGTGATTGCCGGCCAGGCCACGGTGGACCAGGCGGCCATCACGGGCGAATCTATGCCCGTCGAAGTCGTCGCCGGCGTGCGGGTTTTCGCCGCCACAATTGCGCGGCTGGGCAGCCTGCGTGTGAAGGCGCTGCGGATCGGCGCGGACACGACCTTTGGGCGGGTGGTCAAAATGGTGGAGGAGGCCGAGGCTCATCGCGCCGACGTGCAACGCTTTGCTGACAGATTCAGCGCCTACTACCTGCCCGTTGTCGTCGGGATTGCCACGCTGACGTGGCTGGTCGGACGCGATCCGCTGTCGGCCGCCGCTGTTCTGGTGGTGGTGTGCTCCTGCTCCATTGCGCTGGCGACACCCGTGGCAATGCTGGCCTCCATCGGCGGGAGCGCCCGGTGCGGCCTGCTCATCAAGGGTGGCAGATACGTCGAGACCCTGGCTCGCGCCGATGTGGTGCTGGTGGACAAGACCGGTACGCTGACGTTGGGGCGCCCGCAGATTACGGACGTGATCTCGCTTGACGGTCGGCCCGCGTCCGAGATTCTCGTCCTTGCCGCTTCCGCCGAACGTTACTCGGAGCATCCGTTGGCTGAGGCGGTGCGTGCAGCGGCTCGCGCTCAGAGCCTTTCGCTCTTCGAGCCGCAGGATTTCGCGGCCATTCCCGGCCTGGGCGTGCGGGCCGGGGTAAACGGCATGCGCGTCGCTGTTGGCAACCGTCGGTTCTTGCCGGAGGCGGAACCATTGCCCGAAGCCCAGCGCCTGGAAGGGGAGGGCAAGACACTGCTATTTGTTTCCTGTAATGATCAGGTTGTGGGCATCCTTGCCGCCGCCGATGCGCTCCGCCCCGAGGTCTCTACGGCCCTCGCCGAACTGCGCGCGCTCGGCATCAGGCATATCGAACTGCTCACCGGCGATAACGAACGCGCCACCGCCGCGCTTGCCGAAAAACTGGGTGTCGCGTATCGTGCTAACCTGCTGCCCGAACACAAGATTGACATCGTGGAGGATTATCAGGCCCAGGGGCATACGGTCGTGATGATCGGCGACGGGGTGAACGACGCGCCCGCTCTGGCACAAGCGGATGTCGGGATCGCCATGGGGGCAGCGGGGAGTGACATCGCGATCGAGGCTGCGCACGTTGCCCTCATGCGCGAGGACTGGACCTGCCGTGCCTTGGTCGTCAAACCGGAGCGTATACGTTGCCCTCATGCGCGAGGACTGGACTCTTGTGCCTGAAGTCGTGCGCATTGCGCGCCGGACGATGAGCGTGGTCAAGATGAACCTGGCGTTTACGGCGGTGTACAACGTGACCGGACTGACGTTGGCGACGTTGGGAATTCTGCCCCCCGTGCTGGCTGCAGCCGCCCAGTCCCTGCCCGACGTGGGCATCCTGGCGAATTCGATGCGCCTGCTGCGGCATAAGGCTTCATCAGGTGGTGGACATCTCTAATGAGCGCATCGGCCCGTTACTCCAGACAGACACTCTTGCCAGAGATCGGCGTTGCCGGTCAGGAACGGCTTCTGGCCTCCTCGGTCGCCGTCGTCGGCTGCGGGGCGCTGGGGTCGGTCATCGCCTCCACGCTGGTGCGCGCCGGCGTCGGTCGTGTGCGCATCATAGACCGCGACGTGGTCGAGTTGAACAACCTGCAGCGGCAAATCCTCTTCGATGAGGAGGACATCGCCAGGGGGTTACCCAAAGCCATCGCCGCTGTCGAAAAACTGCGCAAGATCAACTCTGAAATCGAAATAGAGCCGGTTGTTGCCGACCTCAATCCGCACAATGCGGAACGCCTGGTCGGCGACGTAGACCTGGTTCTGGACGGTACGGACAATTTCGAGACCCGTTTCCTGCTCAACGACGTCTGCTTCAAGCACGGGATTCCCTGGGTCTACGGAGCGGTGCTCGCGACCTATGGGATGGTCTGGGCGCTCGTCCCGCGCCGCACGCCCTGCTTCCGTTGCCTGCTGACCGAAGCGCCGATGCCGGGGAGCACCCCAACCTGCGATACCGCCGGTGTGCTGAGCACGGCGGTCAACGTCGTCGCCTCACTGGAGGCCACCGAGGGCCTGAAAATCCTGCTGGGAAAGGCCGATGCGCTCTACGGTGAGTTGCTCTACGTTGACGTCTGGAATGGCGCCTTCGAGCGGCTGGCCGTGAACCGACAGGAGACCCCATGCCCGGTATGTGATCTGGGGCAATTCGAGTTCCTGGAGGCTCAAGAGGGTTCGTATCTGACCGCTCTGTGCGGGCGCAATGCCGTGCAGGTCAGCCTACGGGGGGAGGCCCAGGTCTCTCTCCCCGACCTGGCCGGGCGGCTCGCAGTGGTGGGTGAGGTCGAGTTCAACGACTATATGCTTCGCCTGCGGGTAGATTCCTACGAATTGACCGTCTTTCCCGACGGCCGCGCCATCGTCAAGGGCACGACCGACCAGGCCGTTGCACGCACGCTGTATGCACGGTATGTCGGTCTGTAGAATCCTAACCTGCGACCGCACCGGCCTGAAGAGCCGGTGCTGGGGGATCCTCAGTGAGGGAGGCGCCCAGCGCCGCCGGTTGATTGCGGCGCGGTCATAATGAGATATTTGGACGGAGGCTGTGTACTATGAATCAGAACGAGAGTGTGCGTGAGAGCAAGCGAGCCAGGTTTTCTCGACCTGCCAGGCAATGCAGGCCACCTGTCCCCGCGTTCGTCGTCGCAGCAGGTGTTGTGCTTCTGGTAGTCGTGGCTGTTTTGTGGCGACCGCGTGCCGGGGGCAACGAGTCTGCCCAGCCTCCTGGCGGCACTCAGGTCGTGGCTGTTGCCGCACAGGACAATGTCGTGAGATTACCGCTCTCCACGTTCGACGATGGCCTGGCCCACTTTTACACCTACGATGTGGGGGAAACCACCGTTCGGTTCTTTGTCCTCAAGAGTAGTGACGGTGTGGTGCGGGCGGCATTCGATGCTTGCGACGTGTGCTTCGCGGCGCGCCGCGGCTACCGCCAGGAAGGGAACGAGATGGTGTGCAACAACTGCGGGCGACGCTTTCCCGCTGTGCTCATCAACGAAGTGCGCGGCGGCTGCAATCCCGCCCCGCTCGACCGGACGGTCGAGGGCGACGACCTGGTCATTCGTGTAGACGACATCGCTGCCGGGGCCGGCTACTTTTAATAGGAGCGGTACCGATGAGACTCGTGGACATTGCCTGGAACAACCTGCGCCGCCGCCGGGGCAAGGCGCTGCTGCTGGTGTTGGGGCTGGCCGTCGGTATCACGACCGTCGTGGCCCTGCAGGCCATCACCCACACGATGCGGGCTGATGTGGAGGTCAAACTCGACGAGTACGGCGCGAACATCCTGATCGTCCCGCGCTCTAACTCGCTCTCGCTCTCCTACGGCGGCCTGACCGTCGCCGCTGCCGCTTACGACGTGGGCGAACTGACTGACCAAGACGTGGCGCGCATCTCGACCATCCCCAACTCGGCGAACCTCAGCATCATCGCGCCCAAACTGCTGAGCGCGGTAGAGGTCGAGGGCCAGACGGTGCTGCTGGCCGGCGTGGATTTCGCTTCCGAACTGGAATTGAAAAAGTGGTGGCATCTGCTGGAGGGCCGGCGGCCTGAGGCCGACGACGAGGCCATCGTCGGGGCGCGCGTAGCATCGCTGCTGGGACTGGGCGTGGGATCGCCGGTGCGGGTCGGCGACAGCGTCTTCAGAGTCGTAGCGCTGCTGGCAGAAAACGGGACGCAGGACGATGACATGCTCTTTGTCAGCCTGGATGCTGCGCGGCGCGCCCTGGGCCGGCCCGGCGGTGTCAGCCTGGTTGAGGTGGCAGCACTGTGTACGACCTGTCCCATCGAGGACATCGTGGAGCAGATCGAGGCTGTGCTGCCGCAGGCCCGGGTCTCGGCACTGCGCCAGGCGGTGACCTTGCGCATGGAGATGGTGGGGCAACTGAGTCGCTTCTCCCTGCTCCTCTCCGGCGTCGTGCTCTTCATCGGCGGGCTGGTGGTGCTGACGACGATGCTGGGGGCGGTGACCGAACGGAAACAGGAAATCGGTCTCTTCCGCGCGATCGGTTTTCGCGGTGCCCATATCGTGCGCATCATCTTCACCGAGGCGGCGCTGTTGAGCATCCTGGGAGGGCTATTGGGCTGGCTGGTGGGGATGGTGACGGCTGTGTTGCTGGCGCCTGGCGTGGCGCGGGTGGATATCTCCGTGCGTTGGGACCCGTGGCTGGCGGTGGGAGCCGTGGGCCTGGCGCTGCTCGTGGGTCTGCTGGCCAGTCTGTACCCCGCCGTCCGCGCCGCGCGACTCGATCCCACCACGGCGCTGCGCGCGCTGTAGGAGATTGCCATGATCGAATTGCGCCGCGTGAGCAAAGTGTACCAGGCGGGCAATGTCCCCGTCCAGGCGCTGCGGGAGATTGACCTGCATATCGCGGAAGGGGAATTCGTGGCGCTGATGGGGCCCTCAGGGTCGGGCAAGAGCACGCTGCTGACCATCCTCGGCGTGATGAACCCGCCCACGACCGGCCAGGTGGTCATAGACGGTATCGAGCCGTACAGCCTGCCGGTGGAACAACAGGCCGACTTCCGCCACGAGTACGTGGGCTTTGTCTTCCAGCTGTACCATCTCATTCCGTACCTCACGGTACTGGAAAACGTCCTCTTGCCGTTGGCAATTGTGCAGCGATCACGGCAGGAGAAGTTGAGCCAGGCCCAGGAGCTCATCGAGCGTGTCGGTCTGAGCGGCAGGGAGCACCGGCTGCCTTCGCAACTTTCGGGCGGCGAGCAGGCGCGCGTCACGATTGCGCGGGCGCTGGTCAACCGGCCTCCGCTCTTGTTGCTCGACGAGCCGACCGGCAACCTGGATAGCGCTACCGGCGCGCGGGTGATGGAGTTGCTGGTGGAACTGAATCGCGCCGGGCAGACGATCGTGATGGTCACGCACAACCAGGAGACTGCCGGCTATGCTGGGCGCATCGTGCGTCTGCGCGATGGAATGATTGCACTGCCTTGAGGCTCTGGTAATGAGGCGAGATGTCTAGGAAGAAAGGGCTGCTGATATCCGTTGGCATTTTCTCGGTAGGGTTGGCTGCTGTCGGCGTCTTCCTCCCGTTGTTACCTACTACGCCTTTTCTCCTCCTGGCAGCTGCCTGTTTCGTTCGCAGTTCGGATAGGCTTTACCGGTGGCTGATGACGCACAAGTGGTTCGGCCCGTATATCAGGAACTACCGGGAGCACAAAGGCATCACCATGCCGGCCAAGATCACTACTCTTGTCCTGCTCTGGAGCGTTATAGGATATACGGCCATTCGCGTCGTGGGTGCCTTCTCACTGCGCATTGCGCTGGTACTCATCGCGGCAGGGGTCACCATACACGTGTTGCGTCTGCGCACGCTAGCCCGTTCCTAACCCCTGGGAGGGCTGGGGTGGGGATGGGTGAGGTCGGATCGCCCGCCGGTTCACGGTGGTGCGGTCAATCGGTATGAGAAAGGTTGCGGCTGGAGGCCGTGTTATGTTCAACGTAGACGAAATCCGCGCTGACTTTCCGATCCTGCAGCGGCGGATCAGGGGCTATCCCCTGATCTACTTCGACAACGCCGCCACGACGCAAAAGCCGCGCCAGGTGCTGGAGACAATCCAGGCATTCTACACCACCTACAACGCCAATATCCATCGCTCGCCGCACCAGTTGGGACAGGAGGCGACCGAACTGTACGATGACGCCCGTCAGAACGTCGCCCGCTTCATCGGCGCCGCCGAGCGGGAGGAGATCGTCTTCGTGCGCAACACCACCGAGGCGATCAACCTGGTGGCCTACGCACTGGTGCACGGTGAGAACGGGCCACTGCGCCTCCGTCCCGGCGATGAAGTGGTGGTCACGCTGATGGAGCATCATTCGAACCTCGTGGTCTGGCAGCGGGTGCGCGATTGGTGCGGCATCGTCCTCAAGATCGTAGACATCCGCGAGGATGGTACATTGGACATGCAGCAGATGCGGGAAGCGATCACCGCGCGCACACGCCTGGTCTGCTGCACGCACGTTTCCAACGTACTGGGCACGATCAACCCGGTGTCAGAGATCGGGCGATGGGCGCATGCAGCCGGGGCGCTGTTCCTGGTGGATGGCGCCCAGTCGGTGCCTCACCTGCCGGTGGACGTGCGTGAGATCGGCTGCGATTTCCTGGCCTTTTCCGGCCACAAGATGCTCGCGCCGATGGGCATCGGGGTGTTGTACGGCAGAAGGGAACTGTTGGAGGGGATGAGCCCTTTTCTCTACGGCGGGGGGATGGTGGCCGATGTGGACCTGGAACGGGCCGTCTGGAATGCGCTGCCGTGGAAGTTCGAGGGGGGCACGCCCGACGTGTGCGGCGCAGTGGCGTTGGGCGGGGCCACGGACCGGCGCACCGGCCGACATCTGGAAGGAGCAGTGGATTACCTGACGCGCATCGGGATGGAGCAGGTGCGGGCTCACGAGAGAATGTTGACCGAACGCGCCCTGGAAGGGCTACGGGCTATCGAGGGGGTGCGCGTGTACGGGCCGCTTGATCCCGCCCGGCGCAGCGGCACGATCGCCTTCACCGTCGAGTGGAACGATGCCCATCTAGTGGCCCAACTGCTCAACGATGAAGGGATCGCCGTCCGCTCCGGTGAGCACTGCGGTTTCCCGCTGGCCGAACGACTGGGGGTGGAAGGCACCGTGCGGGCCAGTTTCTACCTCTACAACACGATGGATGAGGTGGAGCATTTCTTGGAGGTGCTGGCGGACATCGTGCGGTATAGGCTTCTGTAATGGGGATTCGGCGTGTGGGGGTTGCAGCCCGCGAATCCCAATCCGCGGGCGAATCCTGGTGGGTGAAGATGAACGAGGAATTGTATGAGAAGAGAGAGAACCTGTGTCGCATCCTGCGCGAGATGGGGCGCGTGATCGTGGCCTACTCCGGTGGGGTAGACAGCACCTTTCTGCTCAGGGTCGCCCACCACTGCCTGGGGGAGAACGCTTTGGCGATCATTGGCGAGTCCCCCAGTCTGGCGCGGGTCGAACTGGAGGCGGCGCAGCAGACCGCCCGGATGATGGGCGCACGGTACGAAATCCTCCAGATTGACGAGATGGAGGATCCGCGCTACGTGGCGAACGATGCCCGGCGCTGTTACTATTGCAAAAGTGCGCTCTTTCGGGCGCTGACGGCGTATGCTCGGAGCCACGGGTATCCGTATGTGCTCGACGGCTCGAATGCCGACGATGTGTACGATTATCGTCCGGGCCTACAGGCCGTGGCCGAGCAGGGCGTGCGTAGCCCGTTGCGCGAGGTGGGACTGACCAAGGCGGAGATCCGGGCCTTGTCGCGGGAAATGGGGCTGCCCACGTGGGACAAACCGGCCACACCCTGCCTGGCTTCACGCATTCCCTACGGCACGACCATCAGCCCGGAGGTGCTATCGCGTGTAGAACAGGCGGAGATGCATCTGCGCCATCTGGGGTTGCGCAACTTACGGGTACGCCACCACGATGCCATAGCCCGCATCGAGGTGGACCCCGCGGACTTGAGGACGGTGCTGGAGCAGCGCGAATATGTCGTCAACGGCCTCAAGCAACTTGGCTACACCTATGTGACACTGGACCTGGCGGGATTCCGTTCGGGCAGTTTGACGGCAACCATTCAGGTGTACGGATCGCACCGGCCTGAAGAGCCGGTGCTGGAGGGCTTTCCGGTGAGGGGAGTGCCCAGCGCCGCCGGTTCACGGCGGCGCGAGCGCCCGCCGGTTCACGGCGGCGCGGTGCCCGCCGGTTCACGGCGGCGCGGTGCCCGCCGGTTTACGGCGGCGCGAGCGCCCGCCGGTTTACGGCGGCGCGGATCATGACGGAGGTGTGTGTATGAAACGCATCTATATGGACCACAACGCCACGACGCCGTTGCGCGAAGAGGTGTTAGAGGCGATGCTCCCCTATCTGCGGGACGAGTTCGGCAACGCCTCAAGCCTGCACGCCTACGGTATCCGCGCGCGGAGGGCGGTCGAGGCAGCGCGCGAGCAGGTGGCTGCAGCGCTGGGCGCTCATCCCCGCGAGATCATCTTCACCGGCTGTGGCACAGAGGCCGATAATCAGGCCATCAAGGGAGTGGCATTCGCCAATCGTGAGCGAGGCAATCACATCATCACCTCGCGCATCGAGCACAAGGCCGTGCTGGAAACGTGCGAATATATGGAGAAACACGGCTTTCGCGTCACCTACCTGCCGGTTGACGAATACGGCGTGGTGCACCCCGAGGATGTCGCCCAGGCGATCACCGAACACACCGTGCTGGTCAGCGTGATGTTCGCCAACAACGAAGTGGGCACTATCCAGCCCATCGCCGAGATCGCCCAAATCTGCCGTCAGCGAGGCGTCTACTTCCACACGGACGCGGTGCAGGCAGTGGGCAAGTTGCCTGTCAATGTGGAGCAGTTGGGGGTGGACCTGCTCTCGCTTTCGGCACACAAATTTTACGGCCCCAAGGGGGTGGGGGCGCTGTACGTGCGGAAAGGCGTCAAGATAGAGCCGCTCCTGCACGGCGGGCATCAGGAATGGGGCCTGCGAGCCGCCACGGAGAATGTCGCCGGCATTGTGGGATTGGGCAAGGCGATCGAGTTGCGCCTGGCGGAGATGGAAGCAGAAGCGCAACGCTTGACGGCGCTACGGGAACGACTGTACAATGGGATTGTCGCGCAGATTGACCACGTCTACCTGAACGGACACCCCACCCAACGGCTACCCGGCACCCTGAGCGTGTACTTCGACTATATCGAGGGGGAAGCCATCATCCTGGGATTGGACCTGGAGGGGGTGGCCGTTTCGAGCGGTTCGGCCTGCACCTCGGCGACACTGGAGCCCTCACATGTGCTCCTCGCCATGGGGGTGCATCCCGCAACGGCGCAGGGCTCGCTCCGCTTCAGTCTGGGGCGGGGGAATACGGAAGAGGACATAGATTATGTGCTGCAAGTGCTGCCCCCCATCGTCCGGCGGCTGCGGGAGATGTCTATGTTCTCCGAACAGGCGCCCTTCCCGGCGGAGGCAGGGCCGAGGCGGCGGGGCAGAACGGTGAAGGAGTGTGCAAGATGAGCGAGTTCGCCTGGTACAGCGAGAAGGTGCTCGATCACTATCGGAATCCGCGCAACGTGGGCAAGATTGAGGACGCTGACGGCACAGGTGTGGTCGGCAACCCCGTCTGCGGGGATATGATGATGATCACGATCAAGGCGCGCGACGAGCGCATCGAGGACATCAAGTTCCAGACCTTTGGTTGTGGCGCGGCCATTGCCACCACCTCGATGGTGACGGAACTGGTCAAGGGCAAGACGCTCGACGAGGCCCTGCAGGTGACGAACAAGGATGTGGCCGACGCGCTGGACGGCCTGCCGCCGATCAAAATGCACTGCTCGCTGCTCGCCGAGCAGGCAATCAAGGCCGCCATCGAGGACTATCGCGAGCGTCAGTCTGGCTCCGGAAAGGTGGAGGAGGCGTAAGCATATGGCGGACTGGCTGCAGAAATTAGAGTCGAGTATCGCCGGCGTGCGCTCGCACGCCGCCTGGCAACTGGGCCGGGCAGGGGACCGGCGCGCAGTGCCGGTCCTCATCCGCCTTTTACAGGACGACGAAAGCGAAGACGTGCGCCTGACGGCGGCCTGGGCGCTGGGGGAACTGGGCGACCCCGCGGCGATCCCGGCGCTCGAATCGGCCCGCGACAACGACGCCAGCGAGGATGTGCGCTCCCAGGCGCGGGAAGCCTTGCGAGCGTTGGGAGGAGAGGGGTGATGAGGCCGCAGCCCTGGAGTCCCATTCCGGGACTGCCAATGCACCCCGATAGAGGGAGGTAGTATGTTCGACAGAATGCGAGAAGACATCCGCACCGTCTTTGCCAAAGACCCGGCGGCCAAGACCGTCTGGGAGGTGCTGTTCTGCTATCCGGGCCTGCACGCCATCTGGTTGCACCGGGTGGCCCACTGGCTGTGGCGGCACCGCCTGCTCTTCCTGGGCCGGCTCGTCTCACACGTCAACCGCTGGCTGACCGGCATCGAAATCCATCCCGGAGCCAGAATCGGCCGCCGCTTTTTCGTTGACCACGGGATGGGCGTGGTCATCGGCGAGACCACCGAGATCGGCGACGACGTGCTCATGTACCAGGGCGTCGTCCTGGGCGGAACGAGCCTGGAGAAGAAGAAACGCCATCCGACCATTGGCAATCACGTCGTCATCGGCGCCGGTGCAACAGTTCTGGGCCCTATCACGGTAGGCGACGGCGCTCGCATCGGTGCCGGCTCGGTGGTGATCAAGCCGGTGCCGCCGGGAGCTACGGTGGTCGGCGTGCCGGCGCACGTCGCCGGGCCCAAGCAGGCCACCGAGGCCGACCTGGAGCACGCCCGCCTTCCCGACCCGGTGTTGCGTTCGGTCAGCGAGGCGCTGGAGCGGCTGAGCTGCCTGGAGGCCCGGCTGCACGAACTGGAGCGCGGGCGTCCGCCCCTCGCGCCCACATCGCCCGCCGACGAGTCCGACATCCGCCAAGCGCTGCGCGAGGTGATCGAGCCCGAGATCGGCATCAACATCGTGGACCTGGGGATGGTGCGCGGGATCACGATCAACGGGCGGGGCGTCGAGATCAGGCTGGCGTTGCCGTGCCCCGAGTGCGCGTATACCGGCGCCATCGTCGAGCAGGTGCGGCGCAAGGTGCGCAGCGTGACGAACGGCGAACCGGTGGAGGTGGTGCTTACGGATGAACCCTGGGGCTGGAACGACGCTTCACCATCCTTTGTTTGGGGGGAGGGGATATGATGCTTGTGCCGCCGCCGGATTGTGATCCGGCGGGCACAAATGAGTGGAAAAGACATTGCCCCACACTTTTGGGGGAAGGAATATGAAAAAGCGCATCTATATGGATCACAATGCAACGACGCCGCTGCGCGAAGAAGTGTTGGAGGCGATGTTGCCGTATCTGCGGGACGAGTTCGGCAACGCCTCGAGCCTGCACGCCTTTGGCATCCGCGCGCGCCGGGCGGTCGAAACGGCGCGCGAGCAGGTGGCGGCGGCGCTGGGCGCCCAGCCGCGCGAGATCATCTTTACCGGCTGTGGCACAGAGGCCGATAATCAGGCCATCAAGGGAGTGGCCTTTGCCAATCGCAGCAAAGGCGACTACGTCATCACCTCGCGCGTCGAGCACAAAGCGGTGCTGGAGACGTGCGAATATCTGGAGAAGCAGGGCTTTCGCGTCACCTACCTGCCGGTGGACAAATACGGCCTGGTAAGCCCCGACGACGTGGCGCAAGCGATCACCGACCGCACGATCCTGGTGAGCGTGATGTTCGCTAACAACGAGGTGGGCACGATCCAGCCGATTGCCGAGATTGCGCAGGTCTGCCGGGAGCGGGGGTCTATTTCCACACCGACGCGGTGCAGGCGGTGGGCAAGTTGCCGATTGACGTGCGGCAATTGGGGATTGACCTGCTCTCGCTTTCGGCACACAAGTTCTACGGCCCCAAGGGGGTCGGGGCGCTCTATGTGCGCAAGGGGGTCAGGATAGACCCACTCCTGCACGGCGGGCATCAAGAGTGGGGGCTGTGGGCCGCCACGGAGAACGTCGCCGGCATCGTGGGGCTGGGCAGGGCACTGGAACTGCGCCTGACGGAGATGGAGACGGAAGCGCAGCGGTTGACGGCGCTGCGGGAACGGCTGTACAATGGAATCGTGGCGCAGATTGACCACGTCTACCTGAACGGCCATCCCACCCGACGGTTGCCGGGCACGCTGAGCGTCTCGTTCGACTACATCGAGGGAGAAGGGATCATCATGGGGCTGGACCTGGAGGGGATCGCGGTGTCGAGCGGCTCGGCATGCACCTCGGCGACGCTGGAGCCCTCGCACGTGTTGCTGGCGATGGGGGTGCATCCGGCGACGGCGCAGGGCTCGATCCGCTTCAGCCTGGGGCGTGGGAACACGGAAGAGGATGTGGACACCGTGCTGGAGGTGCTGCCGCCCATTGTTAAGAGGTTGCGTGAACTGTCCATGTTCTCGGAAGAGACACCATTCCCTGAAGAAGCAGGGCCGAGACGACGGGGCAAAGGAGCAGGGGGGCGGAGGAGCAGGGGAGCGGAGGAATAGAGAGATGACGACATTCGGCTGGTACAGTGAGAAAGTAATGGACCATTATCAGAATCCGCGCAATGTAGGCCAGATCGAGGATGCCGATGGCACGGGTGTGGTCGGCAATCCCGTCTGCGGCGATATGATGATGATGATCACGATCAAGGTGGAGGATGGCCGCATCGCCGACATCAAATTCAAGACGTTCGGCTGCGGCGCGGCCATCGCCACCACGTCTATGGTCACGCAACTGGTCAAGGGCAAGACGCTCGACGAGGCATTGCAGGTGACGAACAAGGACGTGGCCGATGCGTTGGGCGGCCTGCCGCCGATCAAGGTGCACTGTTCGCTCCTGGCCGAGGAGGCGATCCGGGCGGCCATCGAGGACTACCGGGAGCGGCAGGCCGGGGGAGGCGGGACGTGATGGAGGCGGCGGGCTGGTTGCGGAAACTGGAATCGCACATTGCCGGCGTGCGCTCTCACGCGGCCTGGCAGTTGGGCCGATTGAGGGAAACCGGCGCGGTGCCGGCGCTCATCCGGCTTCTGGAGTCCGACGAGAGTGAGGACGTGCGTCTGACGGCGGCCTGGGCGTTGGGCGAGTTGGGCGACGTGCGCGCGGTTCCGGCGCTCGAAGCGGCCAGCGAGCGCGACGCAAGCGCGGACGTGAGTTCGCAGGCGCGGGAGGCGCTGCGGGCGCTGGGAGCAGAACTGCGCCAGTCCGGCCTGGTGGAGCCATAAATGGAGGACGCCCTGCGAAACCTGAGGCGTTGCCCGCTGCTATCCGCGCTCTCCGACGAGGCGCTTGCGCGCGTGGCGGGCGCCGTCGTGCGACGCCGGTATGCACCAGGCGAGACAATTATCTTCGAGGGCGACCCCTGCCAGGCAGCCTACTTGATCGTGGAGGGTCAGGTGCGCGTCTATCGCCTTTCACCTGCCGGCCGCGAGCAAGTGCTGGCACGCCTGGGGCCGGGCCAGGCGTTCAATCTGGTTCCGCCATTTCGGCCCGACGGCGTCAACCGCGCCAACGTCCGGGCGCTCACCCCGGTCGAGGTGTACGCTATCGCCGCCGCCGATTTGGCCCGCCTGGCGGAGGAGATTCCCGAACTCGCACAGGCCCTGTTGCGCGATTTTGCCGCCTGGCTGGATTACCTGACCGATCTGGTGGAGGACCTCTCGTTATACACGGTGCGTGAGCGGCTGGCGCGCTTTCTGCTGCAGCACGGGGAGGAGGGCAAAGCCAGCCGGCGCTGGACGCAGGAGGAGATTGCTGCCCACCTGGGTACGGTGCGGGATGTGGTGGGACGCACGTTGCGCGAGTTCGCCGGGGCCGGCCTCATACGGCTGGAGCGGCAGCGCGTCGTGCTGCTCGATCGGGCCGGACTGGAGGCCGAGGCTCATCGTTAGGGCCCGAATGCGACTTTTGTCGTAGACAGACGGCCGCCTTTCTGCTATACTGAACGCAGAAAGGCGGTCGTTTGTTATGGAAACGTGGACATTACCCCAGATCAACCTGGCGCTGTGCGACCGCTGCGGCGTTTGTGTGGCGCAGTGCCCCGCCGGCGCGGTGGAGATGGGCGCAGAAGGGCCGGTCATTGTGCGCCCGTCCGATTGCACCTACTGCGCCCTGTGCGACGCCCTGTGTCCCCAGGGAGCGATCACCTGCTCCTACGAAATCGTCTGGGGATCAGTAGCATAGCCCCTCGTGGGCGTATAGCCCCTTGCGGGCGAATGCAAGGAGGACAAAATGAGCGAGGAAACTGGAAGCACTTTGAAGGAAAAGGTTGCGGATACCCTGGAGTCTATCCGTCTGCGGCTTCAGGCCGACGGTGGCGATGTGGAGTTGGTGGACGTGAGCGACGAAGGCGTCGTCTCCGTCAGGCTCGTCGGCGCCTGCCACGGCTGCCCCGGTGCGACGATGACCCTGCGACTGGGCATCGAGCGCATCCTCAAGGCGCAGGTGCCCGGGGTCAAGATGGTAGAAGCGGTCTAGCGATCGGGGATCAGGGAGAGCCTGTTCCCTGATCACCAATCACTTTTAGAAGAGGGGACAATGGCTGCTCAAATTGCTCCGAACGTCTATTGGGTCGGCGCGGTGGATTGGGAGGTGCGCCGCTTTCACGGCCACACCTATCACACCCATTGCGGCACGTCCTACAACGCCTACCTCGTCGTGGACCCGGCGCGGATTGATTACCTGGTCGCCAACCACGCCGAACTCGACCACTCTGGGTGCACGAGCGGTATCACCGACTGGCCCACGAACTGACCGGGAGCGAATAAAGGGCTATGGAGCAGAAGCGCTGGAAGGCCCGGAAAGTGGTCGTCGTGGGCGCGGGTGCGGTCGGTTCGACCTTTGCCTACGCGCTGGCTCAGAGTGGCCTGGCTGAAGATATCGCCCTGCTGGACCTGAACCGGGAACTGGCTGCGGGACAGGTGCTCGACCTGGCGCACGGGCTGCCGTTCTTCCCGCCGGTCCATATCCACGAGGCGGAGACGAGCGACTATGCCGATGCTCACGTCATCGTGGTGACCGCCGGCGCCAAGCAGCGCCCGGGCGAATCGCGGCTCGACCTGTTGCGGCGCAACGTCGCCATCGTGGAGAGTATCGTGGATGACATTGTAGCGCAGCAGTCACAGGCGGTGGTGGTGATGGTCAGCAATCCGGTGGATGTGTTGACCTACGTGGCTCTCAAGCGTTCGGGGTGGTCGCGTGGGCGCGTGATCGGCTCGGGTACCGTGCTCGATAGCGCCCGCTTCCGCTATCTCCTGAGTGAGCATTGTGGGATTGATGCCCACAACGTTCACGGCTACATCCTGGGCGAGCACGGCGATAGCGAATTGGCCGCCTGGTCACTCACCCACATCGGCGGTATGCCCATAGACGATTACTGCCCGATCTGCGGACGCTGTGCGGGCGATTGGCACGAGCATCGCCGTGAACTGTTGGAGATGGTGCGCCGTTCGGCCTACCACGTCATTGACTACAAGGGCGCAACCTACTTTGCCATCGGCCTGGCTCTGGTGCGCATCACAGGCGCCATCCTGCGCAACCAGCACAGCGTGTTGACGGTTTCCACTCTGCTCGATGGGGAATACGGCCTGAGGGACGTGTGCCTGAGCGTGCCGTGTGTTGTGTACGAGGCGGGGGTCGAACGCATCATCGTGGCCGACCTGGCGCCGGAGGAGCAGGAAGCGCTGGAGCGGTCGGCGGCAATCTTGCGCGATGCAATCGCCGGACTGCGCCTTTGAGAGGGAGAGTATGACGATTCGACAGATTGTGCGTATCAACGAAGAACTGTGCAACGGCTGCGGCGCCTGTGTGTTGCCGTGCGCCGAAGGCGCGATCAGCCTGGTGGACGGCAAAGCGCGCGTGGTGCGCGAGGAATTGTGCGATGGCGCCGGCTTCTGCCTGGCCGTCTGCCCTACCGGCGCACTGACCATCGAGGAGCGTGAGGCGCCCGACTTTGACCCGCACGCCGCCGAGGAGCAGATGGCCGCGCGCGGCAGGGTCCACATCCCGCAGACCTGCCATGTCTGCGGCGCAGGGGAGGATTCCCGCGTGTTGCTCCCCTGCCGCAAGGACGGCGCGAGTCTGTGGGTCTGCACGCGCTGCTTGCCGGCGCTGATTCACGGGTAGGCGCGATGTACGACGACTTTGATTACGACCGTTTTGTAGACTGGCCCGCCCGTCTGGCGGTGGAATTGCCGTTCATTGTGGAGCGGGTCGTCAGTCCGGCCCGCGTCCTCGACGCTGCCTGCGGCACCGGCATGCACGCCATCGCGCTGGCCCGGCACGGATACCGCGTTGTCGGTGCAGATTCGAGCATCGGGATGATCGAGCGGGCGCGGGCCAACGCGGCGGCGGCGGGCGTGGACGTGCGCTTTGAGGTGGCGGGGTTTGGAGAGTTGGCGCGGGTATTCGACCTCTCCCCATCCCCCAACCCTCTCCCCTACCAGGGGAGGGGAAGGGGGCACGGGGGTAGAGGAGGGGTTGTCCGCTTCGACGCCCTCCTCTGTCTGGGCAACTCGCTGCCGCACCTCTTGACCCCTGCCGAACTCACCGTCGCGCTGACCGATTTCGCCGCCTGCCTGCGCCCCGGCGGCCTCGTCGTCATCCAGAACCGCAACTTTGATCGCGTCGTGGCGTGCCGCGAGCGGTGGATGGAGCCACAGGCCCGCCGTGAGGGAGACGCCGAATGGTTGTTCCTGCGCTTCTACGACTTTGATCCCGACGGCTTGCTCACCTTCAACGTGGTCACCCTCGAACGTCAGGGGGCCGGTGCGTGGGATCAGCGGATCGCAACGTCCCGTTTACGCCCGCTGCCGAGAGACGAACTGCTCGCCGCGCTGTCCCGGGCCGGCTTTGAACGGATTGCCTGCTACGGCGATATGCAGGGTGCGCCGTTCGATCCGCAATCAAGCCCCAACCTGGTCGTCACGGCCACAAACCACCAACCAACTAACCAACTAACCAACCAACCGGAGGCATCATGAGCGAATACATCAACAACCACACCCAACGCAAAGAGGCCCTCAAACGCATGATCCGCCAATTACACGAGGGCAAATCCGTCGCGGAGGTCAAGGGCGAGTTCGCTGCGCTGCTCAAAGAGGTGAGCGCGACCGAGATTGCCGAGATCGAGCAGGCGCTGATCGCCGAAGGGCTGCCGGAGATGGAGATCAAGCGGCTGTGCGACGTGCACACGGCGGTGTTCGCCGAGGCACTGGAAGCCGCGCCGCAGCCGACGGCCCCGCCCGGCCACCCGCTCGACCTCTTTCGCGCCGAGAACGACGCCGCCGCCAAAACGCTCGACGCACTCGAAGCGGCCATCCGCGCGGCGCAGTGGGAGCAGGCGCGCGGCCTCTTGCAGGAATTGCGCGGCGGCCTCGAGACCCACTACCGGCGCAAGGAAAACATCCTCTTCCCCTACCTGGAGAAGCACGGCTTCACGGGGCCGTCGTCGGTGATGTGGGCCATCCACGACGACATCCGCGCCGGCTGGAGGAAACTCGACGCGCTTCTCGCCGGCTCGCCCGACGCGGTTGCCGTGGCCGAGACCTTCGGCCCGCTGGCCGAGGCCATCCGGCAGATGTTCTACAAAGAGGACAACATCCTCTATCCCACCGCGCTGCAGATGCTGACGGTGGAGGAATGGGAAGCCATCCGCGCGCAGGAGAAAGAGGTGGGCGAATACGCCCGGCCCGAAGCCGCCGCGCCGCAGGCCGAAGGGTTGATCCCCTTACAGGTCGGCGCGCTGACGCCGCAGCAGATCGCGCTGCTGTTGACCCACCTGCCGGTGGACGTCACCTTCGTGGACGAGAACGACGAGGTGCGCTTTTTCTCGGCGACCAAAGAGCGCATCTTCCAACGCACTCCGGCGATCATCGGGCGCAAGGTGCAAAAGTGCCACCCGCCCGCCAGCGTCCACCGCGTGCAGCGCATCCTCGACGATTTCCGTGCCGGCACGCGCGATGTCGCCGAGTTCTGGATCCAGATGCAGGGCAAGTTCATCCACATCCGCTACTTTCCCGTGCGCGACGAGAGCGGCAAATACCTGGGGACGCTCGAGGTGACCCAGGACGTGACCGGCATCCGTGCACTGGAAGGCGAGCGACGGCTGTTGGACGAGTAGGCGCGACTTTTATGCGTATCCTGGCGATCATCTCCGGCGAATACGGCCAGCGTCACGTGACGAACATCCGTGCCCACGGCCCCGCCGATTGGCAGATCGAGGTCTGGCAGGCGCCGGCGGTCCTCCCGCCGATGATGGACTATCCGGAGGATTACGTGCCGGATTCGCCACCGCCCGCCGACCTGATCCTGGCCTTTGGCGAGCATCCCGGCATCGCGGAACTGATCCCGGAAATCGCCAGGATGACCGGGGCACGGGCTGTCATTGCGCCGGTGGATCGCGAGGAGTGGCTGCCGCGCGGACTGGCCCATCAACTGCGCGGATGGCTGGCGGATATGAGTGTGGCCTGCGTCACCCCCAAGCCGCTCTGCTCGCTCACCGAGACGGCCTACAACGTCCGGCGGCATCGCATCGAGTACGACGACCCACTGATTGCCGGGTTTGCCCGTTATTTTGGCCGGCCTGAATTTCGCGTCTCCGTGGATCCCCAGACGCGCGTCATCACGGGCGTCGAAGTGGTGCGGGACGCCGTCTGCGGCTGCGCCCGTTTCGTGGCCGGGCGGCTGGTGGGCATCTCCGCCGATGACGCCGGGCAGGAGGCGGGGATGCTGCATCACCATTACCCGTGCCTGGCCTCGATGGGCAAGGACCCCGATTTCGGCGACACGCTGATGCACGCTTCGGGGAACATTATGAAGGAGCAGGTGGGGGAGCGGATCAAGCCACATAAACAGGTGGTGTATATTGTGCCTCAGTAGGGGCAAGATTGCCCTGGGACCAGGAGGTCAAAATTATGACCAAACGAAACATTACTTTACCTGTGCGCGGGATGACCTGCGCGTCGTGCGTCGCCCACGTGGAAAAGGCGCTGAGAAGCGTGGAAGGTGTGGCCGACGTCAATGTCAACCTGGCGACCGAAAAAGCCAGCGTGTGGTTCAGTACCGACACGCTCGGCGTCGCCGATCTGGTGCGGGCAGTGCAAGAGACCGGCTATGAGATTCCTACGCAGACGGTCGTCCTTCCCATCGGAGGGATGACTTGCGCCTCGTGTGTCGCCCACGTCGAAAAGGCGCTCGGCCGGGTGCCGGGTGTGGTGGAGGTCAACGTCAACCTGGCGACCGAAAAGGCAATCGTGACCTTTGTGCCCGGCGTGGCAGGGCTGGACGATTTCAAAAAAGCCGTCGCAGAAGCGGGCTACCAGGTGCTCGAAGCGCCGACAGAGGCGCTCGCCGAGGAGGAGCGCGAGGACGAGGCCGAGCGCAAAATGCGCCAGGCGCGCTTCCGCATGCGGGTCGCCTGGGCGCTGACCGCCCCGATCATCCTCTGGATGCTGCCGGAGATGCTCTGGGGTGTAATGTGGCCCAACGAAGTGGTCTTTAACGCAGGGATAATCCTCCTGGCCTTGCCGGTGCTCTTCTGGGTGGGGCGCCATACATATCGTAGTGGATTCACGGCGGCGTTGCACGGCTATGCCAACATGGATACGCTCATCAGTTTGGGCACCGGCGTCTCGTTGCTCAGCGGCCCGGCATCCTTCTTCTTCCCCGTGGCGAACTATGCCGGCGTCGCGGCGATGATTATGGCCTTCCACCTGACCGGGCGCTATGTCGAAGAGATGGCCAAGGGGCGTGCCTCGCAGGCCATCCGCAAACTGCTCAAGTTGGGGGCCAGAACCGCCCGTATCTTGCAGGATGGCCGTGAGGTGGAAGTGCCCATCGAAGCGGTCCAGGTGGGCGACGTGATGGTCATCCGCCCCGGCGAAAAGATGCCCACCGACGGCGTCGTCGTCGAAGGAGAAAGCGCGGTGGACGAATCTATGGCGACCGGTGAGTCCATGCCGGTCAACAAACGCCCCGGCGACGAGGTCATCGGCGCCACGGTGAACCAGGAAGGGCTACTCAAAGTGCGGGCCACCCGTGTGGGCAAGGATACTTTCCTGGCTCAGGTGATCAAACTGGTGGAAGAGGCTCAGGGCTCCAAAGTCCCTATTCAAGAGTTCGCCGACCGCGTGACGGGCGTCTTTGTGCCGGTGGTGCTCTCCATTGCTGTACTGACTCTGGTCGCCTGGCTGCTCCTTCCCGGCGTGATGGCCGCGTTGGTGAGAGCGGGTGCCTTCCTCCCGTGGGTCAACCCGGACCTGGGCACTGTGACCCTGGCCATCGTCTCGATGGTCGCCGTGCTGGTCATCGCCTGCCCGTGTGCGCTGGGCCTGGCGACCCCCACAGCCCTGATGGTCGGCAGCGGGATGGGGGCCGAGCACGGGATTCTCATCCGTTCCGGGGAGGCCATCCAGACCCTGAAGGATGTCAAAGTTGTCATCTTCGACAAGACCGGGACAATCACCAAAGGCAAACCGGAAGTCACCGATCGAATCCCCAATCCTCAATCCCCAATCCCCGATGCCCAACTGCTCTACTGGGCGGCGAGTGCCGAGCGCGGCAGCGAGCACCCTCTGGGGCGGGCGATCGTCGAACAGGCTCAGGCGGAAGGCATAACCCTGGCCGAGCCGCGTGAGTTCCAGGCGCTGCGGGGCAAAGGCGTGCTCGCAATGGTGGACGGGCAACGGGTTCTGGTCGGTTCGCGGCGGCTGATGGAGGAGCACAGGCTGGACCCGGCGCCGCTGGAGGAGACATTGCATCGCCTGGAGGAGGAAGCCAAGACGGCCATCCTGGTTGCCGTGAACGACCGCCTGGTCGGAGTCCTGGCCGTGGCCGACACGTTGAAAGAGGATTCGCGGAACGCGATTGCGCAACTGCATCGCATGGGGCTGGAGACGGCGATGATTACCGGCGACAACCGGCGCACTGCCGAAGCCGTTGCCCGTCGCGTGGGGATTGACCACGTGCGGGCCGAGGTGTTGCCTGACGGCAAGGTGGCCGAAGTGCAGAAACTGCAGGAGCGTTTCGGCCTGGTCGCCTTCGTCGGCGACGGCATCAACGACGCCCCGGCGCTGGCCCAGGCCGACGTGGGCATCGCCATCGGCACGGGCACCGACATTGCCATCGAGGCTGGCGACGTGACGCTGGTGCGCGGGGAGTTGACTGGAGTAGTGGAGGCGATCAACCTGAGCCGGGCGACGTTCCGCAAGATCAGGCAGAACCTGTTCTGGGCGTTCTTCTACAACGTGGTGATGATCCCGCTGGCGGTGATCGGCTGGATGCATCCGCTGCTTGCCGAGATCGCGATGGCGACTTCCTCTGTGACGGTGGTCACCAACGCCAACACCTTGCGGCGGGTGGACATCCGCCCGGACTATCGGCGATAGGCGTAGAGGCCTTCCGAAGTCGGCGTCAGGGATGTTTCCTACCTCCAATGCGGGTCAGGCGTGACGATCGGCAACCCGCTCGGCGAACACAGGGTCGCTTTGAGGCCGTCGCCAGATGCTTTTCGATGGGCATTCGGGCCTGTCTGACGTGGACAATAGCAGAACTCACCCCCAAACTGAAATGCACCCTAGCACCAGCGCAGGGCTTTTCAAAATATCACGACTTTCGAACGCCGGGGCCTGGACTGGGATAAGCCGATAACGCTGGACGCACTTCTTGCAGATGTGGCGAGGCATGCCAGTGCCCACACCCAGCACGCCTACTACCGTGCTTTGCGGCGGTTCTTCAACTGGCTGGAAAAGCGGCAGGCCATTGCCGACAATCCGATGCCGATGATCGAGCTGCCCCGTCTGCCAGCCTGCCAGCCACATCACATCTCGCCGGAAGAGGTAGCGCAACTTCTGGAGACAACTGCAAAGGGGACGTGGCCGGATCGAAGAGACCGGGCCATCATCCTGCTCCCGTGGGATTCAGGGATGCGGGCGGGAGAGTTATGTGCGCCGGGGTTATCCGACGCGAGTCTGCAGCAGCAGGTTATCCGGATTCGCGATGGGAAGGGGACCAAAGACCGGTGGGTAGCCTTTGGGGAAAAGGCGCTAGAAGCGTTGGAATCCTGGCTGGGGATAAGGGCGGAACGGGCCAGGTGCGAGCGCGTCTTCATCAACCGAAGCGGCGCGCCTCTGACGCGCTCCGGTGTGAGGCTGATGCTTGAGCGACGGGCCGGTCGTGCAGGGATTGAAGGCCTGATCAATCCGCACACGTTTCGTCACGGATTTGCGGCGGCCTACCTGAACAATGGGAGGAAGATCCACACTCTTCGCCGCCTGATGGGGCATATGACGCTGCGCTCCACGGAGGTGTATCTCTCTGTGGCCGATTGGGAGGCAGTGGAGGATCACGTCCAGGCATCGCTGGGGGATCATCTGAAGTAGTCAATGTGGGAGCCTGCGCTTTGCAGGCCCCCGCGAGCGTATCACGGTGGGGACAGGGATAGGCGGGGAAAGGGGGGCGCGGGTTCGTAGGCAGGGGAAAAAGCGGGCCCACGGGAATATAATCAAATGTGCCAGCCTCTTGGAAATCGGGTATAC
>DAOUBA010000177.1:0-5217 GCA_034432855.1 Anaerolineae bacterium | reverse complement strand
GTGATCGCGCAGCAAATCATTGACGTTGGTCATCGGCTCACCTCCACCGGTGAGCCTACCACATTTCTGGTCTGAGGGCAACTCATGCTTCGCTACTCGTCGGTTTGAGGCGAAGCTTCGCTAGTGATAAGTGTATCACAAAGCCCAGCGGCGGTCAATAGATTCCGGCCAAAAACGACCCTCCCGCAGGCGATGACTTCCAGGAGGGCCGTCTTTGTACAGCGATATTCTCTCATAATTACCCGTCATTGCGAGCCGCCGCAGGCGGCGAAGCAATCTCATTTTGCCACTCGGAGATTGCTTCGGGCACTTCGCGCCCTCGCAATGACAAATGCGGCATTGTCGAACTCTCAGGCCCTTGTCTGGCCGTCACTCTTGGATTCCCGCCAATCTCCGCGCCAACCGTACCTTCTCCTGCACGTCGGCCAGGCGCGCCAGCATGATGCGCTGCGCCTGTGGGGAGCCGGCCCCGTGCATGGACTCGGTGAGGTAGGCCGCCGCCCCCGGCCCCAGGGTGAGGTTCTCCACCAATCGCAGCATCCGGCAGCGTTCCTCCGTCGTAACCTGCTCCACGCTGCGCAGGTACTTCTCCAGATAAGGCCCCACCTCGGGATGGGCCAGGTCCCGCTCCGACGGCAGCGTGACGAGCAGGCCGCCGGCAATGTCCTGCGCCAGCCGCGCGATCTCGTAGGGGAAGCGCGTCACGTTCAGTTTGCAGACGTTCGCCAGCAAGAGGTCAATCAGGTAGGTGCCCGAGGCCGTCGGTTTGCCCTCCGCCGAGCAGGCGATGCCGCAGGCGTACAACGTCTCGTTGAGGTGCACCATCTCGACGATCTTGTCCCTGACGTGCGAGGCCCTGTCTGTGCCCTGATACTGCGCCAGCGCCTGCGCCGCCCCGATCAGCACGTCGCCCACGCCGGCCTTGCAGCCGCCGTAACTCTGGCGGTGATAGCCGGCAAAGCGCTCGACGAGCAGCCCGCTGAAACTATACTCGCCGGCCATAAAGACCCGCTCCCAGGGGACGAACACGTCGTCCAGGACGATCACTGCCTCGTGCCCGCCGAACTCGCGGTTGCCCACGTCGAGTTGGCCGGATTCCAACTTGCGCGTGTCGGAGGGCTGCCGGCCATAGATCATCAGGATTCCAGGAGCATCTGTCGGGATTGCACAGGCGACGGCGTAATCGCGGTCCTCCTCCGTGAGCGTCTGCGTGGGCATGACGACGATCTCGTGCGCGTTCAGCGCGCCGGTCTGGTGTAGTTTCGCGCCGCGCATCACGATGCCGTCGGGCCTGCGCTCGACGATGCGCACGAACAGGTCGGGGTCGGCCTGCTGCGAGGGCTTCAGCCGCCGGTCGCCCTTCGGGTCGGTCATCGCGCCATCCACCACCAGGTCGCGCTCCTGCACGTGCTGCAGGTAGCGGCGAAAGCGGGCATGATACTCCGTCCCCAGCGCCTGGTCCATCTCGAAGGTTACCGAGTCGAGCGCGTTTAGTGCATCCATGCCTACGCAGCGCTGGAAACAGCAGCCGGTCACCTGCCCCAGCAACCGCTGCATTTTGACCTTGGCCACCAGGTCTGCCGCGCTCTGGTGCAGGTGGGTGAAGCGGTTGACCGTCTGGCCGGTCAGGTTGGAGGTGGCCCGCAGCAGGCCGGCGTGCTCGGGCTGCTGGGCCAGTTCGTAGGTCATGGCGCAGGCGTTGAGCGAGGGGCGCACCAGCAGGTGGTCAACCGGGTTTTCGACCTGCTGGCCCATGATGAACACGCGCCTCTTCAAGCGCCTCAGGCTATCAATGTACTCGTCTCTTGTCATCAATGCCATCGTGGCCCTCCCACAAGGAAGAATTCCCAGAAGCCTGGCCTGCCTGTTGCCAAGTGTATCACAAAGCACGGCGACGGTCAACAGATTCCGGGAAAAAACGACCCTCCCGGAGGCTGTGGCTTGCGGGAGGGTTGTCCCTGCACGTTGTTTTCCTGACAGGGGGAAGGTCAGGGGGTTGGAGGCGGCGGTACAGGGCTGCGCATATAGGGCCGCGTGCCGAAGCGGGTCAGTACGACTGCGCCTAGCCCCAGGCAGCCTGTGGCAAAAGTCAACAGCCAGCCCAATGGGGCCAGACAGAGGGCCACGCTCAGCCCCGCGCTGATCAACGTGATGAACAACGTGCCCAGCACGGCGGCCCACAGCGGCGTGACCTCGCGCACCTTGAGTGCCATCAGCAGCCGTTCTCCGATGAGCGCGCCCACGCAGATCCAGCCGAACACTCCGGCCGCGGCCAGGGCAAATGCCACCAGCGGTGGCAGGCAGATGGTCAAAACCAGCAACACCATGAGAGCGATAGCGGCGAGCATCGTCAGTAACCCCACGCCGAGAGTCACCCAGGGGGCCTCGAACACGGTCTGCCCGACCCGCGCCATTTGTTGTGGCATGATCAGTGCCACCAATCCGGCGATTGCCGCGATGACCAGTATGGCGATCAGGACTCGAAACACCTCGAATGCCTTGTTCAGCATCCATCCTGGGCCCGATGTCCAGAAGGAGAGAACCGATGGTGGCTCAGGAGGCCAGATAAATACGAGCCGGCGGACACCGCCCATCGGCAGACCTTCGATGCTTTTCCCATCCAAACGGGCGCCGTCTTCCCGTTCCAGGTCGCAGTCCCAGGTGCACACGACATCTCCCTGTACCCAGGCACTGGAGTCCAGATGGATACGCCCGTTCGATACGACGAGGTCTTTCTCGATAGTGCCCGCCACCTCGGCGTTGCCGTTCCAGACGACGACAGAACCCTCGACAAGGCTGTTGGCCTTTAGGGTCGCGTCGCCGTTGAAGACGACCAGATCGCCCTCCAACTGCTGACCTTCGTCCAGGGTGTAATCCTCGTTCCAGATGACCACGCCGTCATCGCCGGGCTGGCCGCCCTGCGCCAGCACGGGTACGGTCGGGAGCAGCAATAGCGCCCCGGCCAGCGAAATGAACAGCCGATACAACCATCGTTTACACATAGGGAAGCCTCCTTTTTGGGCTACTCATTGGACACCTCGATCAGACGCACGCTGCCGACGCCCGTGGTCACACGGATATACAGTTCCGTCTCCGCCTCGCCGAAGGCATCGTTGACGTAATCATTGCCGGAGCGGTGCAAGTCGGGCGCGTCCACACTCGACAGCCCTCCTTCTGTGCGCACCTTTACGCCCACGTTGTCGGGGAGGTACAGGGTGAGCGCGCCGACGCCGGCAGTGACGTATACGTTGGCCGAGTACGGCCAGTTGCCCGTCAAGTCCAGGGTGATATTACCCACGCCTCCCTGCACCGTCATCCGCTTGGGCCCGGCATTGCCGAGGCCGCTGACTTCCAACTCGGAGGCGCCGGCGTTCAGCGTCAGATCGCGCATATCTATGGGATTGGGTTCGTCGAAATGTACCCCAAAGTCACCTGTACCCATTTCCAACTCCAATTCCTCCAGTTGTAATCCGGTGAAATCCAGTTCTCCCTCACCGGCGCCGGCCTTGATGGTTACGTCGAGTGGGATTTCGGGTGAGAGTTCGAGTTCCCACTTGTTGTGGGCGTTGCCACTCGGGAAGCCCCAGTTTCGGTCAAGGCCCCCTTGTTCGACGAGCAGCCGGCCGTTCCTATAAGAGACCTCCGGCTCCCATTCCTCGACGTTGTAGCGAAAGTTCCCGGAGAACAGTTCATCCTGCTCGCCGGCGACAAGCCACAGTTCCCCGGCCCCGAAGCGGATTTCGACCCTGGCCGACTCCTCATCTCCGAGGGGTATGGATTCCTGTTTTTCCTGCATTTCGCCAACCTGAAGGCTGGGGACGTTGATGTGGATATTCGGCGCACGCGGCAATGTGAACGTGCAACAGCAAGCAGTAACGCACAATAGCACGAACGCCAGCAGCGGCGTCAATATGACCCTCATTCGTGTCCTCCCTTCATCTCGATCGTGTCCAACGCGCTTGTATCCGCCGCACGAGGGCGATCCATAGGCCATTCAGCACCAACACCATCATCAAACCGCACAAGCCCAGGAGAGCCAGCGGAACGATGGCGTTCCTACACAGCACCATCAGCGTACGTCCCAGCGTCTCCCAGACACCCAGTATGTGGGCGGCGGTCTCCGGGCCACCGCTGAACATGGCCGGCACGATGCTCGTTGTGTTCAGCAGTCCCAGGAGAGCTGGCAGCAGCACGAGCAATGCTAACGTGGCAGTACCCAGCACCAGCGTCGTGCCGCCGACGATGGCACGGCGTGCCCGGTCCTGACGGCTCAGGCGGGCCATCACGTTGACACGTATGCGGACAGGCGCCTGGATCATTGGGGCAGCATCGAGCGTGCAATGGAGCCGATGCAGGCTGCGCCATTCGGCTTGGCAGGTGTCGCACCCCACCAGGTGCTCGTCCAACGACGCAATTTCGCCGTTGCTCAGGCGCCCATCCAGCCGTAGTGACATCATTTCACTAGCCTGTGTGCAGCGCATGGCTTGTTTCTCCTTCTGCCAGCATCTTGGCCAGGGCTTGTCGGGCGCGGTGGAGGCGTGATTTGACCGCGCTTACCGTCAGGTTCAACATCTCGGCAATCTCCTCGTAGGAGCAATCGTACCAGTAACAAAGGGTGATCGCTGCCCGGTCGGTGGGCGAAAGCGCCGCAAGCAGGTGCTGGATCTGCGCCTGTTGCTCACGTTGTGCAAGCGCGACTTCCGGGGTGGGGCAATCGCTTGACGGCTCGTAGGCCTCGGCGATCTCGTCATCGAGCGAAAGCCAGTTGAGCCGCTGACGGCGCAGCCGGTCAATGCAATAGTGGGAGGCAATTGCGAGAATCCAGCAGCGAAAAGGACGTTGCGGATCGTAACTACGCAGGTGCGTATAGGCACGCAGGAATGTCTCTTGCGCGGCGTCTTCTGCCTCCGTAGCATTGCCCAATATCCGGTAGGTCAGGTTATAGACGGGTGTCTGGTAGGCTGCAACCAGGTGCCCGAAGGCGGTCTGGTCACCCTGTTGCGCCAGCCAGATCCATTCGCTTTCATCGGTCACGCGAGCGCTCCACTGAACCAATGCCTGGCAACTCTTATACGCACAACAGTATCGTGGGGTTGCACTCGTATTCTCGGTGTTCAGGTGGATTTGTCAAGTGGAAAGGGCTGGTGATTGCCCACATCTTCGATGTGACACATCCCGATACCCAAGGAAAGTGATTTTTCGGGGGGTTGGGCGGGC
>DAOUBA010000176.1:0-4683 GCA_034432855.1 Anaerolineae bacterium | reverse complement strand
AGGCGGGCTAACATCCATTGCAGCCGACGCCGCTACGCGGCCTGCTGGCGGCGGCGGTTGCACGTTACAAGGTGTCTTCAATCGAAGGTGTCACGTCGCACACGCGGCGCGGCTGAATGTGGCCGAACTATGCCCGGACTAATGCTCACACGCGTCCTGCCAACTACCCCAGCTATGGCAGGATGGGCGATTGCGACAGTTGTAGAGACTGCACCAACTTCACCTCGCAAGTGCTCGAAGCAGGAGGCTATCCTCAGCGCAAAGGAGCAGACAATGTCTGGCATTGGTTCTGCGAGAAGAAATTGCTAGGGTGGAATGTATCACGCACCTGGAGAATCACACCTGACTTCAATGGGTATGTGCATCAGTATCCGGCTGAGTTTGGGATTGTTTGCTGGCCTGGGTGCCTTAGCAAAGGGGACTTCATCTTGCTGGATCTCGATAGAAACGGGAGCCCCGACCATGCCAGAGTGGTGCTAGATACTGGCCCGATCAGTCAGGATCAGAGGGACTATAAAGATACCTGTAACAACAATCTGCCAATACCGGCACCTCGGAACACCCTGCGCGTGGCTCAGCACTGTGCAGACCGGAACAATGTGGCGTGGGATTATCGCATCGGGGATGCGACAGGCTGGGGAATAAATGTGAAATGGTAAGTTCTTGTCCAAAGGTTGTCATCGAGCAGAAAGGAGAAACTGTATGAGAACGAAACTGTTACTCTTCCTAGCAAGCGCACTGATAATCCTTCTGGCTGCTATCGTCGGCGTGTCGCGTCAGACGACCGTTCAAGTCAATGCGGCGCCTGGTGTACCCGATACCCCTGATTCACGTCAAATCCAGGCCACGATTCGCCGAGCCTACGAGCTCCGAGCTTTGGCGGGCCGCACTTTTGATACGACGGATTTCGCTTCTGTCTTTGTGAATGATCCTCGAGGTGGCAATCTCCGCCCAGATTGGCTCGAGTTAGTGGAGGATGTCACTGGCACCTCGTCTGATACGACGGGCTACTTAGACTATGAATTGGCCTACTATAGTTGGTGGAAGGCGGGCGCGCTTCGACTGGAGGAACTCTGGGCCAAAGCGGCAGAGGAAGGCCGACCACTGACCTTGGAAGAAGTGCAGTCTCTCAAAGATCGTTCGGGGCGAACAGCTGCTCCGCGCGCTCCCGAGGGTGTAAGGATCCAGATAGATTTCAAGTCGATCGTCGTAGAGGGAGACGTTGCCACGGCAGTATTTGACGATGGCCCCAGACTAAATGAGATGACGCTTGTCAAGATTGACGGCAAGTGGTACATCGCCGGTAACAAGATCCTTCGGATTCTACTATAGGACTTTCGTCACAATAGTGTATCGCCCCGTCCAGGTGCGGGAATAAGCACCTCCAAGTGCAGAAAATGAGCCATGGAGAGCCGCATACCCTCCAATTGGAGTGCCACGCGGCTTCATAATGAGTGCTTCTCTCTGCTTGGGCCTATTGTGACGAAACTCGATAGCCTTTCAGTCGTAAAGCGGCCAGGCCCACCAATATCACGGTTGGGCTGGTCGTTGTGTGCTTTGTGGCCATCGGCTAGAGGAGGCTTGGGAGAAGGCTCAGAGAGAGGGCAAGGAAATTGGTCCCGAGGATCTGAGGCTGCTAGAAGAAGAGCTAGGGTTTATCCCTGCCTTTAGGCGAACCGATCCAATGCCTTCGGGATGGGAAGACGGGTTTCGTTTCTATGACTTCGATATCCGCGAAGATGTGGCAGTATGTCGCTACGACGACGGAGGTCGTCTTTGGCGTGCCTTCTTGGTGAAGGAGGCTGAAGGGTGGTATATTGCCAGCCGTGTGCTCCTCGAAGTCCACTACTAATAGGTTGGCGGCCCCGCCTCAACTCATGGATCCAAGAATCGCGGCAAGGTCAGTGATCAAGGGTAACACTGATATGAGACACTGGTGGATTTATCTTGCCTTAGGAGCCGCGATCTTCTTTCCTTTGATTGGCTTCGAGATCGCATATTCACGTTGCAGCCCGGCTTCTCATCCCTCACTCTCTTCTTTGTCACCCGAGGAGGCTGAAATCAAGGAGGCGATCCTGGAAATCTACCGCCAGATGGGTTTTGAGGGCCTCACTTTCGATACCTCAAGGCTGGACAATTTCTTCATAGACGACCCTCGCTTTCCGTTACGGAAGGAGCTGCAGGAAGAGGTGGCTCTCGCCTTCGGAGAGGTTCCTGAGGGTGCAGGCTATCTGACTTACATGAGAGCCTGGTACAAGAATTGGGAGGAAAGAGGCACACCAGCCTTGGAGGAGGTCTGGCAAAAGGCTATGGCTGCAAGGTGTAGACCTAACAACTCCTCGTTAGTCATCTGTCAGTTGGTGGAGACAGTATGGGAAAAGCTCGAAAGGCGGCCTGGGGTGAAATCGCTCGAGGCTCAACTCGGCTACTTTCCCGTCTTCCGAAGTCCAATGGAGGACGAGGGTATCCCGGAGAACTGGATAGAGAGATCTCGCTTCCTCGAATTTAAGATCGAGGGGGATAAAGCGATCTGCCTTTACGACGATTGGGGGACTTTGCGAAGAACCTACCTCGTAAGCAAAGGTGAGAGGTGGTACATAGCGGATAGCATTCTCCTCGCAGTCCATCCGTAGTTGAAGTGCGGTTGCGATAAAGGCAGGCGCGGATAACCGGCTGCTGCCGACCGCACCCTGGAGCTGGACCCCGACCTTGCCTGGGCCTGGGGGCGCGCGGCAGATGGGACAGTACGAGGATGCGCTGGCGGTCGATCAGCCTGGCCCGCAAAAGCTCGCTCTCCCAGTTCACCGAGAGCCACCAGGACATCAGCTTGATCCAGGAAAGGGTGTCGACCACGCCCCACGGCTCGGGCCTGTAGCGCAGGAGCGTGAATTCAATCGGCAGACGTTCCTGAGAAATGCAGGCGTCGACGCCGGCGGCGTAAGATTTCAGGATAGCGTGTACCTCGGCGCTGACCAGCGCCACCTCCTGCTCGGCCACCCGCCGCAGGCCCAGGATGCGGATCCAGCGGTCCACCGGCAGCGTCGTCGCCCCCATCGCCTCCGAGAGCCGGCCGGCGACCAGCCGCCGGTTAAAGTCCATCTGCCATAACCGGTCCTGGGCGTGGACGAACCCCTGGGCGAAGAACAGGTCGCGCTCGTTCTCGGCGTAGATGTGGGGCACACCCCAGCGGTCGCGGATGACCTCCGCCAGGCCGTTCAGGCCCGGCAGGCGCAGGGCGCCATCGACCTGCGGCAAGCGGCGGCGGCTGAGCCAGGTGAGCGCTGCCCTGAGTATGGAAACGACGACCGCTTGAATTGCAGGCATATCCCCGCCCCTGATATGTTCGCCCCCTGCCCGTGCTATTGGCTTTGCTATCCTCCCACCCAGCCCCGGCTGCGCTCCACGGCTTTCCTCACAGCCAGCGTAGCCCTCTTCCCGCCGCGCCTCATCCCACTGTGGTTCAAAGACCCGCTCCACGCCCCAATTGGCGCGCAGCTCGTCCGGCCCTGCCCACAGGCCGGTGGCCAGGCCGGCGGCGTAGGCCGCGCCCAGGGCCGTCGTCTCGTGCACTGTTGGGCGCACCACCGGCACGCCCAGCACGTCGGCCTGCAACTGCATCAAAAAGTTGTTCACGGTCGCGCCGCCGTCGACCTTGAGCGCGGTCAGTTCAGCACTTGCGTCCGCCTGCATCGCCTCCAGCACGTCCCGCGTCTGGTAGCAGATGGCCTCCAGCGTGGCGCGGACGACGTGTGCGCGGGTCACGTAGCGGGTGAGGCCCACGATGACGCCGCGCGCATCCATATCCCAATACGGCGCAAACAGGCCAGAAAAGGCCGGCACAAAGTAGATGCCGCCCGCGTCCTCCACGCCCTGGGCGATGGATTCCGTCTCGGCGGCGCTGCGAATGAGGCCCAAGTTATCGCGCAGCCACTGCACCGCCGCGCCGGTGATGGCGATAGAGCCCTCCAGGGCGTAGGTCGTGCCCTCCGGCAGGCCGTAGGCCACGGTGGTCAGCAGGCCGCTCTGGGAGGGCACGGGCTGGGGGCCGGTGTTGAGCAGCATAAAGCAGCCGGTGCCGTAGGTGTTCTTGGCCTCGCCCACGTCGTAGCAGGTCTGGCCAAAGAGCGCCGCCTGCTGATCGCCCAGGTCGCCGCAGACGGGGACCGCCCCACCCAGCGGTCCCTCGGCCCGCGTCGCGCCGTAAAAGTCGGCGTCTGAAGAGGGGCGGATCTGGGGCAGCATCTGGCGCGGGATCGACAGAAGCTCCAGCAGCTCGTCGTCCCAATCCAACGTGCGCAGGCTCATCAGCATCGTGCGGCTGGCGTTGGTCACGTCGGTGACGTGGGCGCCGCCCTTGGCGCCGCCGGTCAGGTTCCAGATGACCCAGGTGTCGACGTTGCCAAAGACGGCCCGGCCCGCCTGCGCCTTCTCCCGCAATTCTGGGACGTTGTCGAGCAGCCACTTGAGCTTGGGGCTGGAGAAGTAGGTGGCCACAGGCAGCCTGGCCTTCTGGCGGAAGGTCGAGACCTGGCTGCGTCTGCACCGTAACGCCTTCACTTGGTTCGGCGGTGTGCCTGGGCGGGTGGTGATCGACAACCTCAAGGCCGCCATCGTCAAAGCCGTGTGGGACGATCCCGAGGTGCAGCAATCGTACCGCGAGTGTGCGCAACACTACGGCTTCCT
>DAOUBA010000175.1:0-12719 GCA_034432855.1 Anaerolineae bacterium | reverse complement strand
CTGCAAGGGGTCATGTTACTTCTGACTGGCGACCCCGAAATCGCAGTGGTCCTCTACGCGCTGCCGCTCTTGCCGGGCATCCTTCTGCACGAACTGAGCCACGCGCTGGCGGCGATCCTCCTGGGAGTACACATTGGCCGTATCTCTATCCGCCCCAAACGCGCCGGGCAACGTGTTCAACTGGGGTTTATCCCGGTCGAAAAGACCGACGCAGTAAGGGCCAGCCTGATTGGGCTGGCCCCGCTGCTTATCGGCTGTCTGGTCGTCCTGTTAATCGGCTATGGGGTTTTCGGCATCGGTGCGGTGGAGACGGCATTAACGACGGGAAATTGGAACGGAGTGCTTGCCTGGCTGCCGGAGATACCCCAAGCGCGAGACGCCTGGCTGTGGGCCTATGCCATCTTCGCCGTGAGCAACACCATGCTGCCCAGCCGCGCCGACCGACAGGCCTGGACGCCAGTGCTTCTGTTCCTTTTGATGGTGGGGGGCATCGTCACAGTGACCGGTCTGGGGCCATCGCTGGTTTCCCGATTGGCCGCACCGCTTGGCACGGCCCTACGCTGGCTGGCGGCGACGTGCACGCTGACGATCGTGGTTGACCTGCTGTTTGTGCTGCTGATCGCAGTGGGAGAGCGACTGCTGGAACGGATCAGGGGAATGAGAGCGGAGTATTAGCCCTTATGTTTCACCTCTGCGCGAGAGCCACACCAGCACGACGGTGACCACCACACCAATGGTCACCAGTGCCAGCAATTTGTAGAACCAGGAAGACACGACCAACGCCAGCAGTCCGAACACCGCGCAAAAGCCCCAGTACATCAGCACAATGGTCCGCTGCGAGAACCCCAGGTCGAGCAAGCGGAAATGAAGGTGTCCCCGGTCGCCCTGGCCAGGAGAGCGGCGATGGCGCAGGCGATCAAAGATCTGCCAGGCCACATCCACGATAGGCAACACCATCACCAGAAGCACCGTGGGCGCCCGTCCACCCGCAATGAGCCCCAGTCCCCCCAGGGCGTACCCCAGGAAGAACGCCCCGGCACTCCCCAGAAAGATGCGCGCGGGCGCAAAGTTATAGGGCAGAAAACCGACCAGCGCCCCCAAGAGCGCCAACGGCAGTAGCGCGATACTCGGCTGGCCGACGCGGTGCATGTGGACCGCCAGCACCAGGCATAGAATGGCCCCCACCCCGCTCGCCAGCCCATCCAGCCCATCCAACCAGTTGACCGTGTTCACCATCCCCATGACCCACAGGATCGTCAGCGGGACGTAGACCCAGGCCCCCCAGGAATAAGCGTCCAACCTCACCAGGCCAAGGAAAGGCAGCGTGAAGCGTTCGAGCCAGAGCAGCGTGGCGATGGCGATCAACGCGAGCACAAACTGACAGGCCAGTTGGACCCCCGCTGAAAGATCGAAGCGGTCGTCGAACAGACCGTAGATACATGCACCCAATCCGCCGAGCAGCAGGCCATTCAACCGGGTCACGTCGTCGGCGCTGTAGCCGGCGGTCAGAGTGCCGCGCCACTCTGCCACGCCGACAGCGACGAAGAAGGCCGCGAACAACGCGACACCTCCCAGCCGCGACACTTCGCCCGCGTGCCGTCGCCGGCCGCCAGGCCGGGCCACGATGCCCCACCGGCGCCCCAGGCGGTCGGCGAACGGGGTGAGCAACACCGCCACCCCGAACGCCACAACGAAGATGAACGCATATTCACTCGGCATGCTCACACTCCCTATAGAGCGGGAGACTGACGATAAACGTGGACCCCTCGCCCACCCGGCTCCTCAGACCCACCCGACCCCCGTAGGCTTCGGTGACTTCTTTGACCAGCGCCAGTCCCAGTCCCACGCCGCTATACCGTTGACCAGTGCTCCTTTTCACCTGATAGAAGCGCTCAAAAACGTGCTCCTGCTGGTCAGGGGGGATACCGACGCCGGTATCGCTTACCTCCAGAACGACCTGGCTTTCCTGTTGCCGCACGCGCACTGTGACCACACCACCGGTTGGGGTGAACTTGATAGCGTTAGTGACCAGGTTGTCCAGCACACGCCGCAAGGAGATCGAGTTGCCCGCTACCGGTGGAGTAGGGACGACGTCGGCGCACAAGGTCAACCCGGCCCGCTCGGCCTCAACTCGAAAATCCTCCGCGACCGACAGTGCCAGGTCGCTCAAAAGCACCGGCTGCGGCTGTGGAGGACTCGCCTCGGTCTCAAGGAGGAGCATAATATCCTCGACCATCTCGCTCAGCATGCGCACGCGGCGCACGATGACCGACACGGCCTGCTGCTGGTCGGGGTTCAGTTCGCCCAGTTCGCCCGAACCCAACACTTCGGCGTAACCGCGCACGATGGTCATCGGCGAACGCAACTCGTGGGAGAGGTTCTCGATGAACTCGCTCTTGAGGCGATCCAACTGCTGTAACTTGGCAAGCGCGATAGCCAGTTCCTCGGCCTGGCGTTGCACCTTCTGGTACAGGCGAGCGTTTTCGACTGCCACAGCCGCCTGCTGGCCGAGGAGATGCAGCAGACGTACCTCCTCGCGATTGTAGACCCTGTCCGATAACCTGGGACCCAGGTGATATAGCCCCACCAGTCCGGTTCCGACGATCAGTGGGATGCACAACTCGATCCCATGCTGCTCGAGGAACGCCTGGGCCTCGACAGGCCATTGCGCCGGGGGCTGCAAACGCATCACAGGGCCTTGCAGGCCGCGCAGGAACGTGACCAGGGGATGGTCTACCGGCAATCCGGGATCGCTGTCCTGTGCACCGGCCCGGTCCAGGCGTTGGCCCGCTGCATCCAGCACAAGCAACGTCGCGGAGGCGACCTGCAAACGCCGGGGCAATTCCACCGTCAGCAGGTTCGCCAATTCGTCAGGCACAATGCAGGTCGCCAGCCGTGCGCTCATCTCCGGCAACAGGCGCTGATAATCCAGCCGGGTGCGATAGAAGGCATGGTCAATCAACGCCTGCACCCGCCGACGCAGGGGAGCAAAAGCCAGCGTCACGCTCAACGTGGCAACGAATACCACCAGGGTATCGTCCCGCCGATGTACGAATACCTGAACGGCCAGGGTCAACAGACGGACCAGCAGCAGGTAGAGGCTCGCCAACAGCACGGTCAGTGTGCCGTAGACGAGACTGCGATTGGTGATCAGTTCGATGTCGAACAGGCGATAACGCAGAACGGCAACGGTGAATGCCAGACCCTCAAGGACGAACAGGGCCATGGCTACCGAATTGGGGAGCGGCGAACGCCCGGTCAGCAATAACGGCATCACATACGTCGGCACCAACACACCCACTCCGATAACGCCGCTCCAGAGTATCCAGCGGATCTGCGCACGGGCGACAGGGTCTTGAGCCTTGCGCACCGAGCGTATCGCTGCGCTCAAGGCCAATCCGATCTGCAGCAAGGTCACAGTCCACGATGCGTCGCTGCCGATCCACAAGGAAGCCCTCCGGTTCGGAGAAAGCGCCATCGCTCCCACGATCGCCAACGGATGCACGGCGTACAGCATCAGCGGGGTCAGGCGTGGGAAGCGCTCAACCAGCGGATGGGCGAGCGGAAACACGAGGGTGAAATAACACCCCGTAGCAACGCACAGGCTGAACATCGTGTGCTCGTAGAACACGTGCAGCCAGAAGGGCCAACGCCAGGGCAGCGTGGCGTACTGGATGTTGTAGGCATCACCCCAATATTGCAGCGCCATCGCGATGCAAAAGAGCATCATCAGCCAGGCTGCCTTGTCCATCGGACGCTTCGAGAATATGAGGGCGCCGATGAAGAGAAAGATCAGCCCGCCCAATAATTGAGGCGCCCAATGCAGGAAGATGGAGCGAAGAGGAACGGGGGACAGTTTGATCTGCAGTGTCAACAATTGTCCCTGACGCAAGACCTGGTAGGTCACGATCCCGCCGGCAACCCACTCCGGCCCGCGCGGCGCGCCCGCCAGCCATTCCTCAAGTGTATGTCCGCCGCCACGCACGATCAGATCGCCCACCTGCAGGCCGCCGGCGCGCTCTTCGAGCAGCCTTTGGACGCGAAAGCCTTGCGCGGTGAAACTCGCCAGATCGCCGGTCGCCCCATCGGCAGGCAGCCAGGCATAGAGCACCAGCAGCCCTAAAGCGATCAAGCCGCCGACACTCCATACGCCACGCCAGAACCACAGCGAGGTCCTAGTCCACACGCTTGCTGTGCACCCCACGTATTGCCCACCACGAACCGAAGCGATACCCCATCCAGGCCCACAGAATACCGCCGAGTGGATCTACCAAGTAGTGCTGGCGTATGAACAGGGTCGAGAGGAGAACGAGCACGGCAATCGTCACCAGTACCCCACGCAGGTGCCGACGCCAATCCCACCAGAAGAAGACGATCAACATCGTGGTATAAGCGTGGCTACTGGGGAAAGCATTGTGCAGGCGATCGGCGTTGTAGATGAAGCGCACCAACTCGACCGGCCAGTCATGCCCCTCGAGGAAGAGCCGCTCCACGTAGGTGGGAAAGAGAACGTAGACCGCGTAACTGCTCAACATCGTGGCGAGTGCGCCGGCCACGAAAGCGCGATACCGCTCCGAGTCCATTTTCCACGCGGCCCAGATAAAGCACCCCCACCACCAGACAAGGCTCAGCAGGTAGGGCAGCACCCAAATCGGCCAGAACGGGATGTGGGCATCTAGCGGTGTGCGCAATACGACCCCACCCTGCACCAGGCGATTAACGGGGACATACAGCAATTGGGCGGCGAACAGGGCAATCAACCTGACCAGGCGTGCCTTCAGCGTCATATCGGCTATCCGGTGCCAAACAGCCGGTCGCCGGCATTCCCCAGCCCCGGCACGATCAGCCCCGCTTCATTCAACTCCTCGTCCACGGCGGCCAAGTACAGCGGCACGTCGGGATGGGTCGTCGTCAGGCGGCGCACGCCTTCGCTGGATGCAATGACGCCGACGAACTTGACGCGCCTGGCCCCCCAACGTTTGAGAATGTCCACCGCCATCGTCGCCGATTTGCCGGTTGCCAACATTGGATCGAGCACCATGTAGACATCGGCTGTCGGAATGGCCGGCAGTCTTCTGTAGTATTCCACCGGCTCCAACCTCTGCTGGTCACGCTGCAAACCGATGTGCCAGACCTCGGCGGCGGGGAGCAGATCCCAGACCCCCTCGAGCAGGCCCAGGCCGGCGCGCAGGATGGGCACCAGGCCGACCCGCTCGCGCAGACGGCGCCCTTCGGCCTGCCCCAGCGGTGTCATTACCGTCACCTCCTCCGTCGCCAGATCGGCCGTGGCTTCGTACGCGATCAACGTGGCGATCTCGCGCAGCAGTTGGCGGAACTTTTTGGGTTCGGTGGTCTGGTCGCGCAGCAGTGCCATCTTGTGCTGCACCAGCGGATGGGTCGAGATATGAACTTGGGTCATGAATTGCCTCCCGGGGAAGTCAATGATTACCAACTATGGCTTCAAACACGTCTCTACTCTCGGCCGCACCGGCCTGGAAGGGCCGGGACTGGCGGGGTTCGACCTCTCCGAACCCCTCCCCCCTCCCCTTCCCTCCCCGTTGCGGGGAGGGAAGGGGAGGGCCGGGATGGGGATGGGTGAGGTCCAGCGCCGCCGGTTCACGGCGGCGCGGTCAATCAGTATGAAATTGTATACGCGATTCCGACACTTGTCAAAGGGGTGGTTCACCGCAAGCGGAAGAGAAGGGGGCGAAAAGTGGGGGTGCGGCGGGCGGTTTTGCCGTCCGCCACACTCCCACTCGTCACCCCCTTCTACTGAAACAAACGGGCCCGGCGTTGCGCCGGGCCTGTTGGCTATCCCACCCTATGGCTGCGGCGGCGGGCCGACGCCGGGAGGGATCGTCTCGCCGTCGGGGAGACTACGCAGGTACTCACACGAGACGAAGCGCACATCCTCCCACACGTGTCCCTCGGCGGTGAACGTCTCGATGTCACGGATCCAGCGTTTCTCTCCATTCTCCAGCCGGTAGATGTGGGGACTATCGGGACACTTGAGAAGCACATGGATCGGCGTGCCAATCTCGAAATCGTCCAGCCAACCATCCTCCACAATGTGGACGTCTTCCCAGGTATAGCCATAGTGCTCGAAGGCATCCAGGCTGCTGATCCAGCGGAACTTGCCGTCCTGGTAGACATAAATCTCCGGCGCGTCTTCCTCCTTGACCACCAGGCCATTGCGGATGACCAGTGAAGCCCGATCCGGCATCGCAGTCGCCAGCGTGGTGCCGTGACGGTTGAAGGGAATGTTGATCGCAATGACCGCCACGAGCAGCCCAAGCGCCAGCCGCCCCATGAACCGGGCGACATGTGACGGCCCTGGCAACGGCTCTGGCTCCGGCAACGGCTCTGGCTCCGGTGACAGCTCTGACTCCGGCGGCAGTTGTGGCTCCGGCGGGGACAGTGGATGCTTTTCCGTCCTGGGCAGCAGAGGCATCTGCGGAGCCGGCGCAGGCGGAGGCGGCGCAGGGGAAGGTGGCGCAGCAACTCGCTGTCGCTTCTGCATCCGCTCTTCGATCTCTTCAATCAACAAATTGAAGATTTGTTCCAGGCGGGCATTCATCGCTTCACCTCACCGTGAAAAAGCCCAATACTTCGCCGATGCTGGCAAAGACGTTGGCGTAAAAGTTGCCGCCCAACTGGCGAAAGAGTTCGAACGGCATGCCGGGGGCACCGATGAACGGGCGCAGCGTCCAGGCCATCTGGCTGCCGACGAAGGCATAGATCAGGATCCACAATCGCACCACGTTGCGCCGCGCCCCGGCCCCTTCTTTGCCGCCATCCGAGACAACCCGCATCCCCTGGCTCAGGAAGTGCACACCCACGAACCCGGCAATCGTAAAGACGCCCACGTTGAGCAACTTGAAGAACTGATAGTGGCTCGTCGTGAGCAGGAAAAAGAGTACGATCGGGGAAAAACTCAGGAGCAGCACCGCCGTGACCGTGATCGCCGTCAGGATGATGGTAAAATTCTGCGTGAGGCTCTGATTGGAGCCGAAGACGAGGTTGAAGAAGTAGAGCGTCGGCGAGCAGACCACCAGCGTCGCCAGGAACAGGATCGGTAACTTGACTGCCGAACTGAGCGCCTGGAACAGGCTGGCGGTCGAGCCCATCACTGCGCCGTAGAGCGCGAAGAAGGCAATGCTGGAGATGAGCATGGCGCGCACTTGCGCCCCAATTCCACACCGTCACGAATCTCGATGAAGAACCGCTGCCGATTGCGCAAGGTCGTTTCGATGATCGCCAGATTGTTCACGGAAGATACCTCCTTGACTTTGGATTTCACACCTAGGAGTAACCCCGCCCCTAGGCACTATGCCTGCTCGAACACGCGACGCAGAGGCGGCACGCACAGGCCCAGCAAGGGCCCGGCCAGCAACGAGCCTAACAGAAGCATCAGCAACGGCAGCAGAAGAGGAGGCCGCCCACGGGCCAGCAGCCAGGCTTGCCACGCCTGATTGACGATCCAGGCCGCCCCGATGTTTGCCAGGCCTATGGCGGCGATGGCAGCGATGCGCATCGGGCCTGCGCCACGGATGTAGTAATAGGTGAGCGCGGCGGCGAGCAATCCCAATGGCCCGGCCAGCAGCGCCAGGTCGTAGCGATAGAAGGGGGCATTGGTAGCCGTGGAGCACAGTGAGAGCGCCAGGGTCGTGGAAAGCCCGATGCTCACAAGACCGGCCTGCCGCCATCCGCGCAGCGCGGCAAGCAGGAGCACAACCAGCCCGGCCAGCACGACGAGCACGCCAATCACGCTATCTGCAACCGGAGAGATGAGGAACTGCCCGGTCTCGGCCCTCTCCTCGGCCAGCACCTTTATCCCAATCGCCAGCATCATGAGCGCGGCCCCCAACCACGTATAGCCCCAATCCGGCAAGCGCCGCACGAGCACGACAAGCCCACCGACAACCAGCACAGCAGCCGCCAAGAGTTCCATGGCAAGACCGGCGACCAGCCGCCAGGTTGGTACGGTGTACCAGGGCGCCCGGACGATGAGTGCCATCAGCATGATTCCCAGACCATAGACAAGGGGAGGCAGAGCGGCGAGAAACAACGGGCGCCGGTCAGTTCTGCTCCATGGTAATATCGTCTCGAACAAGGTTCACCTCCATAACCTACCATCTCAAAGCGGGAACGGTGAAAAAGAGCACCGACAAGGCCCAGAAGAAGGCCCAAGAGGCCAGCGCATAGCGCCAGCGGGGGAACTTGAGCAAGGGGATCAGCAGTGCCGCCAGCGCCACTACCCAGAAGGCCGGCTGCGTCAGCACTTCCCGCCAGCCCACCGCCGTGCCCTCAGGAGCAAAGACGAGCCAACGTAAGACGAGCGCACACACCACCGGCAGTGCTGCCGCGATGACACCATCCGCCGTCCCCCAACCCACATGCGTCATCTGCAACTCCCGCCCGACGTCCTCGATGCCGAAGCGGGCCGCCGCCTCGGCCAGCGCGGCCTCCTCACCCAGACCGCGTGCCCGCGCTGCCGCGACTACCTCTTCCAAGTGGCCGCGGATCTCCTCCAGCACTTCACGCTCGGCTTCGGCCTCCAGGTCGAGCGCGGCGCGAACGCGCGCCAGCACATCGTCAATCGTCATAGGCTCGACTCCAGAGGCTCCGGATGGGTGCTTTGCGAGCGCCTGTACACCAGAAACACGGCGGTGTAGAGCAGCGCCTGGAGCGCGACCGTCAGGAGAAAGGCGATACTCTGCCCAATCTCGTCATTGACGGCCTGGCCAAAATGCATGTGCCACCACGTCGTGCTCTGGCCTTCCAGCCACAGATACCCCAGGCCGATGGGGAAATTGACGATGGCAAAGCCATACGTAACGGCCGGCCAATAGAATCTGGCGACACCCAATGCCCAATCCAGAGCCAGCACAATCAAGACCACCAGAAGATACACGCGGAAGAATCTCCCAAACATAGGCCACCTCCAACCCGAAAGAATCTACGAATGCACCTTCTCCAATCCCAGAAGCAAGCCCACCCCGCGGCTGAAATCCTCCCATTGCCGCAGTTCTGCCTCCAATTGGCGACGGCCTCGCGCCGTCACGGTGTACACCTTGCGCCGCCGTGTGCCCGGCTCGCCCAGCCAGTGCCCTTTAAGCAGACCCGCCTGCTCCATGCGGTGCAACGTCGGATAGATCAGCCCTTCCTTGAAGCGAAAGTAGCCCTGGCTGCGCGCCTCCAGCCTCTGGATGATCTCATAGCCGTGCAGCGGCTCGCCGGCATCCGCCAACAGTTTGAGGATCGCCACCTGAGTCGTGCCCTTGCGCATCTGATCAATTTCACCGGTCATCTCACCAAATCCTAATATTCTAAAACATAAGATACTTATGCCTAAGTATATCATAAAATCGCCATAATGTCAAGAAACCCGGTTTCTTGCAGAAACCGGGTTTCTGACCACGCTCATCCCTTGATCACCGCCAGCGGTTTCAGCCGGGCCACCTTACAGGCGATCCCTGCGCCGTGCACCACCTCGACCACGCGGCTGACGTCCTTGTAGGCTGCGGGGGCCTCCTCGGCCAACCCCTTGTTGCTGCCGGCGCGTACAACGATGCCCTGCTCCTCCAGTTCGCGCTTCAACTGCTCGCCGCGCACGTGTTTGAGCGCCTGTGTGCGGCTCATCACCCGCCCAGCCCCGTGACAGGTCGAGCCGAAGGTCAGTTCCATCGCTTTCTGCGTGCCCACGAGCACGTAGGATTCTGTGCCCATCGAGCCGGGCACCAGCACCGCCTGGCCCACGTCGCGGTGGTCGGCAGGCACCTCTGGGCGACCCGGCCCAAAGGCGCGGGTGGCGCCTTTGCGGTGGACGCACAACTTCATCCGCTTGCCGTCCACCTCGTGCTCTTCGAACTTGGCGACGTTGTGGCACACATCATAGACCTGGAACAGATCGAAATTCTTGACCTTGCCGGCCAGCACCTGCTCGAACGCCTCGCGCACGCCCATCGCCAGCAGTTGCCGGTTGACGAAGGCGAAATTGACCGCGCAGGCCATCGCGCCGTAGTAGGCGCGGCCTTCGGGCGAATCCACCGGCGCGCAGACCAGTTCGCGGTCCGGGAGTTCGATATTGTACTTTTTCACTGCCGGTTGCAGGCCCTTGACGTAATCGTCGCAGATTTGGTGTCCGTAGCCGCGCGAGCCGCAGTGCACCTGCACCACCACCTGGTTTTCGCGCAGGCCGAAACGGTCCGCCGCCTCCCTGTCATAGACCTCCTCGACCACGTCAATCTCCAGGAAGTGGTTGCCCGCGCCTAAGGAGCCCACCTGCGAACGGCCACGCTCCTTGGCGCGCGCGCTCACGTGACTGGGGTCGGCGCCCGGCAGACAGCCCTGCTCCTCAGTGTGCGCCACGTCCTCCTGGCGCGCGTGGCCGCGCTTGAGCGCCCACCTGGCGCCCTGCACCACCAACTCATCCAGTTCCCGCTCGGAAACGCGGATGCGCCCGCCCTCCCCCACCCCACTGGGGCAGATGCGGTACAGCGCTGCGTTGAGGTCGCGCAGGTACGGGGCGACCTCTTCCTGCTCAAGGTACGTGCCCAGGAGACGCACGCCGCAGTTGGACACAACAAAGCCATTAGCGATGAAATTATGGTCAGGATGAGCGACGGTAAAGTCGTACACATCCTCGTCAAAGTCCTCGAGCCGTTCGATGCGGGCGATGCGCGCCCATACCATACCACTCATGCCCAAACCGGCAGTCGCCTCGACACGGTACGCCTCAAAATCGGGAAAGTCGGCATTCACGCGCGGAGGGGTTTTTCGTCCTCCGTACAGCGAGCGTTCCAAGAACCGCCTGTTGACATTTGGGGTGCTCAACTCGGCATAGATCTGCATCGCGGGTACAGCCGCCGCCTGCATAGCCTGTGCCATTTCGGCGGCTTGCTGACGCTCATAGACAACTCGCTGCTTTTCTTTGAGATATTGCACTGCGACCAATCCCTGGCAACGTCGTTCCCGATTGTACTCGAAGCCGACCCGTCCCCACAGATTGATCAGACTATCGGGTTTGGAAGACAGCACCAGGCGCAACCGCACCGAGCGGCTGCCGTCCTTATTTATCTGCTCCATCCGCCGGCTGATCGTCTTGACGTCCACGCCGAATCCGGTCAGAAGACGGGCCACATCTTCGAGGAACGCCTGTCCACTCTCGACAAAGCCTTCCCGCTTGTTCATCGAGAGCACAGGGGTGTAAAAGTTTGCGCCATGAGCCTGGAATGTGGCCGGGGCAGAGAGTTCGGCCCCGAAGAAAGCAGCGAGGAACAGACGTTGCTGCCAACGTGGCGCCTCAAATAACCACTCCGGCACTCGAAAATCCTGCTTACTCTTGTTACCGACCGGCGCACCAAGCAATGCCAGCAGCACGGCAAACGCGGTCCCGTGGACTTTGATACAGCACTCTTCGTGCTCGAATTCATAGGTATCGTAAGAAGTAGCAAGTCTGTGCTGCCGACGACGTACATACACTCGCGATGGAGTAAAGCCCAGTGCCTCAACGTCACGGCGAATCTCTTCCAGGTCTTCGACTTTGCCATAGAACCACGTCACACCCTGCCCGGAACCGCCCGCAAAGTGGATGTTTCCATCGCCTATAACATATCCCAGCAACTTGAGCAGGCGGGGCATCAGGGCAGAATTGAGGTACAGCGGAAGCAGGCAAGAGCGTCGAAACTGAGCCTTGACCTGCGCCGCCCTGTTCCCCTGCCTCCCTACGCCCATCGTTTCAAGTAGGCGGTCCAGATCAACCTCGCTTAGAATCAGTTTGGCAGCGGGCTCTTCGTACTCGACGCCTTCGAAAGGATAGAGCGCGACCAGGTCACCCGGCCACAGTTCGCCCAATGGCCGCATGCCGTCCATTGTCCAGAACGGATGGTCGGCAGTGGCAATGATTTCCTCTCCGGTCTCTGTCGTCAAGCGATAGACTGCAGCAGAGGGCGGCTGTCGCAAATAGTGGATCACCGACGTACTGGCTTCTCGCTCGGCCCCAAAATCCTGACAGCGCAGTTGCGCGTGCCTCCATCTGTGCTCCAACCTGGCAATCGGGACCGTGTAGCCGTACTCGTGCAAGACGCGGCTCTCCCCGGCGAGGCAGTTGATATCATACCCAACCGCTCCAGGCGAGATGACACCCTCCGGCACGCGCACGGCGATCACTCCGCCGATGGGCGGGCCATATCCCTCGTGCACGTCGGGCATCGCCAGCACGTACTTGACCACGCCCGGCAGCGTCGCCGTGTTCGCCAATTGCTCCGCCGAGCGATCGCGGAACGCCTCTTCGAACAATACCTCGTCGGCCACGATGCGCGCCGGCACACGCATATCCTCCCGAAAACTCTTGGGCAACTCCCAGATATACCTGTCCACCCGTTTGAAATCCTTCTTCTCCACCATCTCTCGCCTCCTCACGTTTCACGCCTCACGTTTCACGTTACACATCGAACACCACCGTCGCCTCATACCCTTCCTCTGTCGGTACAATCTCCAAATCGTTGAACGTGACCGCCTTGACGTAGCGCCGGTACTCAGGCGGCGGGCCGCCGCGCGCGACAGCCAGCAGATGAGTCGGCGTCGCTTCGCGCACGTCGAACTCGACGAACACGACGCCATCGCGCTCGCCCCAATAGAGCAACTCCCCCAGCCAGGTCACCAGCAGCGTCTCGGCGTCGTAGGCTTGCAACTCGACAGAGTGCTCGACCGTGGGC
>DAOUBA010000174.1:0-26572 GCA_034432855.1 Anaerolineae bacterium | reverse complement strand
CTGCCCATATCGTTCTCATCCTACCACAAACTACGCCGTAAATCAAGGCTGACTGTTATGCAGGTAGTCAGCAGCAACCACCGGTGATGGCGGAGGCGCGTAGCGGGGTCAGAAACTCGAAGGGGTATTGATGAAGCCTAAATTCCGGGCAGCCTGCGTGGGCCAGGCAAACCCGTGCTGCTGGCGCAGGGCCATAGAGAGTTCGCGCAGCAGCCCCAGGACGCGCTCGGCCAGCGGCTCGGTGAGCACGCCGCCCATCCCACAACTGGGCGTGATCAGCGCCCGGCGCAGCAACAGTTCACGGTCAAGGCCCTTCTGTACAAGCCGTTCCACCCCCTCGTCGAACCGCGCCAACAGTGAGGGCAGGGTTTCGGTCGCGGCGGCGTCGCGGTCGAGCGTGGGGACGATACCCCAGCCCAGGCTGCCGCCGCGCGCCAGAAAGGCGTCCAACTCGGCGGGGTAGAGCGTGATCGCCTGCATGTGGTCGTAAGCATCAAAGTCGAGAATGTCGAGGTCGGTCTCCATCAGAAGCGACCAATCGGTGTTGGCCTCGCAATGCACGCCCGCCAGCGCCCCCTGGGCGTGGATCGCCGCGACGACCTCGTTGATGTCATGAATCACGTCCTCGCGGCTCACGGTGATGAACGTCTGGGAGCCAAAACCCAGGAGCGAGGGCTCGTCGAGAAAGATGAGCACACGCGAGCAGAATGGCTTGAGGCGGGCGATCTGCCACAGCGCCTTGAGCGCCACCGTCTTGACGATGACATCGCGCAGGGTGTCGTCATAATACGCGCAGCGGCGGTCCTGATCGGTGAGGTTCGTGCCCAGCGTAAACGGCCCGGTGACCTGTCCCTTGAGCGCCACGGGCGAGGGTTGATGGGGCAATTGGGCGATAAACTCGTCAAAGCCCGCCGCGTATTCGGACGAGAGGCCAAAGGCGTCGAGCGCAGCAGCGTCACCGCCCTCGGTCGCGGCAAGGTAGCGGGCGTAAAAGTCGGTCAGTTGCTCGGTCAGGTCGGGCGCGGCGGTGTCGAAGTAGACACGCTCGCCGTCATCCACCAGCCCGGGCAGCCCTTCGGTAAACTGGACCATCATGTTCTCGTGGAAGGCGCGCCTGGGGAACTGCACCCAGGCGGGGATTTCGGGCGTGTGGGCGAACATCAGGGCGGTGCCGTGCGCCACGTCGGTGTGCGGCAGGCTGCCGATGGTGGTTGCCAGGCAACAGGGCTCGAATAGTGTGCTCATTGCGGTTACTCCTTGATCTTCAGGCAGATGACTGCACCCGCTCTGCCAACAGGCTGCGGATACGCGCGGCGACCATCTCGATGGCGACCTCGTTGAAGCCGCCTTCGGGGATGATCACGTCGGCGTAGCGTTTGCTGGGTTCGACGAACTCCATGTGCATCGGGCGCACCGTCTCGAGGTATTGCTGGCAGACCGACTCGACGGTGCGGCCGCGTTCGGTGACGTCTCGTTGCAGCCGCCGGATGAAGCGCACGTCGGCGTCCGTGTCCACGTAGAGTTTGACGTCGAACTGTGCACGCAGGTCCGGGTCGGCAAAGATCAGAATGCCTTCGACCAGGATCACCGGCGCCGGCTCCACACGGCGCGTTTGGCTCGTGCGCGTGTGGATGGTAAAGTCGTAGATGGGAATCTCGACTGCCTGCCCGGCGCGCAGCGCTTTGAGATGCTCGACCAGCAGTTCGGTCTCCAGCGAGTCGGGATGGTCAAAGTTGACCTGTGCGCGCAGGTGCGGCGGCAGGTGGCTGAGGTCGCGGTAGTACGAGTCGTGCGAGATGTAGGCGACGTGTTCCTCGCCCACGCGCTGGAGAATTCTTTCCGCCACGGTCGTCTTGCCCGAGCCGGTACCGCCGGCCACGCCGATCACGATGGGTCGCATTCTCCACCTCAAGCGAACTCGCGCTCCATCCACTGCACCGCGAAGGCGTGCAGGGTGGCGGCGTCGAACAGGTGCGCCTGCGCTGCTCCAATCATCCCGCTGCGGCCATTCCCGCCGGCGAGAAAATCCTGCGCGATGGCAGCAAAGTAGTCGCCGCCCGGCCAGTCACGGATGCCCTGGCTCGTGTCGAACTCTTCGATCTCTACCCACACGCGTTGACCGTCGCGCAGCAGTGGCACCCGGAAGCGCACGACGCGCTTGTGCGGCACGTTTGCCATGTGTTCGGAATAATGCAGGAGCGTAAGTGTCTCGATGGGCACGCCGACCTGCAAGACCTTGCCGCCGATCTGGCACAGTTTGGCCAGCGGCGAGCCGGGGCCGTAGCCGTATTGCAGCGGGTGGTTTTCGGTGAGCCATTGCGCCCTGGCGCCTAGGGCGACCATCGAGGCGCACGGGTTTCCGCTGCGCTGCGCGCCGGGCGTCGTGCGCAGATATTCGGTGAGGATGCTCCATTTGCGGTTGGCGCGTGCGGTCGCCGGGTCGAACGGTGGGCACTCGGCGAGATAGGCGGCCTGTGTTTCGGGCGGCCACTCATCAAAGTCTTCGATCCGCTCTTCCCACCCGCCGTACATCATCAGCGTCCCTTCTGGCGTAAGCACCTCGCGCAGCGCGTGGAGCACGACGTCGGGGCCACCGACGATCCAACCGATAGCACGCACCGAGGCGTGCAACATGACGGTCTGCCCCGCCTCGATACCCAGACAGGTCAGATCACGGATCAGTCGGCTCTTGGTTATGATTGGCTGGTGCAACATCACGCACTTGCAGAGCAGGAAGCCTGCACTCGTTGTGGGATTTGAGAACTCGAGTAGGCAAAGATGATGTAACCGTGCATTGCCTACTCCTTATCGCGAGGCTCCTTCCACGCATACCCGCAGCGTTCACAGCACCACTTTTGCTTGAGGATGAACGGCAAGGGGATTTTCCAAAGCAGCCAGGTCAGAGCCACAAGCCGTAGCCTGTATTTCTCGAAATGAGTTGCGGTAGAACGACAACGTGGACATTGAGGATTCCCGACCACGTCTTGGGAAGCGTCTGTCCGGTTTCTGCGTTCTGCCCTCGTGTCGCCTTTTTCGAGAATGCGCATAGCGGCTTGGGCGTCCTTAGCACGAACCAGCAGCCTTACCCCTCCGATAGCCTTGGAGAGAAGCAGGTTGGCCGTGACAATCCCATCGTCGGCGACAAACGCCCGTATACCATTGACCGCCAACAACGCCTTCGCCAGATGTGCATGCACCGGGTAGATAAAGGCACGCACCGCGACCAACTCTATCTTTTGCCGCTTCCTCGGTTCCGCTGTTACTTCGTAAAGGTTCTCTTGGGCTTCACGGAATGTCGGGTCGAGACGGACGGCTTCTCGATAGGCAGCGATGGCCTCTTCCTTCCGCCCCAATTCGTCCAGGATAACGCCTCGAAGGTTGTATGCTTCGGCCAGTCCTGGGGCGAGTTGGATGATCGTCTCGCATTGGCGCAAGGCCTCTTCGAGATCGCCGCTCTCCTCGTAAGCGTATGCTCGTTCGAGATGGCGCTGCACTTTTTCGGGCAAGTCGGAGTAATCCATATCAGCGCTTGTCCTGATGAAATGGACAATTCATCTCGTGCCCCCGCAACTGACAACCAGTACGAGGAGCACCACCGCTGCCACCGCAACCACACTCGCCCACAGTCGCGTCCGGTCGCGCGGGATAAATCGCGCTGCGCTCCAGGCCAGCCAGGCCGCAGCCAGCCCGGTCTCGGCGCTGCTCCCGCTCCACAGCACCCCGCGCCGCGCCAGGTTCGCCAATGCCAGACCGCCTGCCAGCAGTGTCAGCAGTGTATAGGTGGCGATGCCCGGCCACTCGGCAGAGATTTCACCGGCGAACGCGCACAACGCCTGAGCCAATGCCCGTGCACCCAACCCCGCGCAGATGGCGGAGGTAAGCGCAACGAACAGGCTACCGCTCACGGCCGCCGGCACCCAGAACAGCCCGACTCCTACCAGAGCCAGCGGCGGCAGAAGGGGAAGCGCGTTTGTCCAGGAGGAATGGCGTGGGAGACCTTGCGGCGCAGCGAGGGCGGCAACAAGAGGCAGGCCGAGGAAGACGCGCATATCCAGCCACGCCAGCAGTGTGCCCAATAACAGGAATACCCCGGCCAGCCAACTGACGACCTGCACGACTCGCCCGACGCCGGTTACCTGGCGAAAGCCATCCCATACCGCCAGAACGAACGCCGTCAGCAACGCGCCGCTTGCCAACCCGGTGAGGATCGTGGCTGCCTCCACCTTCAGTCCTCCCCGCCCGTCGTTGTCCCCCTCTGGCCTGGCTCGTGCACGGCGAGCACGATGCCGCCCAGCACACCTGCGGTCAGGAACACAACCCCCGCGCCGGTGGGCCACAGGCCGGGGTTGAACGTGGCGGTTATTCGGGCATAAGGCTCGTCGGTCAAATGCACCGTCACGCCATCCACCGTCACGGTGGTCTCTCCTTCCGCCACGTTCTGGAGCGCCAATTCCCCCGGTGGGCTACGGTAGACCTGGACGAGCACCGGGCTGTGGGCTGTAACGGGATGGCCCGGTTGCGGCGTCAGCCGGACAACCAGGCGGGCCTCTGGAATGGCAAAGTAGCGGTCCTCGGTGAGCGCCGCCGTTAATTCGGCGACCGGGTTGGATTCAGCGGTCTGGAGTGAGAGGGGCCGTCCTGCGTTATCGCTCGCCCAAGCGCGAACGCCGGGGCCGTACGTCTCGACGAACGTGACCAGCCCTGCACTGTGGCTCACTTTCAGGGTATCCTGATCCAGCGCGACCCAGCCCGGCGCGTTGGGCAGGGTAGCCCGTTCGCCAACCAGGACGACGATGTCCCTGGCCTGCCAGCCCCACAGGCGGGTGACGAGCAGGCCCGTTAGCAGCACCAACGCACCGAGGTGGGCCAGAGAGGGGAACACGTCGGCCCACGCCCACCTGTGGCGCAATTGACTGCCGATCTCGATGAGCCGGAGCATGAGACAGGCGGCGGTTAGTGCCAGGAGCGTGCGAAAGCCGAACGAGCGCGTGACCGTAAACAGGCCCAGCGTTTGCAGCGTCGCAGTGGCCCGTCCCAGGCGCGCCTGTGTTTCGGAAAGCCAGCGAGCATAGACGGCTGGACCGTTCACGGGCATCTGACGGAAGAAAACGCTGATAGCCAGTCCTGTGGCGAGAGCCAACAACAGGACAGCGAGGATCCTATCGTCGGTGGCGATGCGCCACACGGCTCGCCAGGGGTCGCGTGGGGTCTGGGCAAACATCACGATTCTGCCTGATGATACAAAGAAAGCCCCTGTGCGGGGCCTGTAGGAGCCACCCTTGGGAATTGAACCCAAAACCGACCGCTTACGAAGCGGTTGCTCTGCCGATTGAGCTAGGGTGGCGCAAAAGGAATTATACCAGCATCGTGCGAGAATGACAAATCAAAGCGCAGGGCCGGCGAGTTTGGCGATCTTGGCGCCGACCTCGCGCCAGGTGATTTTCGAGATACCCAGTTTCTGGCGCAATTGGTCGGCGGGCATGCCGGCCTGGTAGTCGCGCACGGCACAGGTCCAGCGCAGCATCTCGAATGAAAGGCCGTGTGGCAGGTCGGCCTGCCTGGCGACATCGGCCAGGACGTATTCCAGGTTACGCGCGGTGCAGGGGAAGAGCGCCTGCTGCGGCCGGTATTGGGCGCGGTACTCGGCCAGCAGTGCCGGCCACCACACCGGCAGCCGCAGTTTGCGTTCCTTATGGCGGCGACGTGGATTGGCATAGCGAATCCACAACACCGGCTCGTTCGGATCGTCAAAGTCGAAGTGGTTGAGGACAATGGCCATACACTCGCTCTTCTTGATACCGGTGTGCAGGAGCAGCGTCACCAGCAGATGCGGGCGCGCGTCGGGTTTCTCGCCGTGGCGCAGCGCCTGGGTCACGGCCAATACCCGTTCGACCTCGGCATCGGAGAGGATCTCGGCGAGTGGGGCCAGCGCCGGCTTGTGGATCACCGGAGCCGCAGGGTCGTTCGGCAACACCTCCGCCTCGGCCAGCCAACCGAAAAAGACCTTGAGCGCAGTCACGCGCCGGGCCAGCGACTTGGGATTGCAGGGAACGCCGCGCCCGTGAACCAGCCAATCGGTGAAACGGTTGAGGTCCTGCGTGGAGATCGTGCCGATGGCCGTGCCTACGCCCACGAATTGGGCCAGGATATTGAGGTCGGAAAGGAAGGCTTTGATGGTGTTCTCGGCGAATCCCTGCGCTTGCATGTGCGCTTCGAAGGCGACCAGCGCGGCGCGCAACGACGAACCGGCAGTCAGGCCCGTCGGATGACCCACTTTTGCGGGCCCCTCCGTGGGAATGTCCACGCCGGGCAGGGACAGTTGTTCGGCCATAGTGTACCTCCGGGTTCATTCTACCCTCAAGACGGGGAGCTGTCAAACGTGGAAGTAAGGCGTAAAACGTAAAGCGTAAGGTTACGTCTTACGTCTTACGCCTTACGCTTACGCTCGTAACCCTTCGCCTCAAACGGTGTTCTACTACGCAAGAGGAGAGTATGATGGAAGCAATCAAGGTTATTCTGAATCCCGTGGCCGGCCGGGGATACGGCGCGAAGGCCGAGGCGCAGTTGCGCGAATGGCTGAAAGCAGAGGGCGTGGAATTCGACCTGGTGCGCACCGCAGCACCCGGCCACGCGGTGGAGTTGGCCGAACAGGCGGCCAGAGATGGGTTTGCGACGATCGTTGCCGCCGGGGGTGACGGTACGTCAAACGAGGTGCTCAACGGCCTGATGGCCGCGGCGCAGAGTGGAGCAAGCGCCGTCATGGGGTTTCTGCCGGTCGGCTCCGGTTGCGACTTTGCCAACACGATGGGCGTCTCGGGCGACCTGCGCGCGGCCTGCCGCAAGTTGGCCGACGGAGAGACGCGCAAGGTGGATGTAGGGCGGGTCACGATACCCGGCCAACTCTCCCGCTACTTTGGCAACTTTGTCGGTATCGGCTTCGATGCCGTCGTGACGCGCGAGACGGCCAGGGTGAAGCGGCTACGTGGTCTGGCACTCTATCTGCCGGTCGTGCTAAAGACGGTATTCCTGTACTACAGGGCACCACAGGTCAAGGTCGAGTGCGATGGACGGGAGTGGCGCCTGCCTGCATTGATGATCTGTGTGACCAATGGGCCACGCGAGGGCGGCGGCTTTTTCGTCGCGCCGGAGGCCAGGCCCAACGACGGTCTCTTCGACCTGTGTATCGCGCGCGAGGTGAGCCAGTTGGAGATCATGCGGATGATCCCCCGTTTTCTGAAGGGCACCCACGTGGGCCATCGAGCGATCACCATGACGCGCGGGCAACGCGTAACCGTCTCTTCGCCCGACGGTCTGGTGGCCCATATGGACGGCGAGTTGATTTGCGAGGGCGCCCAGCAGATCGAGTGCGAGATTCTGCCGGGGCGGTTGCAAGTGCGGGGGTAACCCCCTGACCTCACCCCTGCACCCCTCTCCCTCCCCCCGCTATGCGGGGGAAGGAGAGGGGACAGGGGTGAGGAAAGGGGGCGCTATACCAATGCGCGTTTGGGCGTGCGGCTCCTTTCGCGCTGCTGGCGGGCGCGGTTGGCGGCAGCGGCCCCGCGGAAAGCCGTGGGGTCCTTGATGATCCGCTGTGCCGGGGCTGCCAGATCGGCCTTGATCAACAGGCGCAGTTTGCGCAGGTGTTCAGCGGTGATGGGCCCATCACGGTAGGCCAGCCCCTCGGCATAGTTGGCCGCTCCCAGCGTCCAGCCCCACTCGTCGCGCAGCCGGTCGGCCTTGATGTGATAGGCCTTCTTGTCCCATACCGCCGCCGATTTTTCCGCATCTTCCCAGGCAGCCCGCAAGGTCACCCCTACGACGGCCAACAGATCGCGCGCCAGCCCCTGGTCTTTCAGCACAGCGGGCAGGTGCACCTGCAGGATCTCGGCGACAATGTTGAGTTCTTTGTTGCGTTCTCCGACGGTCAAGGTGTAGCCTCCTCAGTTCATGATTCCACCCATAATGGCACAAAGTCGAACCTGCCCACGTCTACCAGCCCCCGGTCGGTCAGTTTCAGCGCCGGGATGACCTCCAGCGCCAGGAAGCCCAGCGTCATAAAGGGATCGTGCAGCGGCGAGCCCAGGTCGTGGGCGACGGCTACGAGCCGATCCATCTGCTGGCGCACGACCTCTACGGACCGGTCGGACATCAGCCCGGCGATGGACAGGGGCACGGAGGCGAGCACTTCGCTGCCCACGGCGGCCACCAGGCCGCCGCCCAGGTCGCCCACGGCGCGGACAGCGGTGAGCATCGAGACGTCGTCGCAGCCGGCGACGATGAGATTGTGTGCGTCGTGGCCCACGCTGCCGGCAAGCGCCCCATGCCTGAGCCCCAGCCCGCGCACGAACCCCAACCCGACGTTGCCCGTCCCCTTGTGGCGTTCGATCACCGCGAGTTTGAGCAGATCGCGCTCCACGTCGGCCACCGCCAGTCCGTCCTGCACTGTGGCCGCCTCGATCAGATGCTCGGTGACGACCTGATCGGGTACGACGCCGATCACGCGCAGGCGTTCCCCCTGGGCGGGAACGGCCAGGCCGATCCGTTCCCACGGCACGCGGATGCTACTACGCACGGCCGAGTCGTCGGCAGTCGGGATGGGCCAATCGCCAACAGGGGCCCCCTCCTGCGCAACGAGCGTCCCGCCGCAAAAGACCATCTCCGGGCGGAAATCCTTCAGATTGGAGAACACCACCAGATCGGCGCGTTTGCCCGGAGCGATAGCCCCGCGGTCACGCAGACGGAACCACTCGGCGGGATTCAGGGTCGCCATCTGGATCGCGGTGATGGGGTCGAGCCCTTCGGCCACCGCTAGCCGGATCAGGTGATCGAGGTGGCCCTCGTCGAGCAGGTCGGCGGGATGGCGGTCGTCGGTGCAAAAGGCGCAACGACGGCTGTTCTGCGGGGTGATGGCGGGCAAGAGTGCATGCAGGTTTTTGGCGGCGGTGGATTCGCGCAGCAGTACGTACATCCCCAGGCGCAGTTTCTCCACCATCTCGTCGGGCGTGGTGCACTCGTGGTCGGAGCCGGGTCCGGCGCCCACGTAGGCTTGCAGCCACCTGCCGCTGACTCCCGGTGCGTGGCCGTCAATCACCCGTCCCTGGAAGGCAACGAGTTTCTCAAATGCCCCCGGCAGCCCCAGCGCGGCCCCAGGCACATTCATGAACTCGGCCAGGCCGATGACACGCGGCAGGTCGGCCAGAGCCAACAGGTCGGCGGCCTCCAGGCTGGCCCCGGCGGTGCCCATGTGGGTGGCCGGCACACACGAGGGCAGGTTAACGCAGACGGTGAGCGGCAGCCCCTCGGAGGCGTCGAGCATATAGCGGATGCCGGCGGCACCGGCGACATTGGCGATCTCGTGCGGGTCGCAGACGACGGTCGTCGTGCCGCGCGGGACGACGGCGCGGGCGAACTGGTAGGGGCTGACCATCGAAGATTCGATATGGACGTGCGCGTCAATCAATCCCGGGCAGACGTAGCGTCCCCCCAGGTCTGTTTCGCGCCGGGCTGTGTAACCGGGCCCCACGCCGACGATGGTGTCATTGGCAATAGCCACGTCGGCCTCAACGATTTCGCTGGTAAAGACGTTGATCACGCGCCCGTTGTGCAGCACAAGGTCGGCGGGTTCGTCGCCGCGGGCGATTTTGAGAAAGTCGGAGAGTTGCATTGGTGGCTCCTGGTTGGTTAGTTTGTTGGTTTGTTGGTTCGTTAGTTGGTTAGTTGGTTGGCGAGTTCAGTTTAATTCAAGTTGGCGCGGGTGTCAATCGCCGCCTGGTGGGGTCGTGGTCGGGTATTGAGTAGGCGTGGGGGTAGGGGTCTGGCAGAGGCGCGCTTCTCTGATTGCGTCGTCGTATTCGGCGGCCGAGGCGCCGAACTCTATCGCGTACTTCAGCATCGCCTCGGCCTCTGGACAGCGACCGGCGCCCAGGTAGGCCCGCCCCAACGCGCCACAGAGGTCGGCGGCAGGACGGTCGGTGTGAAGGGTCAGGCTGGCGTCGCCGGACTGCACCAACCGATAGGCCGTTTCGAATGAGACGATTGCTTCTTGCCAGGCACGTTCCGCGGCATAGGCCTGGCCCAGCACAAACCATAGCAGTGCGGGCGGCTGTGGGACGGCTTCTATACCTCTAAGCAGAGCACTGATGGCCGCGCGGGAATTCCCTTCCTCAACCAGGCTCCAGCCACGGTAATAACTGCCCATTGGGTCGTCTGGATGCTCGAATGTGTATTCCCGGCCCAATGCCCTCAATCGGGGAACAGCGTGGGCAGCACAGGCCGCCAGCCAGCGCGAATGAAAAGTTGTCGCTTTTAGGTTGGGATCGTGGGCCACTGCCTCGTCGAATGCTATCAACGCCTGAGCGGGTCGGCCCATCAAGCGCAGCGTCTCGCCGCGCAGCGCGTGGGCGGTAGCGAGAGTAGGATCGGCCTCCAATGCAGCGTTGGCATCGGCCAGCGCCAGGGCATATTCCCTGTGCACCAGGTATATACCGCCACGTGCGACGTAGGCCGGCGCGAAATCGGGTGCGAGTTCGATGAGCCGGCTGAAGGCTTGCAGCGCGGCATCGGTATCGCCGGCTCGCTGGTAGGTCAGGCCCTCCTCGTAATACCCCTGCACGTCAGGGGGAGGCGGCGTAGGGGTGAGCGTGGGCGGGATGCGGGTAGGGAGGCGCAGGGGAGAAACCGAAGCGGGAGCGGGCGTAGGCGTGCTACACCCGGCCAATGCCAACAGGAGCACGGCGAGGATTCGAGATGCAAAGGCCACAGGTTTTGACGGAGCAAACGGATCAGGGCTCATCGGTGTTTATCTGCGTCCCTTCGAAACTCGTCTTCGAGGATGCTCATCATCACGAAATCGTGGTAGGCGTGGTTGTAGTAGTAACCGTCGCGCTGGATGCCCTCCCGCTTGAAACCGGCCTTCTCGTAGAAGCGGAGCGCCCGCTCGTTAAAGCCCACCACGCCAACCGCGACCCGGTGAAAGTTGAGAGCGCCGAAGGCATAGTCCATCAGGAGACGGATGGCCTCGCTGCCGTAGCCTTTGCCCCAGGCGTCCTTCTCGCCGATGATGATGCTCAGGTCTGTGGTGCGCCAGGCGGGGAACATGCGCAAGAGACCGGCCTCACCGATGGCGCGACCGGTCTTCTTGAGCGCGACGATGAACCACACGCGCTCGCGGTCGGCGCGCACGCGCTCGAACCACTCCTCGGCAGCGGCCTGGCTCATCGGCGCGACCTCGCCGGTCAGCGCGCGGATCTCGGGATCGTTGGCCCACTTGCGGATGAGGGACAGGTCTTCTCTCTCGAGCGGTCTCAGGTAGACGCGCTCTCCGATCAGAAAGGCTGGTGGGGAATCTTTTTCCGCGCGCATCCTTCACATCCTTCATAGCCAACGGCCCAGCCAGGAGAAACACCCCGACCGGGCCGTGTCTGTTTCGACGTCGGTGCAAGGGTCACCGCTGATACGAGGCCACGAGCAGAATGTGGTGCTCATCGGCCACTGGCTGCGCCGAGGGGTGGATATAGTATCCGAACATCGCCCGCCATATCTCACCCTTCACCAGCGGTTCTACCTTTTGCACCCTATCGGCAAAGTCTTTCACTGCGCCGCCAATGCGTGCTCTGGCCTCACCCAGGACGACGACACGCCTTCCGTTACGACGGCCCTCGCCGTACAGGTCAATCTCAATCGGAGGCTGGTCTTTGACCTCGAAGAAACGGCGGGAGAGCTCTTCACCAGGGGCGCCTTTCAGTTGGATGCTATAGTGCTTCTGAAGATAGGGAGGCAGGAGTAGACGGGCCACGTCCTCCAGGCCAAAGTCAACATCCTCGCGCAGCCCTCCGATCTCCTGCGATAGCCGGGTCTGAGCGCGAGCCAGATTCTCCATCGCGGCTTCCAGCCTGCTCATCCGCTCCTCGGCGCGGGCCTGGGCCTGGGTCAGCCGTTCCATCGCGGCCTCCAGGCCGGAGACTCACTCCTCAGTACGGGCCTGCGCTTGGGCCAGTCGCTCCATCGCGGCCTGGAGCGCGGCCTGCCCTTCCTCTAAACGGCCTACACGCTCCTCGGTGCGGGCCTGCGCCTGGGCCAATCGCTCCAGCGCCAAGCGACCATCTGTTGAAGATTATACCCGACCATGTGGTTCTCGACAAGTCCGAGCGATGTGCCTTTCTACCGATTCAACTCGTACACGATGCGCAGCCCGTGCAACGTGAGCCACGGGTCTACCACGTCTATGACCGTTGTCTCGCGGGCGATGGTCTCGGCGAGGGTGCCGGTGGCGATCACGCGAGTCTGGGAGCCCAACTCGGCCTTGAAGCGCGCGACCATGCCCTCCACCAGACCGACGAAGCCGAAGAGTAATCCCGACTGGATGGCGTGCGTCGTGTTGCGCCCGATGGCCGAGGGTGGGCGGGAGAGTTCGACGCGGTGCAGTTTCGCGGTGCGCTCGTAGAGCGCCTGCGCGGCGATGCCGATGCCCGGCGCGATGGCCCCGCCCAAATAGTCCCCCTCCGCCGTGATCGCGTCGAAGGTGGTGGCGGTGCCGAAATCCACCACGCAGGCCGGCAGGCTGTAGAGCGCCTTCACCGCAGCGGCATCTACGACCCGGTCCGCTCCTACGTCGCGGGGGTTCTCGTAGCGGATGCGCACGCCGGTCTTGACGCCCGCATCCACCACGAACGGTTCCTGCCCCAGGTACTCGCGGCAGGCCTGCTCGAAGATGGGCGTCAGAGGCGGAACGACGCTGGCGATGGCGACGCCGGTCACCTCGTCGAGCCGGCAGCCGCGGTGACGGAAGAGTTGCTCGATCAGAATGCCGTACTCGTCGGCGGTCTTGTCGTGGATCGTGCGGATGCGCCAGCGCCGGCCGAGTTCTTTCCCCTTGTACAGCCCGAGGGTGATATTGGTGTTGCCGATGTCAAGAGTTAGCAGCATCTCGATTCACCTCCTGGTGGAGAGTTGGTGATTATTGATTGGGTATTTGGAGAGTACAAGCCTGATCCCTGATCACCAATCCCTGACCCGGACAAGCCGGAACCAAACGGGCTTTGCCACGAATTACACGAATTTCACTAATTTGTCTATCCATTCGTGTGAATTCGTGCAATTCGTGGCAGACAAATGGCAACGTATAGATTTCTTGCCCATTGTGCAAGAATTTGACTGGCAAGGTACTAATCCCTAACACTGCTACACTAACGATTGAGACAATGATGGCTGCTGCCAGGTCTTGATAGGTCAACCGCAATGGGTAGAGGCGAGTGCGTTGGGCGGCGCCGCGAAAGCCGCGCGCTTCCATCGCCGTGGCCAACTCGTCGGCGCGGCGGAAGGCGGCGACGAAGATGGGGACGAACAGCGGCGCCCAACTGCGCATCTGGCGCAACGGGTTCTTCGAGGTCATATCCACGCCACGCGCCTGTTGCGCCCTGGCGATGCGTTCGATCTCGTCGAGCAGCGCGGGTGTGAAGCGCAGCGCAATCGTCATCACCAGCGCAAACTCACGCACCGGCAGGCCCACCCGTTGTAACGGAGCCAGCAGTGCCTCCAGACCGTGTGCCAACTGGGTCGGCGAGGTGGTGAAGGTCAAGAGCGACGAGATGATCACGAGCAGGCACAACCGATAGACCTGCACACCGCCGGCCAGCAGCCCCTCCCACGTCACGACGATGCGCCCTATGGCGAACAGCGGCCGGCCCGGCGTGGTGAACAGGTAGAAGAAGAACATCAGGCAGCCGAGCCAAAAGATCGTGCCCAACGTGCGCAGCAACATCCTCGGCGGTGCAGACGACAGGAAGGCAAGGACGACCACGAATGCCGTGATCAGCAGGTGACCCATCAGGCTGCGCGCGGCAAAGGGGAGCACCATCAGTGCAAGCGCCGCGCCCATCTTGACCCGCGGGTCGAGCCGGCGCAAAACCGAGTCGGCGGCCATATACGTGCCGGGCAGCAACAGGTTCACACGACCTCCTCGCTGCGCAAGAGCGCGCCCAACGCCGTCGCGTGGCCTGCTTCCGGCGGCAGGCTCATGCGCACGCCATACAGGTCGCCAACGCTCTGCAGCACGTGGCGAACGCTGGGCATATCAATCAGGTGACCGATCACGATAATGCGTTCAATCCGCTGGGCGCGCGCGGCGTTGATGGCGACGATGGCGATGACCTGTCCCACCAGCGTGACCAGCGCCGCTGCCAGGTCCTCGCGGCGTGGGGTCAGATCGTGACGCGCCAGGCGGCCAAAGTTGACCGCCGTGGCTTCTGGCGGCAGGTTGCCGATCTGGCCGTTGACCACGTCGCGCAGGCTGAGATCGGCGCCGTTGGGGTCGCCGACCTGCGCCAGAGCATCAATCTCGCCGGGGTCTATGGTGTGCAGCAGCAGGCGGCTGAGGCCGACCAACGTGCCGCCGCCCACGGCGGTGCCGGTGACGTGCGCGTATTGGGCGACGCGCGCGGCGACCATCGCCGTGCCCGATCCGGCGCTGACGACGAGGAGCGGATCGTCACACTCCCCTCCGGCCAGCGCCTGGCCGCCGCGCCCGATGGCCTCGATCTCGCCCACGCGGATGAGGGTGCAGCCCTCGATCTGCGGCGGTAACATGCGATGCCGCCCGCCGGTGACGGCAAGCCGTTTGAGCGAAGCCAGTTCCACTCCGCCCACGGCGAGCAGTGCGCGCACGAGTTCGGGGTCCGGCGGCTGCTCGCGCGATGGACGGCTCCAGCGCCGCAGTTCACCATCCACGTAGACTACCACATCGGTGTTACTGATGCCAAAGTCAATGGCTGCACGGATCATGGTGCTCCTTGTTTGCATCGTGCGCCGTGCGCTCGAAGCGCACGGCTGAGCCAAATGGAAGCCCTTCGGGCTTGCGTCTGTTTCAGCCATGCGTTTCCAACGCACGGCGGGCCGGCATCGCCGGGATCGCCGGGTGAGAGTCACCCGGCTGAGCAGGTGGAAGCCCTGCGGGCTTGCATCCGTATGAGCCGTGCGTTTCTAACGCACGGCGGGCCGGCTTGCGTCTGTTTCAGCCGTGCGTTTCCAACGCACGGCGATCCAATGCACGGCGGCCGCGCACGATTTCCTCCACCGCCTCCTCCGGCAGCAACCGGTCGGTGCGCACGTCCCAGCCGGATTCACGCAGCGCGTGCAGGAGCGCCACCGGCTGCGGCACGTCCAGCCCGGCGGCGCTCAGCGCCGCAGCGTCGCTCAGCACTTGCCGTGCCGGGCCGTCGGCGGCGACACGGCCCCGATCCAACACGATCGCCCGCTCCACCACGCGCGCCAATTCCCCCAGGTCGTGCGAGATCAAGATCAGCGTCGCGCCCGTCTCTTCCTGCCAGGCGCGCACGCGGGCGAGCAGTTCCCGCCGCCCGCGCGGATCCAGGCCGGCGGTCGGCTCGTCGAGGATCAACACCTCCGGGCGCAACGCGAGGATGCTGGCCAGCGCCACACGGCGCATCTCGCCACCGCTCAGCGTGAACGGCGAGCGGTTCTCCATCGCCGTGTCCAGCCCGACCATCTCTAGCGCCCAGCGGATGCGCGCGCCGATCTCTTCGCTGCCCAGCCCCAGGTTGCGCGGCCCAAAGGCGATCTCGCGCGCGACCGTCTGCTCAAAGAACTGGTGTTCGGGATACTGGAACGCCAGCGCCACGCGCAATCGCGCTGCGCGGGCGGCCGCGCTGCGCTCGTGGGCTGGGATACCGTCCAGTAGCACCCGCCCTGCGGTCGGCGTGAGCAGCCCTGCGATGAGTTGCACCAGCGTGGATTTGCCGGCGCCGGTGCGTCCTACCAGCCCGACCCGCTCGCCAGGGGCAATCTTCAGGCTTACCTCGTGCAGCGCCGGCCGCGCCAGGGGGGTGCCGGGAGCGTATGTGTGACTGAGCGCCTCGACCCGGATCAGCATAGCGCCTCCGCCAGTTGTTCGACCGTGAGCAGGCCCGGTGGCAAGCGCAGCCCGCGCTCGCGCAGGCCGTGGGCCATCTCGACGGCGGGTGGCAGGTCGAGCCCCCGTTCGCGCAGCCGTGCACCTTGCTCGAACACCTCCGCCGGGGAGCCATCCATCACGATGCGTCCTGCATCCATCACCAGCACCCGTTGCGCGGCGGCGGCCTCGTCCATCGCCTGAGTGATGAGGACGACGGTCAGGCCATCCTGATGGAGTCGCCGGATGGTCGCCAGCACCTGGCGGCGGCTGAGCGGATCGAGCATCGAGGCCGGCTCGTCGAAGACAATGGCAGCCGGGCGGGTCGCCAGCACGCCGGCGATAGCCAGCAGTTGCCGTTGCCCGCCGGAGAGCAAGTGCGGCGGACGGAAGCGATAATCGGCCAGGCCGACGGTGTCCAGCGCCTCATCCACCCGGCAGCGGATCTCGGCGGACGGCAACGCCGCGTTCTCCGGCCCGAAGGCGATGTCTTCCTCGACGGTCGAGGCGACGATCTGATTATCCGGGTTCTGAAACACCATCCCCACCCGTTGACGCACTGCCCAGAGGTTGCGCGGGTCGGCGGTGAGCAGGCCATCCACCCAGACCTCGCCCGCCGCGGGCAGGAGCAACGCATTAAAGTGACGGGCAAGCGTAGATTTGCCCGATCCGTTCGGCCCGACGATGGCGACGAATTCGCCGTGCTCGATGGTCAGGTCAATCCCACGGAGCGCCACCACCTGCCCGCCGCCGTCGAGCGGATAGGCGTGTTCCAGCCCCTGGACTTGGATGAAAGGCGACATGTATCAGGCGTAGACTTCCGAAGTCTTTGGAGACTTCGGAAGTCTATCTCACTCGCGCGCTCCCGCGATCTGCCCTTTGCTGACCGCGCGCAGCGCGGCGACTGCCGGGATAGTGACGACGAGCGCCAGGACGATCTCAATGGGCACGTTCAGCGAGAGGATGGGCAGCAGCACCGCGAATGGGAACACCCCCAGCCAGTACAGCAGGCCCAGCACGCCGACGGTGTTGGTCAGCGTGCCCGCCAGTCCAGCCAACCCGGCTGCCAGCCCGGGCCAGCGCCGCAGGGGACGGTAGACGAAGTAGGCGACGACGCCGATCAGAATGCGCGGCAGAAAGGCGGACAGCAGGGCCACCAGGATGTTGTTGCCGGCCAGCGCGATGAAGGTGCTACTGTAGCGGATCCACGACGAGACCGCCAGCACCAGCCCTACCAGCCCACCGACAACCGGCCCGCCGACGATGCCGGCGACGATGGCCGGCAGGTGCAGGCTGGTAGCAGAGCCGCTGATATTGGGGACGGGAATCAGCCCCAGCGGGGTGAACGAGAGCACGATGGCCAGCGCGCCAAAGACGCCGGCCACGGCCAGGTCGCGGGTGGTGACCCGCAGGACGTTGCCCAGGAGCGGGCGAGGTTGGGTTTGGGTTTGTGCCTGTTCCATTTTGCCTCCTTTGGCTCGCCAGTCGCCGGGAGTCGGGAGGCGCGGAAGGGCAATAAAGCGAAACGACGGGGAGACCCCGTCGGCAGAGGACGAACCACTTCACTCTTGCCGTCTCGGTCGCCTGCGCGATCCCAGCGGCACCGGAAAGCGGTGCAGTTGGCGATATAGTTTGGGCTCACGGCCTTTGCAGGTCCGTGGCAAGATTATTATACGACGATCAGGGGAGATGTCAAGGCGAGCAGGAACGACAAACCTTCACCAGGTAAACGTTGCGTTCACGAGGTCAACCAGATCCATCAGGCGTGTCAGCCGACCGTCTAACCGGCATACGTCCACCACAGCCGTTTTATGAACGTGGACTACACCATCTACACAGGAGTCATCGAGTATCTTGTTCAGGCGTGCCGGGTCGTACTCATTCGTAAGCACATAATATAGCAATTGGGCGTGACGTTCCTGACGGTAGATGCGTGTGTAGGCAGCCTTGTAGACCGGACATTCGTTCGTAATATCGCTCAGCCGGTCGTGGCGCACACTCCACTTGGCCGAAATAACTGCTATAGGGATGTCGCTGCGTTTGACGAGTAAGTCAATTCGCGGTGTACCGCTTCGGCCAGGGAAGGTGATTCCAGGGAAGAGCATATCCGCTTCGATCTCGCTCTCATACGAGACGGCATCCGATCCAAACCTTTCAAGGATGTGCTTGCCTAGACCTATGAATGCTGTGCCCAGGGAGTTCTGTCGCTGCATTCCTTTGTAATCAGGCTGCTTCATCAGCAGATCTGTCTTGTCCGGCAGGTCGTGCATAGGACACCCCAATTGCTGAGCCAGATATTCGCTCACTAACTGAGCCCGGCGTTGCCAGGCGCTGGGCTTGGTCCACTTGCGCTTCTTCGCTGGCGAGGCCGGCCGCAGTTTATCGGCATCAATGATGTGAGGCAGATCGGTGTACCCCGTCCAATTGACCGGCTCATACCACAGGAGTGCCTGGTACACGCCCAACCACGCGGTTTCCGGCCTCAAACCGGATGGATACACGGCGTTCTCGAAGACAAGGATAGCGTCGGCGATTGTTTGCTCACGGGTTGGCATACGATGCTCCTTGGGAATGTTTGTGAAGCCCGATCACGTATTCCTCGTGCATCCGTTGTTCGATCATCGAGTCCGATTTCCTGCCAAAGCGCGCTGGCATCATGCGCTTGTTTCGATCCAACAAACGTTGCACTACCCCTACCACCTCGAAACCCACACTGGCCGCAATGTCGGCCAGACAATAGTGTGTCTGCACGTCAATTCCGCGCATAATCGAGGTGCCCACCACTACCACAGCGGACGAATCGTCACGCAATACACGATGCATCTCTGCCAATACCTGCCTCATCTCGGCAAAGTACTTGCGCAAGATGGCCGCCTTTTTCGCATCACGTTCCCTCAGGCGTCCGATGATTGTCTCCGGGCGCTCGGGCAGTGCGATCTGTAATGCGGGTGAATTTCCTACTCGTTCGGCGCCGATATACTCGGCTCGGAGTTCCGATAGATCGGCTATGGACTCTCCCAACCATACCAGTGAGAATTTATGTGCTCTCATATAGTCTATAGCGTTTGCATAAGGAGGTGAGGTTACCACCAGATCCACGACACCATCTGCCAGGGGCATCGCCCGCGCGTCTCCGGCCAGTGAAAGCGCGTTAGTTCCATCTGTCCGAAGCTGTGAAATGCTTACCAGATTCTTACGCAGGCGCAGAGAGAACTGCTCGAGTGCGTTCTTGGGTGTTTTTTCAACTCTGTGAGGGCGACTGTGTGCCAGATCCCGTGCACGAGAAACTCCTCCTGATTTGGTCACGATGATGGACGAGAAGGTGAGTTCAAGAAAACGCCTTACGGATGGTTCTGTCACACTACGAATAGCCAGCACAAGGGCCATCAATTCTCGTTGCGTCGTTGGCAAAAACCAGTAATCAACGAAATCCCGTGAACGCTCATCGAATTGCCGAGCCAATTCTTGATCCACTATACTTCCGTTCGATAGCAGGGTATTGGCTATTGAGATAACCCGGTCCCCGGCCACCCGTATATCATCCACGTCTAGCGGCATCGTTTTGACGCTGCTGAGCCGTAATGCCAGGGGATCAAGATCAAGGCCGATTCCATAACGTCCCTCAAGTAGAGCCTCGACAATCGTTGTGCCCGATCCTACCATTGGGTCAAGGACGATGTCACCGGGCACCGTGAGGCCGCGGATGAAGGCGCGTGGCAACTGAGGTGGGAACTTGGCAGCAAATGCGTGGAGATCGTGAGAAGCATAATTGCTGCTCTCTCCATGAAAGTTCAACTCACCCTCTAGCAATGCCGCCAGCCTTTCACGCTTGGTCAGTCCCTCTTGTATATGTATAGGCAGGGCTGCTGACGTGGGGAGAGAAGAGCCAGCGAATGCGAACAACCGTAGTTGCTCTTTGAGGACGGCGATGGATTGGTCGCGGGTCGAATACTCCGTCATCTGGCCTCTACTTGCCTATCCAGGAACAACTACCGGCTCCGTCCCTGTCGCCACCGTCATCGGTGCCTACAGGTCCGCAGCACGCCGTCGCGTTCCCGCAGCATGCGGTCACACTCCCGCCGCAGGCTATCTCCTTCCGGCCGATCAGCGCATACAGCCCCGGCTCGATACGATGTCCCTCGCGGTTGACGCCCCAGCGCGCCAGGAAATGATCCCAACGGTTGGCCGCCGTGATGCGGCTGGTGGTCGGATGGATCAGGGGTAATGTGGATTCACAGCAGTGGCTCATCATCGTCCTCGTCGCCTATTATACCACAACCGTGAGCAAGTGTTGTATCTACGGTCGGCCGAAATCGGCGATGAAGTAGTAGCCCCAACCGGCCGGGGCCACGCCCACGCCGACCTCGGTGAGCCACGAAGAGAGCAGCGTGCGCCGGTGCGGGTCGTTGGGCGGCGTCTCGTTCATCCACACGTCAACCGTCGCCTGCGGGGATCGGGTCCACGCCCAGCACTCGGCCCAATTGCTGGGGACGTAGCCCGCGCGCTGGATGCGCGTCTTGATGTTGGCGCCATCCGAGCCGGTGTGACTGCACCAGCCGCGCGCGGAACAGTCGTCCGCGTGGGCCTGGGCGGCCCGCGCCAACGTCTCGTTGTACGCCAGCGGCAGCAGGCCGTGGGCGGCGCGCACCTCGTTGATCAGCCGCGCCACCTCGCGCGGCCAATCGGCTACGTCGGCGGGCGGCGCGTGGGTCGCCTCTGCGGTTGGGGCGGGCATCGGGCTGGGGGGCGGGAGCGGCGTGGCGGTGGGCACAGCCGCGACCATCGGCGCGTCCAGCGGCAGCACCAACTGCTGGCCGGCCCGCAGCGAACCGGCGTCGCTCAGGCCGTTGGCGGCCAGGATCGCCGTCACTTCCAACCCGAACCGCCGGGCGATCTTTACCAGCGTCTCGCCCTCTCTTACTGCGTACACCGCCCAGAATGGCGAGGCGGTTTCCCAGCCGGCAGACGGCGGGATGGTGAGCGTCTGTCCCACGTAGATGATGGTGGACTCGCCCAGATCGTTTTGCAGTTGGATCGCCGCGATGGGCACACCGTATTGGAGCGCCAGTCCCAACAGCGTGTCGCCGGACTGAACCGGGTGCACAACCGGTGCGGGAGTGGCAGTTGGCGTGGGTGGCAGTGCAATGACGGTAGCAGGCAAAGGAGACGGCGTGGGCGCGAGAGTCGGCGCGGCGCTTCCCGTCGCCGTGGGCGCAGGCGGAGTGATGGCGGGTTCGGAGGCGCAGGCGGGCAGGAGCAGGCAGAGGGCGAAGAGCGCGCAGCAGGCACGAAAGCCCGTTCCACAGGCAGGAGACATCATCCCCACAGCCGCCGCACCGTCTCCGCGCTGGCCAGGATCTCGGCAGTGGGATCGCGGTCGCCGGTCTCGATCTCGATGCTTAGCCAGCCGTCGTAGCCGATAGCCTTGAGTTCGCGGATCACGCCCGCCGCGTCCACGATACCCCTACCCAGTTCGACGCAGTCGTGTGCGCCGACGGCGGGTACGTCTTTGAAGTGCACGTGCATGATCCGTTGCCCCAACTCGCGCACGGCCTGCACCGGGTCGCCCTCCTGCGCGGCCAGGTTGCCCGTATCGAGGTTGATGCCGATCCACTCGTTGCCACTCTGGACGGCAGAGAGAATCTCGGCTGCGCTCTTATCCGGGCCGTTCTCGTAGGCCAGACGCACCCCGAAGCGAGCGGCCATCTGGCCCAATCGGGCGATCGCATGCGGTTCCAGATGGCCGGCGATGAGCGGGGCTTCGAGCAGGCGGGCCACCTGGAACAGTTCGGTGCAGCCATCGGGGTCTTGATCGGGATCGCCCACCGATCCGGCGCAGGCGCAGCAGACCATGCCGTGCGCGGCCAGCCGCCTGCGCACCTCCCTCGCCAGCCTGGGCGTCAGTTTGGTCGGCCAGACGTGCGGATACCACAACTCGATCCCGTCCAACCGCGCCGGGGCCAGCCGGTCGAGCATGCCATCCAACGTTTCAAGCAACGGGCTTGAGATGATCGTCTCCATCGCCAGCCCCCAATCAATCGGGCCGGGATAGCAGAGCAGATCGGCCACATAACTGGCGCTCACACAGGATAGTTTAATCGCGGTCTCCTTCCAGATTGCGGACAGGCCCCCTTGTGCCTGTCCATCATCGTAAGGACAAGAGATCGTCCAGCGGCACGTCGTTGACAAAGAGGTGTACTTCGCGGACGGTGGAGAATTGCAGCGCCGTCTCCTCGATCTGCGCTTGGATGCGCGGGTTGTCGCACACGCCGCCCACCATCAGCGTGCCGGAGAGATCGATGGTGGCAACACCGTCCTCGATCACGACGCGCTCCACTTGCAGGTCGGATTGGTGCAGCGCGTTATACAGCCCCGATTGTCCATAGTACTGGTCTCGGATCGAGAGCAATTCCTCCATCGCGGCGCGTAGCATACCCCGGGTGTAGGGTGTCTCAACCTCTACGGGCACTATGCTGTCATCGCAACCGATTTTCTTGCCCGACCGGCCGTTATCCTCCAGGGCAATGAGGAATATCTGCACGGTCATCGTGGAAGGCGTGGCTATTGGCGGTATGGGTGTAGGAGTCGCCGTTGCCACTGTCGCGGTGGGCGGCACTGCGGTTGGGACTGCCGTTGCAGGTGCCGGGGTTGCCGTGGGAAGGACATTGGGAGACGGCGAGGGCGCATTGCAGGCGAGCATCTGTCCCAAGACAAAGCCAGCGATCGAAAGCCAGGCGATTGTCGGTAACCGTTTGCGTTTCATGTTCTCTTCGTCACTCCGCGGGTAACCTGAGCGGAAAGGCAGGACGGAGTATATTCTACTTCCGGGAATGTGTCAACCGGCGCTATCCTGCTATGTGTACACCCCCTCTTCATCTCGATAGAAAAAGCCCCTCAGCGCGCTGAGGGGCTTTTCGTATGCCATTTACGGAGCCGAGCATGCCGATTTAGTATTCCGGCATTGACGGCGACGCTGCGGGCTTTTCCTTCTCCGGGATCTCGGTGACCAGCGCCTCGGTGGAGAGGATCATCGCCGCGATGGAGGCCGCGTTGGAAAGCGCACCCTTCGTCACCTTCGCCGGGTCAATGATACCCGCGTCCACCATGTCGAGGAATTCGCTCTGGAGCACGTCGTAGCCGATGCGCGGGTTCTTCTTCTGCTTCTGCAAGCGCCGCACCGTGTCCAGAATCACCGCCCCGTCCTCGCCCGCGTTCTCGGCGATCTTGCGCAGCGGCATTTCCAACGCCATGCGCAGGATATTGACGCCGGTCTGCTCGTCGGGGTAATCCATCTTGACCTTGTCGAGCGCAGAGATGGCGTTGATCAACGCCACACCGCCACCGGGCACGATGCCCTCCTCGACCGCGGCGCGGGTGGCCGAGAGCGCGTCCTCTACGCGATGCTTCTTCTCCTTCAACTCGGTCTCGGTCGCCGCGCCCACGCGGATGATGGCGACGCCGCCGGCGAGTTTGGCGAGCCGCTCCTGTAGTTTCTCCTTGTCATAGTCCGAGGTGGACTTTTCGATCTCGACCTTGATCTGCTCCATGCGGCCCTTGATCTGCGCCTCCTCGCCGCGCCCGCCGACGATGGTGGTCTCGTCCTTCGTGGCAATCACCTTGTCGGCGCGCCCCAGGTCCTCGATGGTGGCGCTCTCCAGTTTGCGGCCTTCCTCCTCGGTAATGACGTGACCACCGGTGAGCACCGCAATGTCCTGCAACATCGCCTTGCGACGGTCGCCGAAACCTGGCGCCTTCACCGCCAGGCAGTTGAGCAGGCCGCGCAACCTGTTGAGCACCAGCGTCGCCAGCGCCTCACCGTCTACATCCTCGGCTATGACGACCAGGTTGCGCGCGCCGCGCTGTACCAGTTTCTCCAGGACCGGCACCAGGTCCTGCGCGGCGGAGATCTTTTTGTCGTGGATCAGGATGTAGGGCTCCTCGATGACCGCCTCCATCGTCTCCGGGCTGGTGATGAAGTAGGGGGAGATGTAGCCGCGGTCAAATTGCATACCCTCGACATACTCCGTCTCGAACTCCAACCCCTTGCTCTCCTCGACGGTAATGACCCCATCCTTGCCTACCTTGTCCATCACCTCGGCGATCAGATCGCCAATCTCGCGGTCCTGCGCCGAGATGGCCGCCACGTTGGCGATCTCGGCCTTGCTGCTCAGTTCGATCGCCTGGTCGGCGACGGCTTCGACAACGGCTTCGGTGCCGGCGAGAACACCGCGCTTGAGCAACATGGGGTTGGCGCCTGCCGCCACGTTCTTCATCCCTTCGGTGATGATGGTGTGGGCCAGCAGAGTGGCGGTGGTCGTGCCATCGCCGGCAATGTCGTTGGTTTTGGTCGCCGCCTCTTTCAGTAACTGCGCCCCCATATTCTCGAAGGGGTCCTGCAATTCGATCTCTTTGGCGACCGTGACGCCATCGTGGGTGATGGTGGGCGCACCCCACTTTTTGTCGAGGGCGACGTTGCGCCCCTTGGGGCCCAGCGTGGTGACGACGGCGGTCGCCAGGATATCAATCCCGCGTTTCAGGGAACGACGGGCCTCTTCACTGAAAACGAGTTGCTTTGCTGCCATTTTTGTCCTCCTAATTAGTTAACGATGGTGATTGCTACAGGATGCCCAGGATGTCGCTTTCTTTCAGGAACAGGTACTCTTTGCCCTCATCCGTCTTGAACGTCGTGCCGGAGTACTTGGCATATACCACAGTGTCCCCGACTTTGACCTCCATGGGGATGCGCTTGCCGTTCTCGTCGAGACGGCCGGGGCCAACAGCCAGTACCGTGCCCTGTTGGGGCTTTTCTTTGGCCGTATCGGGGAGCACCAACTGGCCGCCGGCGAAGGTCTGCTCTTCCTTCTCCAGCGGTTCGACGACCACCCGATCAGCCAGTGGTTTGATGTGAAACGCCATTTTGTCACCTCCGAAAAGATTTAGTGTATAGATGACGGATTAGCACTCAGGCTTCGAGAGTGCTAACACACGCGTCATCATACCACAAATTTTTCGCGATGTCAAGAGGCAAGGTCTTGGCCGGCAGGGGAGAAGTGGTAGAATCGGAGAAAGCGTAGCGCGGTCTCCAGCCGCAACCCAAAAGCATTGGGGCAAATGTAGCCGCGCTTTCTATATCGAGCGCGGTGGACGCGCTGAACGAACTGGCAGCGCTTTTGGGGAGCAATGGATGATGAGCACCGACGGACAACCGCCGATGACCTGCAGAAGAGGTAGGTGTGGACAACGCTGGGAGAAGTGTGCAACGTCAATCCCACGATGGAATGGGTGGACGGCTTTGACGGAACCCCCGCGCCTAAGATGATCGCCCACGACTACCCGCCCGTTCTACCTTTGCCAGATCTCGATAGGGCGCACGTAGAGCGAGTGGACCAGAGCGCCGTAGCCGATTCGTCTTTGCACCTCGTCATCGTCGGCAACTCTGACATCAAGCCCGTAGCACAGCGTGCTGGCCTTTGGGCAGGCCAGTCGTCTAGACTCGGCGGCCAGAGCCGAATTGAGCGCCGCCACCACCGACGAGAAGGCGGCGCTCTTGCGAGTGACGTGGGCGATCAGGTTGATGCCGGGCGAGGCCATAGGCTCATCCCCGCCGGTCGCGTACTCAGGCTCGTAGGTGTAGACGGACTTGACGGTCTCGTCCACCGCGCCCAGGTATCCGGCCACCCCTTGGGCCAGACCGTAGCGCAAGTATTCGCAGACGGCGCAATCTCCGCGAACCATGGCCTCCAGCACCCGGCTTCTGTCCTTGAGCCCTGTCTTCTCGGCGCAGAACTCGATGGCCTGTTCCATGATATTCGTCACAACGGCGGTGTCGAATTTTGTAGCAGGCATTTTACTACCTCCTTCTACGTGGTGAGTTGCTCGCACCCGCATGCAGCAGTTCTTCCCGGTCGTCAGGCGCGTCATCCCACCAGGGCAGCTTCTTTTCGTAGCCAACCAGTTTCAGCCCGGTGATGGCCGCGGTATCGAGGTCCATCGCCCGCAGGTCCTCTTCGCTCAAATCCTTGACGTCGTCGTGGCCGGAGAGCATGGTCAGAATCTTGATCTCCTCGGCTGTCGCCTTGATGAAATTAGCCAGGCGCTGGCCGGCCTCCTCCGGATCGAGCCGGGCGCGAAGCTCGGGGTCTTGAGAGGTGATGCCATAGGGGCAGCGGCCGGTGTGGCAGGACATGCAGGCCCGGCAGCCCATGGCGATCTCGGCCGCCGCGCCAAAGCCGACGCCGTCGGCGCCCATGGCCATCGCCTTGTACGCATCCAATCCATCGCGCATACCGCCTAGCACGAAGAGCTTGACCTTGCGATGGACGCCCATGTCCTTGAGAGCGCGCACGGCCGGCGGGATCAACGCCACTGTTGGAATGCCCACGCCCTGGGTGACGATGGCCGGCGAGGCGCCCGTGCCGCCCACCAGCCCGTCAATCGAGATGGCGTCTGCCCCCGCCTCGACACAGGCCCTGATGTCGTCATAGGGACGGCTCGGGCCCAACTTGAACAGGATAGGCACCTGATAGTCGGTCACGTCGCGCAAGAAGGCGACCATATGCTTCATGTCCTCCAGGTCCTGCACGTCATAGTAGCGGCAGGGAGAGAGCGCGTCGCTGCCGACGGGAATGCCGCGCACGGCGGCGATCTCCTCCGTGACCTTGGCCCCCA
>DAOUBA010000173.1:0-7657 GCA_034432855.1 Anaerolineae bacterium | reverse complement strand
GTCGCCCCCTGAAAGAGCGTCTTGGTGACGACGTGGCGGTACGGCGGCGCGCAGGCGTTGGCTCAACTTCAGATAACGCGCAAACCGCCCCCACGGAATCAGCAGGCCGTGCTGGGTGAGCTGGCAAATCGTCAATGGCCAGTCTTCAATTGTTAAAGTCATCTCCCGTTCCCCCTCTCAGTTGGATACAGGAATTATACGGGGATCGGGGGTGTTGCAAAAGTTGTCAAAATCGGAGTTTCAGGACGATTCAGCGCCTGAGTGCGCAATCATTACGCTGATTCTAGAAGTAAAGGCCAGGAGCACTATCTTGCCCGAGGACATTGAGCAGTGTCTGCTCTACCTGCATCAGGGCGGCTATCGGCTCTGCTTGTTGGTCAACTTTGGGGAAAAGCCGCTTGGAGTGCGACGTTTTGTGCATACCGTGGCGGCTGACCGCGAAAAACGCGGAACGGATGAGAAACGCGAAACAGAGAGGCGGGAGATAGATGAGTGTAGCGAAGTTTGAATTTCGCGTCCTTTCGTGACTTTCGTGGTCCAACCCCTGCGCAATTGGGAGGTGGACGATGATGGCAACCCGTGTATTGAGGCTTGGTTGTTTTGGTTTGCTGGCGATGGTTGCTTTCGCGAGTTGCAGAGGGCAGGGGGAATTGCCTTTGCCGGTAACAGCGTCGCCGGTCAATCTACTGTCACCGCTGCGTCCCGTTGCGACACCAACGATTATGCCGACCGTTGTTCCTGTTGAGCCAGCAGCAATACCGACGTCGGTACCCACCATACAGACGTCTGCCCCCGCACCGCTACCTCTGCCCACACTCATCCCGACAATAGATCCGGCTATATTGCCCGATCTACTGACCACTGCGCTCACCAAGCAGCACGAGAATGGGATAGCAGGACATCGTCTCTGCCGGGTGACCGGCTGGGAATATGGCTTCTACTCATGGTATCCCTATCGTTGGCTTGATAATGCTCATCTTTTGCTCTTTGCTTTTGCTGGTGAAGAATACTATGATGAAATGAGCGGACCGATGGGAGTTGTGCAGCCAGCGGTCGTAGATTTGGTGAGTGGTCAGGTGTGGCTCCCGATACGGGACCGGCTAAGTACTTGGGATTATCATTTACCCTTGTGGTCCGATGCGCTGCAAGTATTGATTGTGGCGCAGGAAGGGGAGGTGCTTCTGATGAACACGGCGGGAAAGATCGTGCAGCGCTTTCCTGGCGGCGTCCCTCTAAGCCTTTCGCCTAGCGGCAAGCGCTTGCTGGCAGGAGCCATCTGGCGCGATTTAGAGACCGGGCGAACCGTGGATTTCGGCGATCTGCGAATGGTTTACCCGGATTGGTCGGCTGATGAAACTCGCTTGATTGGTAGCGGTCGTTTTGCTGATGCACGCTCCGGCCAGTACGGCTATATCGAGATACAAGGGTTGTATGCGGCTGGACGTGGCGGAGGGGGCATAATCAGAGAGCGCTGGGTGCTGAATGAAACGCGAATAATGGTTGAATGGGATTTTGATAATGGTGAATCCCCTGTTGTGCCTTTGATTGATCCACAGGCGCGAACGTACCAGGACCTGTGTGATGTTGCGAGACTGCCTGACGACGTGACAGGATGCTACTGGGGCGTTGGGCCTCGGATTGCTCCGGATGGTGAGTATGCCCTGGTTGGTGATTACTTGGTTGATTTGCGCACTTTTGTTGCCTTGAGTCCGCCTGATGGTTTTCATTTCGCCGGCTGGTCACCCGACAGTCGGTTCGTCGTGTTGAGCCGTAACTGGAACACAGAGAATCAAAGCGCGGAATATGGCCTGCTGTCGCTCACCGAGCGGAATGTACGTCTGGTATCTGATACGCCCGTGGTGGGGGTACGATGGAACTCGCAATCTGATCATTTGGCTTATCTGAGCGAGACGCGGGGTAGTCTGACGATCTTGGCTGTCGAGACGTGGACAATACACCAGGTCTCGCTTCCTCGGCCCGGCGTCGGCGTCTTTTGGCGCCCCCAAGGGGATGGACTGGCGATCATGGCCGAAGACGGCAGCCTGTGGTGGCTCGCCGCTCTCGACTCCGACGCTGTCGAGCCGCTCACCCTGCCGCTGGCGGACGTGCGCGATGTGCGGTGGTCACCCGATGGGATGTCCATCGCTTTCGTTGCCGGGACGGATGTGTACATCGTTTCCGTAGGTGCCCAGTGAACCAACTATCCAATGCCGAGTCCCATAAAGTCGTACCGGTAGCACATTAACAAAGTCTCGAAAAGTCGTGCCGCTTTCTGGGTTGACCTGACCTCGTGGTGTCTGCTATCCTTGTTCATGACAGATGGTTTTCAGACAAGGAGGACAGACATGATCCAGAGAGGACGAGCAACAGGTCTTGATGAGCGGGTCACAATTGGCGAGCGAGCCGATACAGGCCAGACGGATGCCAAGATTGCTGCAGCGACGGGACGTTCGATATGGACGGTACGCAAGTGGCGACGCAAATATCAGCGCGAGGGGCGTTTGGGCCTGGCATCGCACATGGGCCGGCCTCCAACGGGTGCATTGAGTCAGTGCTCTGCCGAGATGCGCGACACAGTTCATCAGATGCGTGAACAACATCCAGGCTGGGGGGCTGTGACGATTCGGGTCGAGCTGGGCAACGATGAACGATTCAAAGGTCTGCGCCTGCCCAGCCGGTCGCGGATCGCGGCGTACTTGCACCAGGAAAGATTGACCCGTCCATACGAACATCACACAGAACTCCCACAGCCTCCGTCTGAGACGGCCAAGCGCCCTCACGACGAGTGGGAGGCCGATGCTCAAGGGACGGTCACCATCCCGGCATTGGGCAAAGTATCGCTCATCAACATCGGCGATTGGGTCAGTCGGCTGAAAGTAGACAGTTTGACGTGTCTGAACGTGTCTCATCCGAGCACTTGGGACTATCAGTTGTCTTTCCGGCGTGCGTTTGTGCAATACGGCTTGCCCTTGCGGGTCAGTTTGGATCACGATAGCGTATTCTACGACAATGCCTGTGCGTCACCCTATCCCACTACCATCCATCTGTGGCTGATTGCACTGGGGGTTGATGTGTGCTTTATTGAACACCGTCCTCCTGCCGAACACAGCATCATCGAACGCACTCACCAAACGATGGACCAACAAGCCATCGCGGGTCAACTCATCCAGGATGAGGCAGGGCTTCAAAAGAACCTGGACCATCGGCGGGAGTTTCTCAATCGCCTGTACCCCTCGCGGGCGCTGGGTGGTCAATCACCATTGGCAGCCTATCCCGAAGCCCATCACTCCGGACGCCCTTACCGCCTGGAATGGGAAGAGGGGATGTTGGACTTACAACGGGTCTACGACTACCTGGCTCAAGGACACTGGTTTCGCCGCACCACTCCACAAGGCCAATTTTCACTGGGATGCCACAGGTACAATGTCGGCGTCGAGTTCGGGGATCAGATGCTCGAAATCACCTTCGACCCCCAAACCCGTGAATTTGTCTGTTTGACCGAGGATGGCCAGCGAGAGGTTCGCCTGGCGGCCCAAGGTCTGAACAAGTCCGACTTGATGGGCGAACTGTATAAACTGGCCACTCGCTCCCCATATCAACTAGCATTGCCATTCTCGCGAACGGATTGCCGCGAGATAATCCTTTCCGACTCCTTGACCGGCCCTTGACCGGCACGACTTTACGAGACTTTGACCGGTACGAGTTTATGAGACTCGACACCAACCAGCCAACTAACCAACTATCCAATCAAGTCGCCGACCTGTATGGGCGCAAGAAGGTGTTTGCTGGCGGTCTGCTCATCTACACCATCGCTTCGCTCCTATGCGGCCTGGTGCGTTCCGCCAAACGGGGTTCCCCTTGACAGGTCTAGCCCCCCATGCTACAATGCGCCGCGATGCCTGGCCAGCCTGCCGGCCCGCCCGGAGGCTGGTTTTTGTGCCAGGACGCGGATGAATACGGTTGAAACCACAAAGGACACGAAGGGCACAAAGGTTAGCATGGATTCTACCTGGTGTCCTTTGTGTCCTTCGTGGTAAAATTGCATCCGCGTCCGAGAAAACGGGAGGATGCGGATCATGGGACAAAACCTGGCGCGCAAGATTATCGCTATCCACCTCGTCGGCGGGGAAATGACCCCCGGACAGGAGATCGCGCTCAAGATTGACCAGACGCTCACGCAAGATGCCACCGGCACGATGGCCTGGCTCGAATTCGAAGCGATGGGGATACCCCGCGTGCGCACCGAAACGTCGGTGAGTTACGTGGACCACAACACGCTCCAGCCCGATAACCTCAACGCCGACGACCATCGCTTTTTGCAGACCATCGCCACCAAATACGGCGCCTACTTCTCCCGCCCCGGCAACGGCATCTGCCATCAGGTGCATCTGGAGCGCTTTGCCGCGCCAGGCAAGACGCTTCTGGGCTCGGATAGCCACACCCCCAACGCAGGCGGCATCGGGATGCTCGCCATCGGCGCGGGTGGGCTGGATGTGGCCGTGGCGATGGGCGGCGGGCCGTTCTACCTCACCATGCCCAGAATCGTCGGCGTCCGGCTCGGCGGCCAACTCCCGCCCTGGGTTTCCGCCCGCGACGTGATCCTCGAACTCTTGCGCCGCCTCTCGGTCAAGGGTGGGGTGGGTAAAATCTTTGAATACTATGGCCCCGGCGTTGTCACGTTGGGCGTCCCGGAGCGCGCCACGATCTGCAATATGGGCGCCGAATTGGGTGCCACTACTTCGATCTTTCCCAGTGACGAGGTCACGCGCGTCTTTCTCGAAGCCCAGGAGCGCGGAGAGGATTGGCAGCCGCTTGCGGCGGACGCTGACGCGACCTACGACGAGACCCTCGAACTCGACTTGAGCACGCTCGAGCCGCTCATTGCCAGACCCTCCAGCCCCGATAACGTCGTGCCGGTGCGCAAGGTGGCAGGCACCCCTGTGGCGCAGGTCTTTATCGGCGCGTGTGTCAACTCGTCTTACGAGGACCTGATGACGGCAGCGGCTGTGCTCAAGGGCAAGACCGTTCATCCCAATGTCAGCCTCTGCATCGCGCCCGGCTCCAAGCAGGTCTATACGATGATCGCGCAGAACGGCGCGCTGGCGGACCTCATCGCCGCCGGGGCGCGCATCCTGGAATCCGCCTGCGGGCCCTGCGTGGGCGTGGGCCAGGCCCCGCCGACCGGGGGCGTCAGCGTGCGCACTTCCACCCGCAATTTCAAGGGGCGTAGCGGCACGCCCGATGACCAGGTCTATCTCGCCAGCCCAGCGACTGCCGCCGCCACGGCGGTCTACGGTGCGATCACCGACCCGCGCGACCTCGGCGCGCCGCCAGCCATCGCGCACCCGGCGCGCTACGCGGTCAACGACAACATGATCCTCCCGCCCGCCGAAAACCCTGATGAGGTGGAGATCATTCGCGGCCCCAACATCCAGCCGCTGCCCCAGTTCCACCCGCTTCCCGATACCTTGCGTGGGCGTGTGCTGATCAAGGCAGGCGACAACATCACCACCGACGACATCTCGCCCGCCGGGGCCAAAGTGCTGCCCCTGCGTTCCAACCTGCTCGCGATCTCGGAGTACACGTTCCAGCGCGTGGACCCCGAGTTTGTACGTCGTGCAAAAGAGTGGGGGGGCGGCTTGATCGTGGGGGGCGTCAACTATGGGCAGGGCTCCAGCCGCGAGCACGCTGCCCTTGCGCCGATGTATTTGGGCGTCAAGGTGGTCATCGCAAAGTCGTTTGCCCGCATCCACCACGCCAACTTGGTCAACATGGGCATCCTGCCTTTAACTTTTGCCGACGGCGCCGCCTATGACGCGCTGGAACAGGGCGACGAGTGGGAGATCGCGGACGTCCACGCTGCGCTGCGGGCTGGCCGATCCCTGACCGTCCGCAACCTCACGCAGGGCACGGCTTTCGAAGCGACATGCAGCCTGACTCCGCGCCAGGTGGAGATCGTGTTGGCGGGCGGGTTGTTGAACTATGTGAAGGGATTGGTGATTAGTGGTTAGTGATTAGTTTCAGGGGGAACATCGCAAAGCCCCTAATACCCAATCCCTAATCCCCAATTTGGAGGATGAGAATGCCTTATCGCGTTACGCTGATTCCCGGTGATGGCATCGGCAAGGAGGTGACGACGGCCGCGCGACGGGTGCTGGAGGCGACGGGCGTGCCCTTCGAGTGGGACGTACAGGAGGCCGGCGCCGACGTGATTGACAGGTACGGCACACCGCTACCCCAACAGGTGCTCGATTCGATTCGCGCCAGCAGGGTCGCGCTCAAAGGCCCCATCACCACGCCCGTGGGCACCGGCTTTCGTAGCGTCAACGTCGCCATCCGTCAGGCGCTCGAACTATACGCCAACCTGCGCCCGGCCAGGTCCATGGACGGTGTGCGTGGGCCATACCGGGACGTTGATCTGATCGTAGTGCGCGAGAATACCGAGGGGCTCTATGCCGGGATCGAGCACGTCGTCATCCCCGACCAGGCCGCTGAAGCGATCCGGCTGATCACACGCCGTGCCAGCGAGCGCATCGTGCGCTTTGCCTTCGAGTACGCTCGCGCCAATGGCCGTCGTAAGGTGACAGCGGTGCACAAGGGCAACATCCTCAAACTGACCGATGGGTTGTTCTTGCGGACGGCGCGCGAGGTGGCGGAGCAGTACCCCGACATCGAGTTCAACGATCGCATCGTGGACAACATGTGCATGCAACTGGTGCAGCGTCCGCAGGAGTACGACGTGATTGTCACCACCAACCTCTTCGGCGACATCCTCAGCGACCTGTGCTCCGGGCTGGTGGGCGGCCTGGGGGTCGCGCCGGGGGCCAACATCGGCGAGGACGCGGCGATGTTCGAGCCGGTGCACGGCTCTGCCCCCAAATACGCCGGGCAGAACAAGGCCAACCCCACAGCCACAATCCTGAGCGGCGTGTTGATGTTGCGCCATCTCGGAGAGATCGAGGCCGCCGACCGTGTCGAGGCCGCCGTACGCCGGGTCATCGCCGAGGGCCGCTACGTGACCTACGACCTGAAGCCCCACCGCGACGACCCCACTGCCGTCGGCACCCAGGAGATGGCCGACGCGATTATCGCCGCGATGGCGTAAGGGCAAGGCATTCAAGGGACCAGGATGCCTGCCATAGCCTTCCTGTATGTGGAAACAGAGGATAAGAGCAACTCGTACCGTAGAATGCCTTGCCCTACCGATCACGGCATGCCAATGAAGATTGACCTGCACGTCCACACCCGGGAGCGTTCCCCCTGCGGGCGGTCCGGAGAAGAAGAGATGATCGAGGCTGCAATGGCGTATGGCCTCGATGGCCTGGCCTTCACCGACCACCAGCGGCTGGTCCCGGCGGAGCGCTTGATGGCGTTGAACCACAAGTACGCGCCCTTTCGCGTCTTTGGTGGGATCGAGTTGTCGGTGGCCGAGGGGGAAGATGTGCTCGTACTGGGTGTTCACGATCCGGCGCTGGAGGCGCAGCAGTGGGCATATCCGGCGCTCTTCCGCTTCGTGCGTGAGCGGGATGGGGTGCTCGTTCTTGCACACCCCTTCCGCTTTCACGAGACGATTCAGATAGACATCGAGCAGTATCCTCCCGATGCCATAGAGATCCACTCGGCCAACACCGGCGACTGCGACGCGCCGCGGATCCGC
>DAOUBA010000172.1:0-12588 GCA_034432855.1 Anaerolineae bacterium | reverse complement strand
CAGACAGAACTGCAAGCACAGAGCGACAGCATGAACAGCGAGATTGCCCACGCACGTCGTAGGGTATCCGAAATTGACCAGGAGCGCGCGTTCTTCCAGAGGCAAGCCGCGCGCAGCAAGATATCGGAGGCAGAGTTCGATCAGAGAATGAAGGAGACCGAAGAGGCCAGGCAGTATTGGCAAGAGGAACTGACCCGGCTGCAGGAACTGCGTGACAACACCGAAAAGATACAATCGGGGTTGGACTACACTGCAGAACTGATGCTCACACTCCAAGAGGTATTGCCGGAGATTGATCAGACGCCGGAGGAACTCAAAGAGCTGTCGGATGAGGAGCGCATACGGGTACTGGAGACACGTCAGGAGATCCTAAGGGCACTGTGTAATCGGGTAAACGTCTACGCTGATGGGCATGTGGTAATTGAGGGCTTGCTAGATGGGAGTGAAGCGGCGCAATTTGACTTAGCCACTCATTGGCATGGCCGGCGTTGCCCAGCGTGCCTTTGCCGCCGGTGAAGACGATGTCTCGCATCGCCGGATACCGTTCGGCCAGCGCCTGTGGCCCATCGCCGACGGCGCGCAGGGCCGGATAGCGAGCCGCCTCGCCGGAGCGCAGCATCTCCACCGCCCGCACCGCCGCATCCAGCGTCGGGAGAAATCGGGTTTCTTGGAGAAACCCGATTTCTGACGCCGGAATGATGCCTCGCTCGACCCCCTCGAACAGCGCGCTCAACCCCAGGCCAACGTTCATCACGTCGCAGCCCATCTGCTCGACCGGCAGGATCAGCCGCCGGTCCACCTCGGCGCGCAGGTCGAGCCGCGCCTGGAAGGTGTCTTCCGCAGGAGTCAGGCCGAGCATCGCAAAGATGGCGTAGGTTGGCTCGAAATCGTCGAGGAAAATGTCCTGGCCGCCGGGAGCATAGTCCGCCGGCACCCAATGCCAGTGGCGGCAGTCCACCTGACACCAATGGCAGCCGGTATGCCCCTGGCGGATTGCCCTTAGCACGCGCGGGCTGCCCAGGTCCGCCAGAGGGTAGCCCAGACGCCGCGCGTTCCAGGCCGGCAGCGTGTTCTTGCCCTGCGGGTCTGCACCAGTGGCGAACAATTTGACGATGGTGCCGCCAGCCGGCCACATCATCCGCGCGCAGTGCCTGTCCACGAGCCGGGCAATGGCGGCATTGGGATTGCGTGCGAAAGCCCCCACCCCCGGCTCCTCCCCCGCAAGCGGAGGAGGGGAGACGCCGGCGAAGAATTCCATCGCCTCCAGCGGCTCGCCGCGCAACAAGAGCGCCGCGGCAAAGCGCGAAAAGACCAGCCCGGCCCCACCTCGACCGGCGTGATAGATCGCCTCCACGGCCAGGTTGGCCGAAAGATACCCCAGCCGCGCTGCCTCGCCGATGGTAAAGACGCTGCCGGCGTGGCTGTCGCCGCCCAACTCGCGTTCCAGCAGCCAGTAGTAGGCGCTACGCTGGCCGGAGGGGAGATCAGCGGCGGACTTGAACTCGACGGTGAGGTTGGGGGCGCGACCGCCGACGACTACGATGGGAGGATTGGGGGCTGGAGATTGAAAGCAGATCGCATCCAGGCCGAGGTTGAGCAACTGCGCCGCCGCCCGCCCGCCGACGAAACTATAGTGCGGCAGTCCCGTGAGCGGGGAGATGTACCCCACGCTGGCCTTGTTGCCGGAGATGAACGGCAGCGGCCCGCGCGCGATGATCAGCGTCTGCGGATCGCGGCGCAAGAGGTACTGGCACAACGTCTCGCCGCTGAGGACGAAATAGTCCTCGCGCGGATCCTTGTCCAGTCGCTCAACCCGAAGTGTTTCAAGTCGCCAACACCGTGCAGCCGGGTCAAGGTGCAATAGTCTTCGATTCATATTCGTTCACCACTATGCTCTGCTCTGTTGATGGAATTCTACCACAAATGCCGCGCATTCCCAACCGCGCTGCTGTGAACGGGTGCGTTTCGGTTGGGGGGCGGGAACTTTCCGTGCCCTCCATACGTCCAGAAAAACAGGACTCTACAGACAAGGAGACAGAAGAAATGAAAACCATTCGACAGAATCTGGTGTTAGGAATCCTCTTGTTGGGTCTGGTGGCCGGCTGCGCCCGCCCGGAAGGGGGTCTGGTGATGGCCCAATCCGATAAACCGCGGACGACCACGCCCGACGTGCCCGCTTCCGACCTGGCGGAACTCACCTCCGGCAATCGCGCCTTCGCCCTTGACCTCTATCGCGTCCTGCGCGTGGAGGAGGGCAACTTGTTCTATTCCCCCTATAGCATCTCGCTGGCACTGGCGATGACCCATGCCGGCGCTCGCGGCGAGACCGAGCGGCAGATGGCCGCTACTCTCCACTTCACCCTCCCCGGGGACCGTCTCCATCCCGCCTTCAACGCTCTGGATTTGGCGCTCGCCAGCCGGGGTGAAGGGGCTCAGGGCGAGGACGACCAGGGCTTCCGGCTGAACATCGCCAATGCGATTTGGGGACAGCAAGGCTACCGCTTCCTCTCCGAATTCCTCGACACTCTCGCCCAGAACTATGGCGCCGGCCTACGCCTGCTGGACTTCGCCCAAGACCCTGAAGCCGCTCGCGTCACCATCAACGACTGGGTCAGCGACCAGACGGAGGGCCGAATTCAGGACCTGATCCCGCCAGGCGTGATCGACGTCCTGACGAGGCTGGTGCTCACCAACGCCATCTACTTCAACGCCGCCTGGGCCAGGCCTTTCGAAGCGGACCTGACCACTGACGGGCCGTTCTACCTGCTGAACGGCGGTGAGGTCGTGGTGCCGATGATGCAACAAACGACGGGACTACGCTACGCAGAAGGAGAAGGCTACCAGGCAGTAGAACTGCCCTACGACGGCCATGAACTGGCGATGGTTGTCCTCCTCCCTCAAGCAGGCCGGTTTGAGGCATTCGAGGATGCGTTGGATGCCGGGCGGGTAGAGGCGATCCTGGAGAACCTGACCTATCAGCAGGTTGCCCTCACGCTGCCCCGCTTCCGGGTCGAATCGGCCTTCAGCCTGACCGAGGCCCTGCAGGCGATGGGGATGCCGGACGCCTTTACGCCCGACCGGGCGGACTTTTCGGGTATGAACGGCGCTCGCGACCTCTACATCGGCGATGTTCTGCACAAGGCATTCGTCTCGGTTGACGAGGCTGGCACCGAGGCCGCTGCAGCCACAGCGGTGGTGATAGAAGTAACAGCGATGCCCGAATCGCCCGTTACGGTCACCGTTGACTGTCCCTTCATCTTCCTCATCCACGACCTGGAGACCGGCGCGATTCTCTTCGTCGGGCGGGTGGTGAACCCGGCTCCATAGGAGAGCGCAATCCCTGTACGCCCTGGTCTGACCGGGGACGTGGGACAGGCTTTCCAGCCTGTCGCGGAACCAGCCTTTCCAGGCTGTCGGCAGCCTGGAAAGGCTGCCCCACATCGGCCTTGCGCGATGGCTTTCGCCTCGCGCCTGATATGAAAAGCCCTGCTCCCAACTGATACATACGTCCAGTTGTCACAGGCGTTCTGCCTGCACGGGCCGGGTTGCAATCTGCCGAAAGCCGTGTATCATGCCACCGGCAATGCGCAGCGAAAACGGTCTGACGGAGCAGCCCTCAGACGAGAGCCATACGCTCGTCCTCCACGGCACCTGGTCGGAAGGCGCCTTTTTCATCTGGGCCGAGTCGGCGGAAATCACCGCTCCGCCGCGCGGCCGCCGCTCCCGTGTGCCGCCGCATCCCCACGCTGCATCGCCGGAGCGGTTACGCGAGGCCCTCGAGACCCAGGCCCCTTCCGGCGCGTGGGCCGACGCGCCTGCCACAGCGCGCGTGGCCTTGCTCCCCTCGAACACGCGCGGCCCGTTGTTGCCACCCTGGCTGGCTCCGGTACCAGACCTCGAAGAGGAGAGCGAACCCCATCTCGCTCCTTGGAAGATACCCGGACTGGCGCTCGACACCCTGACAGCCCTCGACCTTCTGGCGACGCTTCCGCTCCGGCAGACGGAAGATCGCCGATGGGGCGCTGACCTGCGCTACTGGGGATTGATCGCCAAGATGGGCCTCGAGTTCCTGGCCCATCATCAAGTCCTCCCCGGCGTCGCGGAAAGCGATGGCCGCTACCGCGCCGTATGGTTGCTGCTATTGGACAATCCCGAAGACCGGGCGCGGCTAAAGGTGCTGGCGCAGGCTATGCCGCCCGTCTGCCGGGCGCTGTTCCCCGAAAACCAGGTCCCAAAGGCCGATCAGTCCCCCGCGCCGCACGTGCTGGAGGTCTTTGCCGTCAATGTCCCGCTCTTCCCGTCTTCGCAGGGCGATCTGAAAACCGATTGCTCCTGTCCCGACTGGGCCAACCCGTGCAAACACATCGCTGCTGTCTATTACCTCCTGGGAGAGCGTTTCGACGAAGACCCGTTCCTGCTCTTCCAATTGCGCGGGCGGGACAAGGACGCCGTCATCGCGGCCTTGCGCGAACGCCGCATCCAGGGGGCAGAGCCGGTCGGCGAGCCGGCTTACGTGCCCGAAACCATCGAAGCGGTCGAGGTGGCTGCTCTCACACAAACTCTGGAAGACTACTGGAAGATCGGGCCTGAGGCAGAGAGCCTGACGTTCAAGATCGGAGAACCCCAGGTGGAGATGGCGTTGCTCAAGCGGCTGGGCGCACCAGAGTTTGAGGGGTTGGACGCGCGGACATTCTGGGCACAGATGAAAGATGTGTACCGCACGGTGAGCCGCCGCGCACTGGAAGTGGCCTTTGCGGATGCCGGGTGAGATTTGATACCCCCTACCTGCGATACACCCGTATCGCCGCCTCGCCAGCCATCGGGCATTGAAATTCGCAGATGCCGCAGCCGATGCACAGGTCGAGCAGGACATAGGGCCGCTGCACGGTGACCTCTTCGCCCTGCGCGTTCAGCACCGTCGCCGCCTCCAGCCGGATCGCCTTGTTGGGCACGGGGCACATCTCCTCGCAGACGATACACGGCACACCGTATGCCCACGGCAGGCAGCGGTTGCGATCCACCACCGCCATGCCGATGGCAGCCCGCCGCTTCCGTTCGAGATCGAGCGGCGGGATCGCCCCCGAAGGACAGACCTGCCCGCAGGCGTTGCAGCCATAGTTGCAATGACCCAGGCGCGGTACCAGGCGCGGTGTCCACAGCCCCTCCAACCCGGCCTCCAAGAGCGTCGGCTGCAAGCCGGAGGTCGGGCAGACCTTCATACATTGGCTACAGCGCAGGCAGCGGGCCAGGAACGCCTCTTCGTCCTGGGCGCCTGGCGGGCGAATCAATCGCGGATGAGGATTTTGGACCTCAATGCTGCTGCGCAAGAGCGCCACGCCTGCCGCCCCGGCCGCCAGCGAAACCAAGACCTGTCGCCGCGTCGGATCGAATTCGCGCCGCCGGTCGGGGCGCAGAGGGGAACGAAACGCAATCCCACCCTCCGGGCAGGCTGCCAGACAATCCAGGCAGACGGTGCACTCGCCGGGGACAATCTCATACTCCTCGATCGCGTCCATTCGGCACACCCCCACGCACTGGCCGCAGCGGTTGCAGGCCGTGCCGATCACCGGCCGCAGGAGCGCCACCTTCGAGAGTAGCCCCAGGAGCGCGCCCAGCGGACATAGATAACGGCACCAGAAGCGATCGGCCAGCGCATTGAGCCCAAGGACAGCAGCAAAGAGGATCGCGATCAGGACGTTGAGCGCAAACACCGGCTGCAAGACCGGCAATACTGGCCCGCGCAATACGCGCTCGATCCAGTCTATCGCCGGACGCAAGAAACCGGCCGGGTATAACGTCTGCTCGACGGCAGTGATAGCGCGATTCAACATGGGCAGGACTGCCGTCGTCATGGTGCGCGTGAGCAGCGTGATCGGGTCGAAGATCAGCAACGAGAGATTGCCCAACAGCGCGGCCGTCAGGATGAGGAGCAACAGAACGTTCTTAACCGGGCGATAGGGGCGCAATAACCGCGTCCCTACCGGGATGCGCACCCATTCGAGGAGCGTGCCCAGCGGGCAGATCCATCCGCACCAGATGCGGCCCAAGAGTAGCGTCAGTGCCAGCGTCACCAGCGCCAGCGCCAGGCGAGGGATCCAGGCGCGATCGGCCAGCATGGCCGCCAGCGCCGCCAGCGGATCGAGGCGGAAAAAGAGATCGGCCAACGGAAAGGCCGCCCGCCGCTGCAGCGCGGCAAAGAGCAGATAGACGTACAGCGCAAAGAACAGGATTTGGACAGCCTGGCGGACGCGCCGCCAGAATGACCACGTACGCTTCATTACTGCTCTTCCCGCATCAGATCGCGCAGCGCGCCGTAGCCGATCACGTGCACACCGGAATCTCGGACGTGGACGCGCAGTTCCTCGCTGGTGAAGGCGCGATAGTGGGCCACGCGGCTGGGCCAGTCGGGCGTGATGGCGCGCAACTCGGGCGTATCGGCGGAAGGGTGGATGATGAGGTTGCTCAGCCCCGCCGGGAGTTCGTCGAACATCCTCTTCGCCACATCCATCTGGTCCAATGACTGATCCAGCGGCAGCATGGCAATGCGATCGAAAATCGGCACGCCCTGCGCTTCCAACTGTGCCACCAGTTGCACGGCAAACGCGGCCCCGGCCTCATCCAACCCCATCTCACGGTACCCCGCCTCGTCCAGACGCACCATAATGAACGGCAGCCGGTGCTGTAGCGCGAGTTGCACGTAGCCCCAGGCGAACCGGGGATGAAGCACCGTGCCCATATGGCTATCAATATGTGTCACATCAATCCCTGCTGCCAGGGCGTGCTCCAGTTGGGCCTGGATTTCTCGCTGAACGGCGTCTGCATCTGCGCGCTCTTGGATCGGCTCTGCCCGGCGCGGGAAATAGCCTTCGTCGTCCAGCAGCCCAGAGGCGGGAGCGCACGTGGAGAGCGGCCGCCAGCGGTAAGCATCCCACTCGCTGGTGAGCGTCAGGTGCACGCCCAGGTCAACTCCGGGATGTTCGCGGCAGTAGGCGGCCACGGCCGGGAACCAGGGGCAGGGCACCATTGTCGCTGCCGAGGAGACCAGGCCAAAGTCCACCAGGTCAGCCCAGGCCGTAAGCGAGGCCTGGCACATCCCGATGTCGTCGGCGTGGATGACGACGGCGCGGTCAGTGGGCGCCAAGCCCAGTTTCTTCATCACGGGGTTGGGTTGCATCACGACCTCCTACTGCAAGACTCTGGCCAACAACTCGCCAGCAGCGGCGACATCTGCATCGCCAAGGACGGCGGCCAGCAGATTGCCGCGCGCATTGGCGGCCAGCAGACCTTCCAGCTCACCGTCCTGCAACGCCGCCAACCCCGCTGTCGCACGTGCTGCGTCGGGGTATTCGATCAGCAGCAGTTGCACCGCGACGCCGCCGAGATCGTATTGCGCGAGCACACAATTCGTCTCCTGACTCAGCCCCAGGATGTTTTCGCCGCCCAACCACAGCCGGTCCTGGATCGAGAGTTCCTGGTGAAAGAAGAGTGGGCTGCGCGCCACGAGCCCTTCACGCGGCAGGCGATTCACCACCGCAGGAGGTTCCCCACCGGTGGGCAACACAAGCGAGACGACCTGCGCAAAAGCCAACAGGTCGGCGTCGGGGACGGGCCGCAGCGCGTTCACGCTCACATAGTAGCGATTCTGCCAAAAGGCGATCCGCCGGCGGGGGTCGGTATCGCCCCCGTTGCCCACGGCGATCGGCTCCCCGGCGATGCGGGCGGTGAACAGCCCATAGGCGTCGGCGGGTGTTGCCAGTTGCCACACTTCAACACTGAGAGACACGCCATCTGCATTCTGATAACGCTGCACGGCCACCCGCTCGAAGCCGTAGGCGAAGAAAAAATCGGCCTGGCCATCCACCAGGTTATACAGCGTCTCGGAGTCAAAGGTTCTTACGGCGCGGGCTATCGCCCAGCCAGGGATCACGTTTGCACCTGGCAGCGCATCGGCCAGTGACACAATCTCGGTTCCACCGCATCCTGAGAGCAGAATAGGGAGCAAGATGCAGGATGCAAGATGCAGGATGCAGGATGCAAGATCGTCTTGCCTCTTGCTTCTTGTCTCCTGCCTCTTGCATCTTCTACACACCGACTTCCTCCACCCTGACGCTGCTCAGGTCGAGTGTCCCCAATCCCATATCTGCCGCTGCCTTGATGTAGGCAATATCCGCGCCGGTCAGGCCGAACAGGGTGGCCGCGTATGCATCGGCGGCGACGGTGTCGTGGCTGGCGACGACCGTATTCATCTCGCGCACGTCGTTCAGGCTGCCGCCGGTGGGCCCATGGGCGACCAGGATGCGCACGGCGTCCACCACCGTCAGTGTCGGGCGCACCAGGCTCAACAGGTCGGCAATGCGCTGACCCAGATTCTGGTGAAACCGGTTGGGGTTGAGGATCACACCCATCAAGTTCTTGCAACCCAGGGTCAACCGGGCCAGCGAGTGGTGCTTGGCGATGGGCACGTTGATCAGCACATCGGCCTCGACCACGTCACGGTAGATGTCCCATGCGGTAATATCCCTGCCATCGGGAATCTCGAACCTGGCGAACTTGACCCGGCTCATCACCTCCATTGCGCCGCCGGCCGCCTCCACGGCATCTTTGATCCCGCTCACCACATAGGCCGATTCGGGCGTACCGCCGAACGGGGTGTCCATCACGCGCACGCGCCGCGCGCCGGCCTCCAGGCACATTGCCACGAGCGTGCCCACGACGATGGGGTTGGTCGTCGCAGCATATTCCGGCGGATGATAGTCCACGCAGATGTTGGGCTTGATGATCACATCGGCGCCGGGTTTGACAAAGCGCCCGATGCCGCCCAGCGCGGCTACGGCCGTCCGCGTGATCGCCGCCGGGTCCGCACCACGAGCCACGGCGAGGTAGGGCTGGTTGCCGGTCGGCGCAGACGGTGCTGGCTGGTCGGCGGCAGGTGCAAGTGTAGGACTGGGGCTTTCCGTCGGTACAGGCAGGCCGGTCGGCGTGACAGTCGGTTCCTCGCTCTCGCCCGGAGTGGGCATGGCGGGCAATTGCCTGCCGCACCCGGCCAACAGCGCTGCCACAGCCATTTTAAGCAAGTCCCGCCGAGAGATCGCCCGTGAAAAACGCTGCCTTGTCACCATAGACCTCTTCTCCATCATAAAACAAACCCGCCTGCTCCACGCTGACGGGGCGTCGTGCAAACAATTGTGATACGCATTATACCCCAGGGCCACCCTTTGGTCAAAGGACTTCTCTCTTCGCCTTGTCACGCGTGCCGAATCCTGGTATGATGAAGACATGCCCAGATCGCGCTATGCAATCGCCCTGGTCGTCGCGCTGACACTTGCAATCATCTGCCTGCTGGCTTTTGTCGCCATCATTCGTGCGCTGCCGGGCCGCTACGCTTACTTTCTCCCAGAGCCACTTCAGAGATTGCGTCACAACCCCCACCCCGATACTCTTCCTACTGCTCGGCCCCCCACCCTACAAGCCATCCAACCCACCGTCCAACCAACAAACACACCAACTATCCAACCCACACACCAACCAACTGCCCCGCCTACTGTTCAACCCACCTCTACTCCCACACCACCCTCCACTCCCACCCCCACCCTGCCGCCCCGTCTCGTCCTCACCGGTCTGCGTAGCGAACGGCAGGCGTGGAACAACTGCGGGCCGGCGACCCTGGCCATGGCGCTCTCCTACTGGGGACGCAAGGAGACCCAATACGACGTTGCCCGGGCGCTCAGGCCTGACCCAGAAGACAAGAACGTCAGCCCGTGGGAGATGGAGGCATACCTGCGCAGCCTGGGCCTGGGCGCGATCGTGCGCGCAGGCGGCACCCTCGACCGGCTCAAGGCGCTCCTAAACGCCGGCTTTCCGGTCATCGTCGAGACCTGGTACGTGCGCGACGCCCGCGACCAACTCGGCCACTACCGGTTGCTCATCGGCTACGACGATACAATGCAGCAGTTCATCACCTACGACTCACTGCATGGGCCGGACATCCCGATCGGATATCAAGAACTGGACGAGTTGTGGCGCGTCTTCAATCGCGTCTACCTGGTGATCTATGCCCCGGAGCGATGGGAGAGTCTGGTCGCCGCGCTGGGGGAGGATATGAACGAGGCGGCAATGTACGAGCGAGCATTGGCGACGGCCCTCGCCGAAATCGAGAATCCCCCCGACTCTTGCGTGGCCTACACTGCCTGTTCAGATTGGGTGACCTTCTCCTGGTTCAGCGCCGGAACCAGCCTGACCTCGCTGGGACGGCACGTCGAGGCCGCAAACGCTTATGATAAGGCACGGCAATTGGGCCTGCACTTTCGTATGCTGTGGTACCAGTTCGGCCCCTACGAAAGTTACTACGCCGCAGGCCGCTATGAGGACGTCATCGCGCTCGCCAATGCCACGCTAGCAACGACGAGCAATCTGGAAGAGTCCTACTACTGGCGCGGGATGGCGCGGCTGGCGCAAGGGGAAATCGCCAGGGCGTACTCCGACTTTGAGACGGCGTTACGCTATCACCCGAATTGGCCGCCGGCGGTGATTGCGCTGGGAAGACTGAGGGAATAGAGCACTCAGACAGAAACCGGACGCAGCGGCAGCCACATGTGGAAAGCACTTCCTGGGCAACGCTCCTCATCGTGCCCCTCGCTCTCCACCCAGATGCGCCCACCGTGCCCCTCGATCACCCCGCGGGCGATGTGCAGGCCCAGGCCGGGGCCAGCCCCCTGGAACTTGGTCTCCCCGGTCGAGTGCCGTAACAGGTTGCCCAGGCGGTAGAACGGTTCAAAGATCAGCAACTGGTCTTCGCGGTCAATCCCCACACCCGTGTCGGCAATAACGACCTCGAAATGCTCACCATCATCCGCCATATCGGCACGGATAGAGATTTTGCCGCCGTCAGGGGTGTATTTGACAGCATTGGAAATGATGTTGCCGAACGCCTGGCAAAGCCGTTGCACGTCGGCCTCGATCGGGGGTATACTCTCGATCCCTTCCACGGTCAATTCCTGATGCCGTTCCGCGATCGCTTCCCGCCACGGCCCCAGCGCCATGGCCATCACGGCATTCAGTGTCGTGGGAGTGAAGTGCAAGTCGAGCGCCTTGACCTCGATCTGTGAGGCATCGAGCATCGCCGTGACGACGATCGCCAACCGCTCGAGGGCAGCCCTGAAGTTGTGGATGATCTCCAGCATCTGCTCCGGGGTCAAGGCACGATTGGAGGCCAGTTCCTCCATGATGTCCACGTAGCCCTGGATCACCGTGAGCGGCGTGCGCAACTCGTGCGAGGAGATGGAGAGGAAATCGGACTTGGCCCGATCCAGTTTCTTCAATCGGCTATAGGCCTCGCGCAGGTCTTCGTTTAAACGGCTGATCCGGTTATAGAGGCCGCGCATCTCGTCGAACAGATAGGCGTTTTGCAGGGCCACACTCGTCTGCTCACATAGCGTGGTGAGAAACGCCACATCCCAAGACCCGTAGGGCTCCCCTCCCCGCTTAGGACCCAACGCTATCAGCCCCAGCAGGCGATCACGTGCGAGAATCGGAACAAAGATCTCCGCGTCCAGCGTCCGTAGCCAAGCCCGTTCCACATCCGGCGCATTCTGCAGGTCGGGGTGATGCTCCAGGTCATACTGCGAGAAAGGCTCCCGGCACCTCATCAAATAGAGCAGAGTCGGGCTGTTGAGCGCCAGCGTGGTCTCCTTGTTCTCGACACGCCCCATGCCTTCGATCACACGCAGCATGACCTGGTACTCGGCCTTCGATGCGACGACGAGCATGCCCCGCTGCACTCCCAGCACTTCGTTGATGGTGCCCATCACCACCGTTGCCAGTTGTTCCAAAGTGAGCAGGTTGCTGATGGTGCGCGCATACTCACGCACGATCCGATCCAGATCGCGCTCATTCCCCCACATCAACCGGTTTATGGACCAGGATATGAAACGATGAAACGGCTGATAGACCAGCGCCAGGACGATGGCCAGAACTGCGCTGCCGATGAGAATGGAAGAGAAATCGCTCCACATCGGCAACAAGAGTTGGCCGATCAGCAGCCCTGCCAGCAGGAGCAGCGCCGTCGTCACTGTAAGTACGATGTAGCCACTGGCAGCGCGCAACACGCCCTTGACGTTCGGCAGGTTGTGAGTCGTGACGCAGACAGCAGTGCCGGCCGTCCCCAGAAGATGCAACGCCAGCCAAGCCTCGATCCACCGAACACTCACCCACATCAAGCCCTGGCCGGCCAACAGCAGGATGAGCAACCCCAACCAGTAAATCCCCCGGTTACGGTAGAAACCCAAGCGGGCCGTGATTGTCCAGTGGGCGGAGAGGAAGACCAACAAACCGGCAAAGATCAGCCAGCCACCCCGTGCCAGCACTGCCACGGGGGCGACCACGCCAGGTTCCAAGAGGACGTGCAGCCCCAGTACGACGGCGAACCACGCGGCGCCGGTCGCAACCCAGGCCCAATGGCCGGGCCGATTCAGGTTCTGATATGCGATGGGAACGAGCAGCGCGGCCAGGAGTACCGGCAGGTCCGTGGCAATGTAACCGGCGATGTATACCGGCACGTCAGCCCGGCCGGCTCCCCAGGTTGCCAGGGCA
>DAOUBA010000171.1:0-12413 GCA_034432855.1 Anaerolineae bacterium | reverse complement strand
AGGGCGGCCACTTTTGCTGCGCCACGATCTTGTGCTCGGTATGGTAATAGTACTGAAGATAGTAGTTGGGAATCATCCGCAGCATCGCGATCAGTTCCGGCTCCCATTCCGGCTCAGGGCTGGCGTGGAGCGATTCCACATAGCCCTCGAGAATCCGCGGCCATAGTTCTTCGCCATCAACGGTGAAGCCGCGGTGCCAGGAAAGATGATTCAACCCCAGCGTCTGGAGTTCGGCCTGCTCCGGGGCGATCTTGAGGCCATGGCGTTCTTCCAGGTGACGCAAGACGCTCATCTTGAACGTGATCGGCGCGTTGCACACCCCCACTACCGGCACGTCGGGGGCATAGCGGGTGACCGCCTCGGTGATCAGGCCGGCGGGATTGGTAAAGTTCACCAGCAGTGCACCAGGGGCCAGTGCCTGCATGTCGCGGGCGACGTCCAGGATGACCGGGATGGTGCGCAGTGCCTTGGCCATGCCACCCACACCCGTCGTCTCCTGACCGATCAGACCATGCCGTCGTCCCAGGTACTCGTCCTCGCGGCGCGCCCGCATTCCCCCCACCCGCAGTTGAGCGATCACATAATCGGCGCCGCTCACGGCCAGACGGCGGTCAGGGGTGAGGAAGACCTGGAAAGGATCACCGCGAGCACGCACCATACGCCGGGCGAACCCGCCCACGATCTCGAGCCGCTCCGGTAGAATGTCCATCAACCACAACTCGCGGAGGGGGAAGGAGTGAACGCGCTCCAGAAAGCCGTGGACCAACTCGGGGGTATAGGAAGAACCGGCGCCGACTACTGCGACTTTAATTGATCCCTCCACATCGCCATACGGGGGTTGGAGTTAAGGCAGAGAAAGCACATACAGTGAAAGCGATGCAGCAGGCAAGGTCACTTCCTCGCCGCTCGAAAACGATCGCTCTGCAACCTTTTCGGCAGCATGCCGGGCATCGAAAAGCCAAACCTCGGCCCGAACAGGTTGCCCAACCCCCTCCAAGTGCAGCGGCTTGGTGCGCTCCTCCGGAGCGAGGTTGACCAGCATTATCGTCAACTTGCCGTCGTCGCGCAGCGCGGCGTAGATGGAAACATCGGCGTCGTCCGATGAGGCGTACACCAACTCTTCGCCGAAATGTTTATACATCGGGTATACATAATAAGTCGGGCGTATGTCGCTACGTCCGAAAAGCCCCCACCCACCGCTACCGATTTGGGTCTGCAAAGCAAAGTGGGCGACGATCTCTACTCGTTGCCGAATAAGACGTCCCAATACATCTCCCCACCAGATGGCATTGTAGAACGAATCCGGCGTAGCCTCCCCGCCCGTAGCACCGCTCCAGTGAGAGTTGACCTCGGTGACGGCCACCGGCAGATCGCGCCCGGTCGTCTCGCGCACCAATGCTCGCAGGTTAGGGATAATCGTATCCCATTCGCGGCTGTTGGCACGCAGGTCGTCGATCGTCGCGGGCGGGCTGGTCATGCCGGCGGGGAATGGGTAACGGTGAACGGCGACGATATCCACCATATCCCCGTTCGCCAACAGGAATTCGCGCAGCCAGTCACGCCCGGCAGCGTCCTTCGGATCGGTGGCCGGATTTCCGGTATATTGATGGATGTCGGGGCCGATCAGCAGAATGTCAGGGTCAACCGCCTGCATCGCCTCAGCGACCGCGCGCCATTCAGCGTTGTAACGTTCCGTGTCATAGTCGGAGTAAAGACTCGGCTCATTGCCGATACTCCAGTAGCGGACGCCATAGCCGTGCTCCACGTTCGTGTAGCGCACCAATTCCGCCGCCTTCTCCGGCGTGCCGCCGCGCAGGCGGACGCAGATGTTCGGTTCGGCGCCCATGCGGCGGGCCAGCGTGATGAATTGGTCAATCTGGGACTTGCGCAGGTCGTTCCGATCGCCCCAATTGCCGCCGGGGAAACGGAGATAAGTGATGCCGGCCGCCTCGGCCTGGGGGAGCAGATCGTAGGGGACGACCATCCATGGCCCGTAGTTGGTGCCGTAGACCAGGGGGCTAATACGGCCCAGGCGCCGTGTGCTATCCACGTACAAGACCCCCGGAACGGGGGTAGGCGATGGGGTCGGGGTAAAAAGGAGCGGATTCGGGCGGGCGCAAGCCGTACAGATAAGGAGCAGGGAAAGAAGGACACCGGCCCGTTTCAGTCCAGCCTCCTGCAGGCCGTTTCCCCAACGTAAGACCACTTTTGAGGCCCGATTGTGCTCCATCTTATAAGTCCGCAGGAGGCTGAACCGCGGGTTACTTCTCGACGCCGGTGATCACCACGCCACGCATCAAGGCACGCTGCGCCAGGAAGAAGATGAGCACCGGCAGCGCCAGCCCCATGAGGGCAGTCGCCTGAATCATGAACGTCTGGAAGGTGTACTGCTGATTGTACAACTGGATGGCAACCGACATCGGTTGCAGGTCCCGCCGGGTGCTCAAATAGATCAGCGGACCGAAATAATCGTTCCACGCCCACAAAAAGTGGAACAGCGCGACGGTCACGACTGCCGGTACGGCCTGAGGCAGAATCACGGAGATCAGCGTGCGGAAAGGACCGGCGCCGTCCATCATGGCTGCCTCGTCCATTTCGGGAGGGATGGTCATGAAGAATTGGCGTAACAGGAACACGTTGTAGGCGTTGGCGAAAAAGTGCGGTACGATCAGCGGCAAGAATGTCCCCACCCAGCCGATGCGCGCAAAAAAGGTGTAGGTCGGGATCAGCGTGACCTGACCGGGCAACAGGATCGTGCTGATCAGAACGATAAAGAGAATGTTCTTGCCCGGGATCCGGAAGCGCGCGAATCCATAGGCCACCAGGATACAGGAAATCAGAGTGCCGATATCCCCTCCCATCGCAATGATCAACGTGTTACGTATTACACGGGGGAATTTGAGTTCATTCCAAGCCTGCCGGAAATTTTCCCAGTGTGGATTCAGTTGATACGCGGGCTTCAACGTTCGCCACTCACCCTGCCATGCGATCAGGCCCCTCTGGACATTGTGCGGGTCGAGGAAAAAACTCGTGCCACGACGCTTGACGACAAGCGCCCATTCATGCATAGCGCCGTCCTCGCCCGGCACCCGATAGACCTCGAACGTGTCCCCCGGGTTGAGCGTGACCTCCTCCTGGCGATCCTGGAAAGCATAGGAATAGGTGACCTGGTCCCCCGGATAGGAGTAGATCGCAGGGCTCAACGGCAACAGCGGTTGCTTGGGATCGGTGATCTGCGCAATGTCCTTGAACGCCGTGACGGACATGTACGAGAAAGGACTCAAGTATGCCACCAACAGGATCAAGGCAAACAGAGTTATGCTGGAAAAAGTCAACAGGCGGCGCATCTGTCGAGTAACCATGATCATTTCTCCGCAGCGTAGTAAACCCAGTATTTGGCCGTCCCAAACAGCACCAGGGTTACACCCAACGCCAAGAACAGCAGAACCCAGGCCAGCGTTGCAGCGTACCCCATGTTCGAATACACAAAGGCCTGTTTGTACAGGTACACATTGTAGAAGAGGGTAGCCTCATTGGGATTGCTGGTCGGCCCCCCCAGGATCCACGCCAGAGCAAAGTACTGGAAGAGACCGACGACCAGGAGGATCAGATTATAAAAGAGCATCGGTGAGATCATGGGGAGCGTAATGTGCCAGAACGTGTACCATGCATTGGCGCCATCTACCCGCGCCGCCTCGTAATATTCGGCAGGCACGGTCTGCATGCCGCCGAGTAGACGCAGCAACGAATCGCCGACCCCCCAGAGACCGACGAGGATCAGGGCGACGTAGATCCAGCGCACCGAGTTCAGCCAATCCGGCGGGTTCGAAATCCCCAGCGCTTCCAGCGTCCGGTTCATCCACCCCGTCTCGGTGTTCAAAAAGCCTTGCCAGATATAGGCTACCGAGACCACCGGTACAATGTAGGGCAGGTAATAGAGCGTGCGAAAGAATTGCTTGGCCCACAACGATCGGGCGTTCAGCAACACGGCCAGGAACAACGGCCACACGAGCCCCACCGGCGCTGCCACGAACATAAACCGCAGGGTGACCACCAGGGATTTGCGCACCTGAGGATCACGGAAGAGTTGGACATAGTTGGCCAGGCCGATAAAACGCGGGCCTCCCGGCCGCGTGATGTCGAAATTGGTGAAGGAAAAAACTAACGACGCGCCCATCGGCAACAGGTAGAACACCAGGAAACCAAAGAGCCACGGAGAGAGAAAGAGCAAGCCCCAGCCGGCCTCGCGTTGGGCCAGTTTCCCCAGCCTCTCACGAGCAGCTCTCCGGGCTCTCCACGCCGATGACATTTCCGCAAACATGCTCATCTGGACATCCACCTCTCAAGATTACATGGGGCCAGTCCGCCTCCGAACTGGCCCCATGCATGATCCGACAACTTTACTGCAAACGCGCTGTCTGAGAGACAGACTACGACTATGCAGCGTCAAAGATCGCCTGCAGGTCGGAGACCAGTTTGTCAATCTCGGCATCCACGTCGAGATCGGCCGTGTCGTTCATCGCGGAAGTGAAGGCCTTGACGCGGTCATCCGCCTGCGAGAAGTTGGGCATATAGTCCTCGTGGTTGGGGACGTCCACATAGTCCAACCCGGCCATGATGGTGTCCCAGTTCACGCCCTGCGGGAACTGCTTGTTCTTCTCGATGAAGAAGCCGGCCTGCAGGCCAATGACCGATGGGAAGGCACCCCATACACCGATCAGCTGAGGAGCGGTGACGATCTCATAGACCACCCGTGTGGCCTGCTCTGGATTCTTGGTGGTGTTCATGGCGCTGATGACGTCGGCATGCAGTTTGGCCGTCACCTTCCCCTTATAGGAGGGGATGATGCCATAGTCCCAATTCGGCACGGCACCGACGCAGCAGGTGTACCACAGATGGCAGTGCGCCATCGCCACCTTCCCCGAGTTGAAGGGGTTGCCGCTGGCCAGCAACTCGCTACTTGCATACGGGCCGTTGGGCGCAAAGTACGTCTTCCACATCGCGTCATAGTACCACTTGAACGCCTGGCGCCAGTGATCGGGGCACTGCGCCGTCTTGCCGTCCGCGGCCACAAAGTTGCCGAAGCCAAAGAAGGTGGCCCAACCACGCGCGTCGGTCCACTGGTGATGGTAACCGAACTGGACGATGTTCTCGGGATCGAACTTCGGGCTGGTGGCATCGTTCCCGTTGGCGTCCACCGTCAGCACCTTGGCGATCTCGCTCATCTTCTCGACGGTCCAGTCCTCACCGTCGTACTTGTCGCCGTAATTCTGGGGCGGATAGGGAAGGCCGGCCTCATCGAACAGGTCATAGTTGACGTAGAGCGCCGAGGGGAAGACACCGAACGGCATACCGATCAGGCCCTGGTCAGGATCCCGCCATCCTGCGATGGCGCCCTCGCTGAGGATGCTCAGGTCATAGATTCCCAGGTAATCGTCCATGTCCAGCCAGGAGCCGCGGAACTCGTTCGCGCCACGGCGGCCCGTCGGCCCGACGACGTCCGGTGGATTGCCGGAAGCGATCTGGGTCTTGAGCGTGTCGTAGGCGACATCGTTGGGGACAACCTCGTGCACCAACTCGATCTCGTCCTGCTGCGCGTTAAATTGCTCCACCCACTTGTCCTGCACCGGTACCTGCTCCGGGTTCGTGCCCGTGCCCAGGCCGATGAACCAGCGGATGGTGGTTGGACCCTCAGGCGGGACGGTCGCCACAACCTGCACCGTCTTTTCGACCGGCACCTGCACCGTCTCCCTCACCACCTGTGGTGTGGGAGTTGCACACCCGGCCAGTGCCGCTCCTGCCACAGTCAGAGCGCCTGCACGCAGGAAATCCCGACGATTCAATGTCTTGCCTGTCATTTCTTGTTTCCTCCTTCTAATTAATGTTAATATACTATACTGAAACCCGAAAAACGCGAATGCAACCTCAACGCCCTCTACAACACACCACCTCCTTCCCTCGATAATTGCCCGACGCTGCGTTCACTCGACGCCCAGAAGCAATGCCAGGCTAAGAAATCCTTTCCGCCTGTTGGTGGCATGATGACGAACAAGCATGGATGAGGAAGACTGCTGCAAACAGGGGGATATTCATAAAGACACTTGCCATCTGGCCAGATGTCATTATAATCGAAGTATGGCGCACTCGTCACTACGTGCGCTGACACAGACGCCACAGTTCATAGGACTAGCGCGTTTTATAGTGTAACACATTCACGACGCTGACGCTAGTCCTTTTGTGCCATATCTCTGCCAAGTTTTCCCACTCGAGACCAATGCGCGAAGGGTCATTGACAAGCCCAGAAACGAGCACCCCGGATTCCCAGTTCGTGCGTCTGGTGCATGGAGCACTGTCTCACCTCTACGATCCGGCCTCTCTGCAGAACCATCCGCTGGTTTCCATGCTGAATCTGGACATCAGCCCGGACTATGTGACGCGGGCGCAGGGTGTGCGACGCATTCTGCTGGAATGTCTCGAGATGCTCAAGCCGGAGATGCGCGAACCCGAGCGGGCCAAAGCCGCACGCGCCTACGCTATCCTGACGTACCGCTACGTAGACGGCCTCTCCATAGAAGAGATCGCGGACAAGTTGGCGCTCAGCCTGCGGCAGACGTATCGGGAACACGAGAAGGGCATAAAGGCGGTGGCCAGCCTGCTGTGGGACAGAATACAGAGGGAGAAAGGAACCGGCCACCCTGCACCCGAGACAGCCCCCGTCGTCGCTGACCGTCTGGAAGCGGTACAGGCGGAGGTCAATCGCCTCCGGCAGGCTGGCGGCATCAGCGAACCGATGAACCCGGGAGAGGTCCTGGAAGGCGTTCGTGCTTTGCTGGCGCCCATCATCCGCCAGACCGGCACGCAAATTCAGATGCCTCCACCGGACGCCTGGCCGACCGTCATTGCCGACCGTGTCATGTTGCGCCAGGCATTTCTGAACCTCTTGAGCCACGCGCTGTATCGCAGCGGGGGCAATCTAACCATCACCGTACTACGAGGGCCCGTCAATCTCACGGTCAACGTGCGTGAGGAGCCGTCCGGCATGTCCCGGCAACCGGCGGGCGCTGGGGCCGCCGCTCAGGATCCAGACAAGATCGGTCTGGCGGTGGCCCGGGCCTTGATCGAGGCACAAGGGGGGTACCTCGAGGTCCACGATCAGGATGGGCCGTGGGAAGCCAAGATTTCGCTGCCCGTTCCAGGCCGGCAGATCGTGCTCGTCATAGACGACAACGCGGACATCGTTGCGCTATTCCAGCGCTACCTCGGCGGACACAAGGTCTCCGTCGTTGGTGCGACGGACGGCGAACACGCCTTGCGCCTGGCAGCGGAATTGCAGCCCCAGGTGATCACGCTGGACGTCATGATGCCCCAGCAAGACGGATGGGAGATCCTGCAAAGGCTCAAGGATTCTCCAGATACCAGGCACATCCCCGTCGTCGTCTGCTCGGTGCTGAACGAGCCCCAGTTGGCCCTCTCGATGGGGGCCAGCGCCTACGTCACCAAGCCTATCAGCCAGGTTGCGCTGCTGACGACGCTACAACGTTACCTGGGCCCATTACGGGCTGCCGGGTAACAGCCGAGAGGGTAGCCTGCAAGAGTTGCGCGATCTCGGTGAAGGAGAAATCCGCCTGGCGGGCCACCCGCACTTCTCCCTTGAGTGGTGCCGATTCCTGTTCGATGCTGTGCACGGAGACGATGATCACCTGAACCTGGGCCAGCGCTGGATCGTTCGCTATCTCGGCCAGAAAGGCGTAGCCGTCCATATCCGGCATCACCAGGTCCAGCAACACGACGTCCGGCCGCTCCGACCGCGCGATCTCCAGGCCCGCCCTGCCGTCAAAAGCCTCCAAGACGCGCAGCGAGGGATCGCTCGCCCGCAGTATGCGCGAGAAGAGCCGGACGACGTGCGGGTTATCGTCCACGACAAGGGCCGTCTTGGGCGGCTGGGGCAATCGCGCGAGCGCCTGTTGCAGGTCTTCCTGCGTCACGGGCTTGGGCAGATAATCCGCAGCGCCCAACAGGACACCCAGTCGCCGCATGCTGGGCAATGGGCAGGTTAGCAGCGGGGTGGTCGGCGGCAGATTCAGCCCTTCGGGTGTTACACCCCGCTGGCTGGCCCAGACCGTATCCACGATCACGGCAGCCGGCAGAGTCCTCTGAACGATCTCCTGGGCCTCGAAAGTCGTCTCGGCTGCCACGAATTGGTAACCCTCGATGTACCGGCGGAGCAACGCGACGGCATGAGAATCATCGTGCAACACCAACACCTGAGGCTGCTCCCCCTGATCCCTGGGGAGGGAATCGCCGGTGAGTCGAGATAGCCGTACCTCTTTCCCATCCTCCGGGAGTGGGAAGGCAAAGCCCACCGTCGTCCCGCGTCCAACCTCGCTCTCAATCCACATCCTCCCCCCAAGCAATTCGACGAACCTCTTGCTCACGGCGAGGCCCAATCCACTCCCTTCACGGATTTGACCATCATCGAGTTGGCTGAACGCTTCGAAGGCTCGGGCAAGGCAATCGGAAGAGATGCCGCGCCCACTATCTTCTACGGTCACACTGACTTCCTGTCCCTTGACGCGGATACGCACGCGGATCCAGCCCTTGTCGGTGAAGCGCGTGGCATTGGTAAGCAGGTTCAAGAGCACCTGGCGAATACGGGTGCGGTCGAGATGCAGCCGTGGCAGTTCGTCCGGCACGTCCACCTCTAGCCGTAATCCTCGCGCTTCTGCCAGGCCGCGTACCATATCGGCGGCCTCATGCACCACCTCCCTCAGATCCACTTCCTCCCTGACCACAGGCATGCGCCCCGCTTCGATCCGGGAGAGGTCCAATACGTCGTCAATCAGTTCGGAAAGGTGATGTGCGTTGCGGTAGATCGCCATCACGTCTCCACGGTATTCGCTGGGCAGCGTCGCATTGCCGTAACTCTCCGGGGCGGTCGCCATCATCTCGCTGAACCCCACGATCAAATTCAACGGTGTGCGTAACTCGTGACTGACGTTAGCGACGAACTCGGCCTTGAAGCGATACGCCTGGGCCGCAGCCTCCTGAGCAAGCGCCAGCGCCTCATTGGTGCGTTCCAGGCGGACGTAGGCTTCGTCGAGGCTTTTCAACACCCGCTGCACCTCGCCGCGATGTCTTCGCGCCTCTTCGGCGCTCTTTTGTGCCTCGCGGGTCATGTTCAATGCCCAATCCAGCGCGATAAACAACCGCCGAGAACCAAGCCACGCCACAAGCGCGGTCAACGCAATGAGAGCGAGCGGAGGCCCCAGGTTTGAAAGCGGCAACCGCATTTGACTCACTCTGTTGACGACGAGCACGAGCCCCATGCACCCAAGAGCCGCAGCAAACGTGAACCGAGAATCTGTCAGCGTGGCAGTGACCAACACGACCAGGATGTAGAGATAGAACGCAGCCTGGCTCTCAAAGACCACAGCAATATAGGTCACGACGATGGCAAGGCCCGCGAGGTATACCCGGACTCCCAGGCTCAGGCGCTTTCTGGACAGCGAATGGCTGAGACCAGCGATCGTCACGATCACGACAAACGGCGCGAGGGCGTCCAGAAAGTGCCCTCCCCCGGTGAACAGCATGACGCACGCCGCCCAGACCCAGGTGATCGCGACGGTAACCGGTAGAAGAACGCGCAAAGAGTCCTGCGTCAGTTCCTCAAAGACCTGGATAGCATCGGCATCGTATCCTTTTGGGAAGAACGATCTGGTACTCATAGGCATCCCTTCCGGCCATTTCAGAGCCTAACCCGGACGAGCCGGACCCAAACAGATTCTTTTGCCGCGAACAAGGTACTATTATACCTCATCCAGTTTAGCTTTCTGCCACAACGCCTCCAACTCATCTATTGTCAACGCTGCGATATCCAGTCCGCGCTCCTGGACAAGGCATTCCACATCGCGGAAGCGCCGTGCAAAGCGGGCGTTTGCCTGCCGTAGCGCCGTCTCCGCATCCACCCCCAGCCAGCGCGCCCAGTTGACTACGGCGAATAGCAGGTCGCCCAACTCGGCTTCCTTTTCCTCCGGCGTGCTGGCGGCTTCCAGTTCGGCGATCTCTTCGCGCACCTTGTCGGCCACGCCAGCGATAGCAGGCCAGTCGAAGCCCACGCGCGCCGCACGCCGGCTGTAGAGATCGGCCTGCTGCAGGGCAGGCAACGCCGCCGGTACACCATCCAGGATCGAGTGCTCCTCCCCCTTCTCTCTCCGTTTCAGGCTCTCCCAGCGCTGTAATACCTCATCGGCGCCGCTCACCTGCTGCTCGCCCCACACGTGCGGGTGGCGATGCTTGAGTTTGGCGTCAATGCCGGCGATGACCGCCGCCATCCTGAACTCTTCTTCCTCCGTGGCGATCTGGGTGTGGAGCACGATCTGCAACAACAAGTCGCCCAGTTCCTCGCACAACGCCTGCACGTCACCCGCGTCAATCGCTGCCACGACCTCGTACGCTTCCTCCAGCAGGTTGCCCCGCAGGCTTTCGTGAGTCTGTTCGCGATCCCAGGGGCAGCCGTCCGGCGCCCGCAGGTGTGCTACGGTCTCCTGGAAGCCCTCGAAACTGGTAACGCCTGCGAGCGGCGGCACGTACAGCGTGCTCAAATGCGCGACGTCATCCTGGCGATCCAGTTCGCAAAGCGGCAGATGCACCAGGCGTTGCTCCGTGGTACCGGCGGTATGTACCAGCGTCACCTCGTGCTCGGGGGGGTATTGGTTCAGCAGCGTGAGTTTCACGTCGGCGGCGAGCGCCCGACTGTAGAGTTGCCCGACCAGGGCCGGCATATCGGGGTTAAGCGGTGGGTGGTGGCAGGCTGCCAGTTCCAGCGCATCTGCGACCTGCAAACCTGCCAGCGCATCCATGCGTAGCGCGGTGAGCACCGGCTCGATGAAACTCAGACCTTCCACAAGGCGCACAGGCAGGCCCGCCTCTTCTGCCAGAGTGAGGATGCGCTGGACCGTAGCCTCCCCCACCAGAGGATGGCCGGGCACAGCATATACCACTCCCTGCGGGCGCCGTCCCAGCCGCAACACTTCGCCAGAGATGGCGTCATAGACTTGCGCAAAGTCTTCCGCCATCTCGTAAAGGTGATCGAAGGAATGCAACGTCAGATGCGGCGGCAGCCCGGCGACGGTCGGATGGCGTTGCGTGCGCAACCAGACTTCACCGGCCTTCTCTAACACCTGCCAGGCTTCCCGTGTCAGGTGACGCGGGTCGCCCGGCCCCAGGCCAACGATGGTGATCGTGCCCATGCAGAGACTCCTGAGGATGCCCACGATAGGGCATAGTACAAATTGTCAATCTGCTCCACGTGATGCACTCAGAAACGCAAAAGGGGCAAGGCAACCCTCTGCCCTGCCCCCACATAGTTCGCTCGCCAGTCTCTAGCGTTTGGTGTATTGGGGCGCCTTGCGAGCACGCTTGAGCCCGGGTTTTTTGCGCTCCTTGACGCGCGCGTCGCGGGTGAGAAAGCCGCCCTTGCTCAGGATAGGCCGCAGGTTAGCGTCGGCCTTGAGCAGCGCACGTGCGATGCCCAGGCGCACTGCCCCGGCCTGGCCGTGTATACCGCCGCCCAGCACCTTGACGCTGATGTCGAAGCGGTTTGCCATTGCCGTCGCCTCGAGCGGCTCCATGAGCCGATGCACGTCCGCTTCGCGCGTGAAATACGCCTCGAGCGGCCGGTCATTGACGACGACTGTGCCTGAACCTCCGGGCATCAGGCGCACCCGCGCCGTCGCCGTCTTGCACCGTCCGACTCCCTCGTAATACTCCATTCCCATTCCTCCTAACGACTTACATCAATCGCCCGCGAAGCGCGAGCGGAGCGGGTCGGCTGGCATGCACAGGTCAGCCGCGCTCCACTTGTTTCATAACAACCTTCTCCGCGCCACAAAACGCACTTGCCCCTACCTCAACACCATTGTTCCATAACTCGTATTCGCTCAAATCCACTTCATCATCCCACGATATGCCATACCCCCCCGGATCAACTCTGACCGCCTTAAAAAACGCCTCGTGCCTCAACAACTGAAAACGATCACGTTCCAAAATCTTCTGGCAATCATAGATCTTTTGCACTCCGTTGATAAACGTCACCAGTAAGCACCTGTCTTTCAAAGGCACAACCGACTTTACCCGGGGCACATCCATTTCCCTACTCCAGTCCTGGCAAGCGTTTGAACTCATTACTATCCCACATCTGTAACAGCTCTTGCTGATATTGTGTAGCCCACTCCTTGACCAGCCTTTGGGCACGTACAGGCAAATCGCCCTCGATCATCTCAAGTGTTCGGATGTCAAAGACCGCGTTGTACTCGCCATAGATGGCATGAAAGTGCGGAATGCCGTGTTCGCTCTGGCTGAAGTACATTTTGATGATGATGCCATAGAAACGTGCTATCACCGGCATACGCACA